>NZ_JBHYPS010000008.1:0-281757 GCF_042746075.1 Streptomyces sp. NPDC058758 | reverse complement strand
GGTGTCGGCGTCGATCACGACCTGGTGGTTCGTGGAGTACCTGTAATTCTTCGACCGCTCGGCCACGGTGTGATCGCGGGTGGGCACGAGGGTGCCGTCCACGATGAGGACGGTGTCCTTGGCGAACCGCTTCCGCGGCCTGAGCGCAAGCATCGGCCCCAGATGGTCGATGATGCGACCCACCGCCGACTTGGAGACCCCGAACAGCGGGCCAAGCTGGCGCATGGTCAGGTTCGTCCGCCAATAGGTGGCGACCAGCAGTGCCCTGTCCTCAAGCGGAAGGCTCCACGGCCGACCCTTGCGGTTCGCGTCTGCCCCTTCGTGTCGCAGCATGGTCACCAGCTTCCGGAACAGCCTCGGGCTGAGCCCCGTGAACGGGCCTATCCAAGACGACTCTGACGCCGTGATCACACCAGTCACGCCAAGATCATCACACCGAGGTCAAGCGGAGGTCCCCAGCCCAGCTCTCACAACGGACCCGACCCGTGGGGAATGTGAGCTCCAAGGCGACGCGCCCGGTGTTCCGTGCGTATTCCTCCCGCGCCTCCAGTACGTCCTCCCCGACGTGGTCCGCGAACGGCGTCTCCTCACCGATCGTTCCCACGTTGACGCGCCCCGAGTCGCCCATGTCGTAGCCGGCGTGCGGCTTCGACGCATCGATGATCAGACACCAATCCGATCCGGTCGTGAGGTGGATGGCGGCACCCCGGTCATCGATCAGCCACACATCCAGCGGTCCCGCGGGGGCAGCACTGCCGTACATGTGCCACGAGCCGACGACCTCCACGAGCCGACGACCCACCATGCTCTGCGCGCTCACCCCAGCACCATGAAGCGGGCACTCGTTCGACTTGTCAGGCTCCATCGGCCGACAGTACCGCCGACCGATCTCCCAGGTCCCAGCCTTATACGGGACAAGCCTTAGCAGCAAGTCGCGGCCGTCGTCTGCCAGCCTTGACTCCTCTCGGTAGAGACGAGGTTGGCTAGGTAGGCAGGATGGGCTGTCGGCAGCTCACCCCGGTCATGGAAGGGCGTCTCCAGCCACAGTGCGGAGCCGCCCTGCGGCATCTCAAGCGGCTTTGAGAACCTGGGATGACCTTGCTTATAACGGTCACCTGACAGCGCACGCTCAGCTAAGGTACGAGGTCCTGTACTGCCACCCTGGCCCCGCCCGCGTCCCTTCATAGATGCCGAATGAGTCTGGAGCTGTCAGAAATGCTTGAGGTAGTAGCCGCGAAGATCGCCACGGCCATCTTCGGTACGGCAGTTGGCGCAGCAACACGATCTCTAATTCCCGGACCAGGAGCCGGAATCGCGCCTGCACCTATACTCCCCAGGCTTAGATTGAAACGACCTAATAAGGTTGAAGAAGCCGACGTTAAGCGCCTCGCTGAGCACGTTCAGAAAGGCCTAGAATCCTACCTTCGTGACGAGTTTCGAGATTTGGCAGGAAACGAACGGCAGGCGGCGCTTGACCTGACTGTCGACAGCTTTACAAAAACCACGGCAGATATCTGGGCGCTCTCTCTCGATCCGCAAGCTTATGCCGCTACGGTGATTCGGCAAAGCGAGAAGATCCGTAAGGCAGCCGCTCTCTCCGAGATGGCGGACAGCCTCTACGAGGTTCTGGTTTATCGAACCGCCTTGCAGGTAGTGCAGTTCATCTCCTCATGGTCGACTTTTTCAGCGCGCGCGGACATCGAAATCTTGAAGCGATTGAACCTCCTCACCGAGGCAGTCGAGAAGATTCAAGACGGGTTGGGGCAGGATCTCCGTAGCGATGACATTGAATTTGAGACACGATATTGTGCACTAATCGAAGAGGCGCTCGATCGTCTTCAAATTTTTGGGATCGACCTCGCCGATCGCTCCAATAGATCTTACAATCTTACGGCAGCGTACATTACGCTAAGCGTCGCTCAATCCTCAGGCGCTTCCGGTCCGTCTCCAGATCTTTTTGGCGAAGCAGTGAGAAGCGAGATCGACGCCGTCGGCGCCGAATCCAGCTCCACGGTCGCGCCGCTCGGAATGAAAGCCGAAGCGGCAATCGCAAACCTCAAACGCATACTGCTGCGCGGAGATGCAGGTTCGGGAAAGACGACTCTGCTTCAATGGCTGTCGGTAAATGTAGCCAGGAAGGGCCTAGAAGGAGGACTCGCATCTTGGAACACTCTGGTGCCGTTCATCCTTCCACTTCGTCGATTCGCCAACAAGCCGCTCCCATCCCCCGGTGAATTCTTCCCGGAGGTTGGCACGCATCTGGCTGATGAAATGCCGGATAAATGGGTCAATAGGATCCTTAGGGCGGGGCGGGCTCTTGTCCTCATTGATGGCGTAGACGAGCTTCCGAATAATCAGCGAGATGAGGCGCGTAAATGGCTTCGCGAATTGATTAGAACGTATCCGAATGCCACCTATGTCGTAACTTCAAGGCCGGCGGCCGCTGAATCGGACTGGCTGGCGCAGGATGGCTTCAGCGCCCTGGATATGCTCCCGATGAGCCATAAGGACGTCGAGAATTTTGTGCAGCACTGGCACAGTGCTGCTGCCGCAGCTGAAGCGAATCAACAGGAACTTTCCGCGCTAAAGCAAGGGGAAGCGGACCTTATTTCTTCAATCAAGGAAGAGCGCCAGCTGAAACGCCTCGCCTCCAATCCCCTTCTGTGTGCACTGCTCTGCACATTGAATCGAGATAGGCACTCGCAACTTCCAAAGGATAGAATGGAGCTGTATCGCGCGGCGTTGGACATGCTCCTTCTTAGGCGAGATCGTGAGCGACGGATCGAATATCCGGAGCCCCCTAATGTGGGAGATGCGCAAAAGAAGTCAATTCTGGGAGGGTTTGCATACTGGCTGATTCGCAACGGCTTGAGTGATTCAGCTCAGGACCAAGCGGTGAATCAGGTGGAAATTTCACTCTCCTCGATGCCATCCGTTAGCGCTTCGGCGGATGAAGTTTTTGACTATCTCCTTGTAAGGAGCGGTTGCTTGCGGCGCCCGATTCCGGGGAGAGTCGATTTTGTCCATCGCACGTTCCAAGAGTTTCTTGCAGCAGCAAGAATTGTGGAAGTCGACGATCTCGAGGTGCTTGTAAATAACGCGCACCTCGATCAATGGCATGAGGTCGTGGTGATGGCAGTCGGGCATGCTCGCCCGAAAGAGCGAACCATGATTCTCAGCCGGCTTCTCGAGCGCGGCGACAGGGAAGCGGCCGTGCGTAGTCGACTCCATTTGCTTGCAGCGGCATGCCTCGAGACAGCAGGGGAATGCGACCCGCAAGTTCACGAGCGTGTCAGGGAAGCAACGGCCCGGCTGATCCCTCCTCGGAAGATGTCTGACGCCAAGGAAATCGCCAGCGCGGGGGAAATGGTAATTCCCCTCATTCCGGAGCGCCGCTTGTCTGCGCCAGAAGCCGCGGCAACGGTTCGCATGGCGTCCATCGTGGGAGGAGACGGGGCTCTTTCTCTAATCTCTCGCCTGGGAAGAGACACGAGAGTCACCGTGAGGCGGGAACTGGAGCGGGCCTGGCAGTACTTTGAAGTAGAGGAATACGCTCAGAAGGTAATGGGTCAGAATGCTGACGCATGGAAGGAGGTCTCCATCGGGGCTCCGGAAATGCTGCCGGCAGTCAGACATCTTCCCCGGCTCAAGACTCTTGACGTGTTCTGCTCCGCGGACACAATGGATTGGCTTCCTGAGCTGCGGGACCTAAGGGTTCTGATGCTGCGGACGGCAATCAAGGAGTTCGCATTCTCATCGCTTTCCAGGTGTCCTAACATCACTCGACTGGTTGTTACTGCTACAACCGTCTTGGATGGGTTCGATTCCCTAGTTAATCTGCACCATCTCAAGCATCTCGCGATCTATATCCAAGGTGGAGTCGAAATCTCGGAGTTTCCGAAACTGGATTCGCTTAGGTCATTCAATTTCCACGGTAGCGGCCCAATTGATATTTCCGCTATCGCTTCCGCGTTCCAGGGGCTGGAAGATCTTACGCTTGGCTCAAGTGCGTCGCCAAACTTTCCCGGCCTCCTCGAATTGAGGAGATTGCGGACCTTGACAGTATCGAACCTCCTGACCGAGCATGCCAGAGCGATTTCACGCTCCACCGCCTTGAGGAAATTGACCATTCGGTCGCAGCGCATCGACCAGACGGCATGGATAATGCTGGCCGATAGCCCCAGCCTCCGTACAATCGTCGTTTCGCCACACCGAGGATTGCGTGGAGACATCGATATTCGACCCTTTCTTGAAAGGCCGGATATCTCTCTTACGCTCTGGTTGGGGCGAGGGTCAAATGTCCTAGGGCTGGATGATCCGAGAGTTGCTAAGCATGATGCAGCCGAATACGAGGATGACAACCTCAGAGTCTTGAGAATCGAAAAACACCCAGCGCCGTCACAGGCCACCTAGGTCGGTGGAGCGGGTTTGGCCGGTGGCCTGCCCGGGCTGGGGTCGAGCATGAGCAGGGGGCCGTACGCTGGTTGGCAACTCGGTCAGGCTTTGGGCCTGACCGCAATGTGATCGAGTGGCCCCCTGGTCTTGCTCGACGCGGGTCCCTGACCGGGGAGGTGGCTAAAGCCGTGTAACCGACCGGCCCCAGCCATAGAGGGGTTCGCCACCCATCAACCCAAGCTGTCAGGCGTGCGGCCGGCGGCCGGGCTGGAGCGGGGCGGAGACAGGAGCGCAGGCCCGGGCGACGGGCCGCGCGCCGCGCCGCGCGCGGCGGGTGCCTTGATGAAGTAGGGGAATTCTTACCGCGCTTGCTGTGAGTGCTGGGGGCGGGGCTGGTCAGCGGGATGCGGACCAGTTCAATGGGCGGGGTGCCCGTCGCCTCGGCTTCGTGCTCGGTTCGGGTGGAAGGACGTAGGGAGCTTGCAGCGCCGGAGCTCTTGTTCACTCGCGTCGCGAAGAACGCCGGTCTCCGCGTCGTCCGGTTGCACGACGCCCGGCACGGTACGGTGACGCTCCTGACCGCCGCCGGCGTCCCGCCCTAGGTCGTGATGGAGATTCTCGGGCACAGCCAGATCGCCGTCACGATGAACGTGTACACGCACGTCGTGCAGGACACGCAGCGCGAGGCCGTGAGTCACATAGATCGGCTGCTCAGAAGGCGTCCCCAGTCGTGACCGACCGCCCCCGTTGATGTCAGAAATAGATGTCAAAGGCCCCCAGCCATGATCGGCTGGGGGCCTGTGCACTGGTGGGCGCGGACGGTTTCGAACCGCCGACATCTGCTTTGTAAGTTCGTCCAGCCACGACGCCGACCTCCTGCCGTCCGCAAAAGCAGGCACTGCATCAAGCACAACGAGCCACCCGGGGCGGTTCAGGTACATCGACGTTGCCGTCACATATTGCCGTCAGCAACCACCACTCAGTGTTTAAGCCGACCGCCTTCAACGTCGCGTACCCGCGCGAGTCCCATCGTCCACCATGTCACCGACGCCTTGGGCAGTTACAAGGTGCCTGCAAAGCTAAAGCGGTGCTTCCAGGCGCTCTCCGGGCCGTCTGGCAGGTCAGGCGCTGGGTGGGGTTCAGGATCCAACAGCTCACTCTCCCGAGCACGCGCCCAGAACTGGCCGTCCAGCAAGAATTTCGGTCGCGGATCGTCAGACGAGACAGGAACGAGACGGGTGGAGATCCACTCGCCCTTGACTGGCGCCGGCAGCCCGAGCGCGCGGGCAACGTGCGGGTGTGATCCCTGATGGCCCAGCACAACGATGCCCTTCCCGCGCAGAGGCTTCCGTGTATCGCGGACTCGCTTCGGCGAGTCGTCCTGCTGACCGACGGTCAGCACGGTCTGTCGGCCGACGATCCTGCCCTGTACCTCGTAAAATAGCTGGTTGAGCCGCTGCTGGCCCGATGAGGCCCTACCCGACAGTGATGCGGTAAGGATCCGCTCGCGGGTCTCGTCATCCAGATGGCGCAGGAGGTTGGTCGGCAGATCCGTCTGAAGCCCACCCCAAAGCCAGTACACCTCGGACCTGGCGCTGGCGGAGAGCTTGCGCTTGTTGTCGCGGTTGTACGCACGGACGAGGCCGCCGTTTGCATCCCTCTGCTTCTTCCAGCGCAGGCGCTCGTCCGTGATCCGCACTATGCCCGCGGCCCACTGGCTCGTGTCGTCGTTCATCCAGGTTACGAGTGCAACGTGGTTGGCACGACCGCTCCGTTCACCATGATCGGCGCACAGATACATCTCCATCGGGATCTCCCAGCCGCCGAGGTCTTTGGAGAACTTGCAGTCGATGTCGAGGCCAGCGATGGACCAGTCGAGGTCTGCACCGTTGTCGATGGCGAACTCCTTGGTGAGGTTCACCTCGACAGCGGTACCAAGGTAGGTCTTCTCAGTCTTTGTCAGGTGCTGGTACGCCCAGCGGCCCGTCCTCTGGCCATCGAGCAGCTCGTCGAGGGAGTCGCGGAGGGCCCATCGGAAGCGTTCGCGTGCCTGCGGCTGCTCGTCAAACCACTTCACGAACGGGGCAAGGTCAGCAGGGACGTGCTGCTTGAGACCAGGCTGCAGCCGCCATTCCTGCGGCACTCCGCCCATATGCTGGCGCGGAGTGTCCCAGGTGCGGAACGTGTTGCGGCGTGAGTGCATGGCCGCCAAGGCTCGCGACTCCTGCATGCCGGCTGCCTGTGCAACTTCCGGGGGGAAGGGCAGACCCTCTTGTATCGTCACGCGCCGAAGTCTGGCATCAGCGCTTCATCAGCTGCCGATCAGCTACGGCTGAGGGAAGCTCTGCTTGAGCCACTCGCGCACGGAGTCCGCGGTGGTTCGCCCGTGCTGCCGCAGTACGTCGATGATGTCCCGTCCGCAGACCAGCGCGATCGGGTGTCCGTCTTCGTGGACTTCGTCCTGGACCTGCTTGTTGAAGAACGAGGTCGTGACCAAGACCCCGAAGTTCCGGTGCCGGATCCGGGAGACCAGCCGGGAAACCTCTCGTACTCCAACTGAGCTGTCCGCTGAGTAGCACTTGGCTTCAAGGGCGAAGTCGATCGCGATGGGGTTCGCCACGGGGCCCAGCACATAGTTCCCTACTGCATCCCGCCCGCCATCCCGGCTTGGACGGGTTAGGTCGACTGCTCCCGTACTCGGGGCGATAAGCCGCCAGATAGCCACTGCACATGCCTCAAAGTCGTGCTCACGGCCCCGGAAGTACTCGCGGATCTCTTCCAGCATGGCCCTGCCAGTGGGGTCGTCCGGCAGCTGGTTCACTTTGGAGCGGATGACGGTGGTGGAAGGGGCCAACAAGGGCCGGTACACCCGGCTTTCGACCCAGGTCCGCCACACGTCCGGACAGTGCCCACCCAACGCCCCCTGGCCTTCAAGGAGCTGCTGGATCCAGCTGCGGGGGATCAGGTTGTGGTCGAGGACAGTGAAGTAGGAACGGTAGTTCTGGAACCGCTTGTCCCCGGTCGCCCGCCAGATTGCAGCCAGCTCTTCGTCCGAGGTCACGGCCGGCCCTCCGGGGGCCAGCAGGCCGCGGAACCTGACCGACCGTCCCGATGTTCCCGCCTTCTCGAACAGGAAGAAGGGCGGGACCGTAGCCCGCTCGGCGGGGGCGCCGTGGGACGCTTTGAACGCATCCCGCATCAGGGCGTTGCCCGACCGCGGAGTCTCGTGCAGCTCCTGCCCTGGCCTCTTGTTGTCTCCGTAGTAGGTGAAGGTGCCTGTCTGCACATCGAGGTGATCAGGCCAATCCACGTCGTCGCCGCTGGTGTACAGCACGACCAGGCGTACCGTGCCCTTGGCTGGCGAGCCGGCGTACCGGAAACCGCCCTGGTTACCAACGCCCTTTATCAGCTTGGAAACCGGGTCATCGCCACTGTTACCTTTCGTCCCACCGGCGTAGAGCCGGTCAACCACAAGATCGGCGGAGGCCAGGTCGGCAAACGCTACATGGGGCTCGGGAGCCATGGGGACAGTCATGCCCCATGGTGTACCAGCCTGGTCTGACATCCCGCGAGTGAAGCCCGGAGGCTGTGACCAAGTGCTTGGAAGGGACTGGGCCGCAGCGGCCCGCCCGATCAGTTGAACAGGAACTTTGCGTCCTCCTAGGTGCTGCCTTGGGGGCAGCCCCCGTGTATTCACCGGAGGGATCGGTTCCGCATGGTGCTAGCGGCTGTGGTCGAACCTGCCACCGCGATCGGCCTGTCCACCTTGCCTGACCGACAGGTCGCCCGGGGTGGACGCTGCCCCGGTGACTCGACTCGACGTCTTGTTCGCCGTTCCCGGTCCTTCCATCCGCTGGACCGGGAAGACGTTGGTTCGAACTCGGACCGTACGGGAGTCACGTCAAAAGCCCCGGACCATGATCGGGCCGGGGCCCTCAGGGCGGTGGGTGCGGACGATTTCGAGCCGCTGATACCTGAATGGGAGTTTGGCCGGCCGGTTGGCAGCCTCGCTGGCCCCTTCAAAGCTAGGCGCAGCCCAGGACTTGGAGCAGCACCGCCGATGCGGCCTACGGTCGATCGCTTCACGCTGAGTGCGCGAATGGGGCCGTGCGCTTGCTTCAAGTCGTAGCCACAGCCACAGCTACAGAAAGTGCAGGCATTGAGGTTGGACCTCTGGGAGGATCGCGCCATAGCGAAGGCGATCACGAAAGCGACAATGGGGGTAAAAGTGAACCCAACTGAACAAATCCTCAATTTGACGACAACAGCGCTGGATGAGTTCGAAAGCGTCTCGCTCTCCGCCTCAGTGAGGCGCGCAATGCGCATCGCCCGACTGATGGGTGACAACGAACAGGCTTACCTGCTCAGCCTTGATCTGCGTCCCGTAGGGGGTTCGGCGTGGTTGCGGCGTCGGAACGCCGAAGAGTACTTCTCCGACGGGGAATCATCCACTGCGCGTGATCGGGCCAGAGAACTCCTTGAGGTCTACATTGAAGAGCGCACGCCCGTAAAGATTCCCGATGCATTGACTGGGATTATCGAGCAGGGATCAGTGCTCTCGGGTCCGATTAGTGTCCTCGAAATGGCGATTGACGAGATGGTTAAAAGCGCCGAAGTGGAGGAGGATCCTCTGGATAAATTGCGATTTGCTCTGCGTATTGATCTTCAGAATCAAATCCTCGAACGCATCCGGCATCGAACCTTCTCCTATCTTTGTAGTGTAGAGACAAAGATCGGTATCGGGTTTGCCAATAGGGAGATCTTCGAGAGGAGTCGGTCCCGAGTCGAGGAGGCTCTCAGGGGAATTGCTCCTGATGTACTCGAACAGCTCCTCGCGGCCTATAGGCGGGCGGCTGATGGTGACGCCGAAAGCCGCTCGCATGCACTTACTTCTTGCAGAAGGATGCTGGAGTCGCTGGCTAATGTCGTGTACCCGCCGAAAAGTGAACCGGTCAAGGACAGGGCCGGAAAGGAGCGTCAAGCGGGGGCTGATAAGTACAAGAACCGCCTCTGGCTGTTCCTTGATGAAAAGGTAGGTTCCAGGACGTCTGGTGCTGTCGTCATGGCCACCCTTGAAGATGTTGGAAATCGAATCGATAAGGCTTACGAACTCGCCAACAAAGGGGTGCATGCCGATGTGTCCATGCGGGAGGTTGACCTTTGCGTGATCCAGTCCTACCTCATCGCCGGAGAGCTGATCTCTCTCATGTCCGAGGGAGATGGAACTAATCAGCCTGTTGAGCCACATACGTCTTAGGTTCTCGGCCGTCAGTGAGAGGAGAGGTTGCCATCCTGCAGGCGCCTGGCTTCCTGGCGTGGGGCACGTGCGACCCTGGCGGCAGTAGACGCTCCCGGAAGGAGGCGCCGTGACGGAGGCCAGCCCGCGCGGAACTTACCTGCTCATCGCCGACACACTGCGGAAGGATGTCGAGGAACGGCTCGACGGCAGCTCCCTGCCATCCGAGGCCGCTCTCATGCATGCGCACAACGTCTCCCGCAACACGGTCCGACGCGCGTTGAAAGTGCTGGAGGCCGAGAACTTGATCACCCCTGTGCCCGGCATCGGCTGGCGTGTGTCGAGCAGGTCCATCCCGCCCCTCGTGGAACGGATGACCACCCTGATCGAGGAGGAAGGGCTGTCAGCAGGGGACCGCTATCCCTCGGAGTCGAAGTTGTGTGAACGGTTCGACGTCTCGCGTACGGCCGTACGACGTGCCCTCGCACAGATGGAGGGTGTTGGCCTGCTGTCAACTGTCCACGGCAAGGGGCGCACCGTTCGCGCCCTCCCCACACAACAGGAGGAGTCGTAGCGTTGCCACCTGTGAAGCTCTCTGAGTGGGCTTACTCTCTTTCCGAATCGCTGCTGTCCGAGGCGCTGCCGCGTCGCTGGGCCCACTCCCTCGGAGTCGCTAGGCGTGCCCGGGCGCTAAGCCCGATCCTCGGCAGAGACGCCGAACTTCTGGAGGCGGCAGCTGTCCTGCACGACATTGGGTACTCCCCCTCCCTGGCCGCCACGGGCTTCCATCCGCTCGACGGCGCCCGTTTTCTTCGAAACCAAGAGGGCGCCGACGAGCGGGTCGTCCGACTCGTCGCCCACCACTCCTGCGCACTCCTGGAGGCTGAGGAGCGGGGGATGCGGCGGGAGTTGGAGACCGAGTTCGCGCTGGAACGGCCCGAGCTGGTCGACGCGCTCATCGTGTCCGACATGACGACCACTCCGGACGGCGAACACACGACGCCGGCCGCGCGGCTGGACGAGATCGTGCAGCGGTATGGGCCGGACACCATCGTGGGCCGGTTCATCCAGCGTGCGGCGCCGGAGATCCACGCGGCCAACGAGCGGGTAGAGCGACGTATGGCCGCGGCCAGCGGCGCTCAGCCGATGTAGGGCGCCCTACGCGTCTTGTCCAGGCCATGCCGAATGCGGAGGCGCATGGACGGGTGAATGCCGAGGTCGTCGAGGTCCGCCGGGTCTACCCAGCGGACCTCCTTCGATTCGCTGCTTGTACGGAGGGAGCCGCCGACCGGATTGGCCCGGAAGCAGATGGAGAACTGCTGGCGCACCTCGCCGTCGTCGTATGCGAGGACGTGCTCCGGGTCCGTGTAGAGCCCGATGATGCCCTCAACCTCGACCGCGATGCCGGTCTCCTCCTCGACCTCGCGCACCGCCGTGTCGCCGATTCGCTCGCCGATGTCGTGTCCGCCTCCCGGCAGTGCCCACAGGTCGTTGTCGGTCCTGTGGATGAGCAGGAGCCGCCCGTTGCCGTCGCGGACGACGACGGTGACCGACGGGACCACCGAATTCGCTTTCGGGGCCTTCGGGTCGCGGAAGTAGTCGATCCGGGTCATGTGTCTGTACCTCCGAGGTCCGTCGGGGAGGAGATCTGTCGGGCGCTCTCCCAGACCCGTTCCACGCTCTCCGCGTAAGCGTCGAACAGCTCGCCGCCGGGGACGCGCTGGAGGTGCAGGACGGGGGCCATGTAGGCGCCGACGCCGTACAGGTGCCCGTTGGCGAGCATCGCGTCGTCGGCCCGGTAGATGGAGTTGTAGAGCGTGGTCGAGTGGAGCCGGAACTCGACTCCGGACAGCCCGAACAACGGCGCGTAGTTGACCAGCGCGTTGCGAATCTTGCTGGCCATGGCACCCCCGATCCCCTCGTCGGCCCCGCGTACCACGACCGCGGCCGAGTCGGGGTCACCGAGCATGAACCTGATCGGGACGCCGTCGGCGGACTTCTCCTTCACCACCTGGTGGAAGGCAGCGTCCTCGGTGAGCCAGAAGCCTGAGTAGACCAGGACGTCGAAGTGCCGCCGGGCGCCGGCGTAGAGCTGCGGCCACAGTCGGTTCGGTACGACGGAGCGGTGCGGGTACAACTGGACCAGCTCGGCGTTGCCTGCCTCCGTGACCTCGGCTGACGTCCGCTCCTCCGGCCAGAGGTAGGACACCTCGCGCTGGAGGAGCGATGCCGTCGCGTACTTGAAGCGGCGGTATGGCTGGCGCTTGGGGTCGTTGATCCAGCGCTCCACCGTCTTGGCCGACACCCCGAGCCGTTCGGCCACCTCGTCCAGAGTCATGCCGCGCTCGATGATCGCGCCGCGTAAGCGTTCGTTGGCCATGCCGTGGACTCCCCCGGGTGGGACGACTTGGGACGACTTCACCGTAGCCAAGACGTCCTGCAGCCGTACACGCGCGGAGTCCAACGTCTGCCCTGATCAAGCCAAGCTGAGTACATCGAGCGGGGCGGACTCGCAACCACCAAAGGGCCAAGGGACTTGACGGTGCGAATCCTTCTCCGCATGATGAGGAACAGGTAGTACATGTACCTCATTGAGCTTCGGCTCGGTGAGCCGTGCTGCCCACACGCTTAGGGCGGGGACGCTGCAATCCCGCTAAAGGCCAGGTGGAACAGGGTTTCGGCCCGTACTGGCGAGGTGGCCCGGCGACCGCGAGCAACGGCCGGAGAGTGGGGACACGGTCCCCCTTGCAGTGCTCCATTCCTGTCATCCGACGCCAAGAAGATCCCAATGTTCCAGCGAAGAACCCCGGCGCCACCCCTGCTGGACCGGCAGAGCGGCTACGCCCACCGCGTCACCTGACCACCGCAGCCACTCGGCTGCGGCCGGTTGCCTCCTCCGCCCGTCCGGGCCCCACACGGGGTGCCGTACGGGTGGGGTCGAGGGGAGCCGGATCAACCTGAGCTTCAACGGCGAGAACCCCCGGTGTTCGAGCACCGGGGGTTCGGTACGGGCCGTTTTCACCCCCTGCTGTGAAGGGAGCACGACCCATGAAGTCCATCATCACACTGCCCACCACCTCCGAGGCGCTGGCGTTCGACGGTGAGCCGTCGGACGCGGAGCTGGACGCGATCGAGCTGGAGCTGCCGCTGATCGAGGCGGAGCGGGACCTGCTCGACGTGGAGATCGCCCTGCTGGACCGGCAGGTGTCGGAGCTGGATGCCCAGCGGCTGCGCCGGCACCGGCGCCGGGTCCTGGCGGCCCGCCGAGACCTGACCAACCGCACCGCGGCCCGCTCGGGCGGTGCCGCGTGAACGCCCGGACGCTCTCCGACCTGACGGCGCCGCTGACAGCGCTGATCGTCCTGGACACGAAGTTCTCGCACCTGCCGGCGCCGAACGTGGACTTCTGCCCGGTCTACCCGGACCGGCTGCGGCTGTCGCTGCACGACGACCTCGGCGCGTTCGAGGCGTGGCGCGAGGCCCTGAACATCGCCCCGGAGGCGGTTGTTCACCGCGTTCAGGGCGGTGGCGGAACACAGGTGTTGAAGGTTCACGGGCGCTTCGCCGGCGCCGACATCGAGCTGATCGGCTTCGCCCCGGTTCCGGAGCGGGAGGCGGCCGAGCTGGGTCTGGGGGCAGTGTCGTGAACGCTGTTCAGATCCGTTCAGCCGAGCAAGCCCTCAGCGTCGGGACGTGGCTGATCGTGTGCGGGGCGATGCTGTACTCGGTCCTCACCGTCACCCCGCTGATGCGGGCCCACACCCCCGACGCCTGGGACTGGACCGCCCCCATCCTGCCGATCGTCGTGGACGCCGCCGTCGTCATCGTCGTCCGTCTCGACTCCGTCCTGGCCCGTCTCGGCGGGGAGGGCGGCAGGTGGCCGGTGGTGCTGCGGTGGATGACCGGCATCATGACCCTCGCCCTCAACACCGCCGACTCCGCCCTGAGGAAAGACCTGGTCGGAGTGGCCGTGCACGCGGTCGCACCCCTTCTCCTCATCGTCACCGCCGAGACCGGCCTGGCCTACCGCCGCGCCATCACCGCCGCCGTGGCGGGGCTGGAGGAGCGGGAGCGGGCCGAGCGCCGGCGTCGCGAGCAGGAGGCCCGGCAGCGCGCCCAGGAGGCCGAGGAGGCCGAGCGGCGGCGGGCGGACGAGGAGGAGCGGCGGGAGCGTGAGCGCCGCGAGTTTGACGCGAAGCTCGCCCGTGAACAGCGTGAGCACGAGGCGGCGCTGGCCCGCGAGCAGGCCGAGCGCGAGGAGCGCCGGGAGCGTGCGGAGCGAGGGGCACGTGAACGCGCTGAACGCGAGCGTGAACAGCAGCGCCTGGCCCGTGAACACCGTGAACGCGAGGCCATCGAACGCGCCGAGCGTGAACGCCAGGAGGCTGAGGAGAAGGCGGCGCGTGAACGCCGTGAACGCGAGGAGCGGGCCGAGCGTGAACGCGCCGCTCTCCTCGCTGCCGGGCCGGCGAACGACAAGCAGCCCGAAGGGCAGGCCCGCCGGACGGTGGCCGCGGCGTTCGCCGCCGGGGTGCCGGTGCGGCAGGCGGCCGAGCTGTGCGGCTGGTCGGTCGGCTGGGTCTCCACCCGCTACCAGGAACTGCGCGACACCAACCCCGCGGCTCTGGAAGGAGCGTCCCGGTGAAGCTCTCCCCGAACACCAACCCGCCCGAGCCCTACAGCCTCCTGATCCGGTTCCACAACCAGACCGGTGCCGCCGTCGATGTCACCGGCAACAAGCAGCGCGGGCACTCCTCGCGATGGCACTGCCACGGCTGCGGCGACCACTCCGGCGAGCACGGCCTCCCGTTCGCCCGCGACGAGGCGAACGACCACGCCACCGCCTGCCGGGCCTCCTACCACCGGCTCGGCTGATGGCCAGCCTGCCCGTCTACCGGTGGCGTCTGGCCCCGGAGGGGCTGGCCACCCGCCGTCAGCTCCGCGCGATGGGGCTGCGGCCCGGCGGCCAGGACGTGGCCGCCGAGCTGGAACGACCCCGCCGCCGACGAGGCCCGCTGGTCGCCTACCTCTACCGGATCGATCTGGCCCGGCCCGTGCGTCCGATGACCCCGGCCAAGCAGGCCGCGCTCGCCGCGGCGAACGCCGCCCGGCGGGTGTGCCCGGAGTGCGGGCGGGACGCCGGATACCGCATCCCGCCCTCGCTCGGCTCCTGCGTCCCCTGCGCGGACGCCCCCGCACACGCTGCCTGACCTGTGCTTCTTCCGACCCCAAGGGAGTTTCCCGTGGCTCGTCGTCCCCGCTCGGTGCAGGTGCCCCCGGGCGCCACCACCGTCCGCATCCCCACCCAGCGCGGCGCCAAGGGCGCCCCGCCGGTGTTCGTCGTCGTCTCCGAGACCCGCCCCACCCTGTCGTCCCGCATCGCCCGCACCGTCGGCGGCTGGGCCTGGCGCCACCGCGCGGCCTGGGCCCCCACCGCCTACGCCGCCCTCGCCTACGTCCTGACGGCCGTGGTCCACCTGATCGCGCCGTGGACGGTCTACGTCCTCGCCCCCGCCGCCACCCTGCCGCTGCTGGCCCTGTGGTGGGTCCGGGTGAAGAGCCCGGAGCGGATCGGGGAGCGCCCCGGACGCCTCCTGACCGCCACCGTCCTGGCCGCGCTCGCCACCGGCTGGGCCGCCGCCCTCGTGCACTACGGCCCGCTCGCCGTCCCGCTCGCCTGGTCATGGGTGGGGCTGACGGTTGCGGTGCAGGTGTTCTGGCTCGTCGTCCGCCGCTCGAAGTGATTTGAGGAGACCCCGTCATGCCCCAGATCCCCAACCCCAACGCCCGCCGCACCACCCGCACCACGCGGACCAACACCCGCGCCACCAACGGTGGGGGCAACAAGTCCGACAAGTTCGCCAACGCCGGCGCCGCGCTCGGCGGGTTCGTCGGCGCGATGGGCGGCAGCTTCGTCCCGCCGGTCAGCGTCAACGTCAACCGCACCAACGTCAACGGCGGCGGTGGCGGGCGGCGTCCGCACTCGCAGGCGCTGATGCCGGAGCCGGACTTCTCCTCCCCGGCTCAGGTCCGGGCCTACTGCAACCACCTGCGGGCCCTGTCCGTCGCCCTGTCGATCGAGGTGGCGATGGGCGCGGAGATCCTCAAGAGCGTGCTGGCGGCCGTGCCGGACCCCGAGGGCCGCATCGGCGGCTCCCGCGTCCGCGCTGCGAAGGTCGCGCGCAAGCTCCAGAAGTCCGCGGACGAGCTGCGCAACGCGGCCAAGCTCGCCGCCGCCACCTACGCCACGTTCCAGCAGGAGTACCAGGAGGAGATCAACCGGGTCCGCCACCACGCCCGCCCGCGGGCGCAGCAGCGCATGAACTGGGTCCAGCAGTAACCCGAGTCGGAGGGAGGTCCGGTCATGGCCGGACGCAAGCACACGACCATAGACGTCCTCGACGACCACGGCGGCGGTGGTTCCACCGGGGGCACGATCACGGCCTACCTGCTGCACCGGGCGAAGCCGCACCTGCCGCCGTGGCTCGGCGTCGCCGGGACCGGCCTGGCCGGTGTCCTGGGCAACCTGCGGTGGGCCGACAGCGCCGCCGCCGGCGCCGGCCTCACGCTCGCCTCGGTCGCGCTGACCGGGGCGACGTGGTGGATCGGCCGCAACACCACCCAGCAGCGCCGTCTCCACTCCGCGATCACGGTGGCGGCGGGGTCGGCGTGGCTGACCGGCGCCTGCCTGGCCGGACCGACCACGGGCCCGCTGGACGACTTGTTCCTCATGGGCGGCCCCGTGGTCGCGCTGTCGTGGAACGTGCGCATGGCCATGCGCCGCAACGGCGACAGTCCGGCCGCCGGGGGCGGGGACAAGGGGCTGCTGGAGAAGGTCGGCCTGGCCCGCGCCGCGATCGGGGCGACGAAGGTGGAGCCGAACCGGGTCACGGCGCAGATCGCGCTGGAACCCGGGGAGCAGACCACCGAGGACGTGTCGAAGGTGCTGCCGCGGCTTGCGTCGGCGCTGGACCTGCCGACCACGGCGCTGCGGTTCCAGCCCCACCCGGACTCCGCCCGCCGCGGCGAGCTGGTCATCGTGCCCGAGGACATGCTCGGGGAAGTGGTGGAGTACGACGGCCCGTCGAACCTGGGCGGATCGATCGCCGATCCGCTGGTCATCGGCCGGTACGACGACGGCTCTCCGCTGCTGCTGTGGCTGCCCGGCGACCCGGAGCAGGGCCGCAACGCCACCCACCTGCTGATCGCGGGCGGCACCGGCTCCGGCAAGGGCGACGGGGCTCTGAACGTCCTCACGGAGATCGTCTCCCGCACCGACGTGAACGTGCTGTTGTCCGACCCCAAGTCCTTCCAGGACTTCCGGCCCCTCCTCCCGGCCTTCGACTGGGCCGAGGAGGGCGGCGCGGGCACGGAGGCGATGGTGGAGGCGCTCCAGGCTGCCATCCCGGCCCGCACCCGCTGGCTCGGCGCGCACCGCTACCGGCAGTGGACCGTCCAGGCCGCCGGGAAACAGACGGCCCCGGCGCACTCCTGCCGCCCGGACGGCACCGCGTGCGGCTGCGAGGGCATGGCTTACCTGGTCGCCTGGTTCGAGGAGGCCGCCAACACCCTCCGGGCCCTGGGGGACGACGCGTTCACCGGCATCGCGCAGGAGGCCCGCGCCGCCGGCGTCTCCCTGATCGTCTCCCTCCAGCGCCCCAGCTACGACCAGATGAGCACCAGCACCCGCGCCTCCCTCCCGTCCGTGCTCGCGTTCGGCTGCGACCCTCGCGACGAGGGCTTCGCCCTCCCGGAGACCGTCCTGGACGCCGGGGCCCACCCGGGAGCGTGGGGGAACCGGCGGCCGGGCTACTGCTACCTGGTCTCCGCGGGCATCCCCGAGGACCGCTACCCCGCCCCGGGCCGGACCCGCCGGTTCACCACCCGCTCCATGGACGTGATGGAGCAGCTCGCGGACTGGGCCGCCGCCCACGGCGCCCCGATGGACCCGGTCACCGTCCGGGCCTTCGAGGCGACCGTCGGCAACGCCTACACCCACCGCACCCGCCATACCCCCGACGGCCCGGCCGCCGGGGCTACCGCCCCGCAGCTCCAGTTGGTGGAGACCGAGGAGGACGAGGAGATGACCGACGGCATGTGGCTCGACCCCGCGGACGACGGCATCGACCCCGACACGGACCTGCCCGGCGACGAGCCCGGCGACGAAGCCCCCCTCTTCGGCACCGAGCCCGGCCGCAAGCCCTCCCCTGAGGAGGCCCGGGTTCTGTTCGAGGAGGCGCTGGAGGAGTTCGAGGAGCAGGGCCGGATGATCGTCGGCCCGAAGGACTTCACCGACTGGTGCGAGACCAACGGCTACAGCCGCCCGTGGGTCTCCGCCCGGTTGAAGGACGCCGCCCTCGACGGCCGTCTGGAGCCCACCAACCAGACCGGCCGGTGGCGAATCGTCCCCGCCCTCGCCGCCGCCTGACACCCGCGTGACGCCCTGACACCGTCACGGGCCCGTGACACCCGAACCCTTAGGCGGGAGCGGGTGTCACGCGCCCTGACACCTCCGCCTGACACCTGCCGGACACCCCGGCATCCGGGCCCGTGACACCTCGCGTCGCGGGCCCCACCCACACCCCGAGAAGGGCCCCACCATGCCCGACCACACGGCCTACCCGGCTCCCGTCATCCACCACCCCATCCCCCTCCACTCCGTCACCCACGGGGCTGTGGTTCCCGCCCCGCCGACCGTCCTTCCGGGGGTCGCGTCCGTGCAGCTGCCTGACGGGCGGGTCGTCACCGGCTACACCCTCACCCCCGCCCCGAACGCCCCCAGCCGCCCGGCCGGGGCGGTTCCGGGGTGGGCCAAGACGACCGCGCTCCTCGCACCGACCGTCGGCGGCGGGGTCGCCGCGGCCGGTGTCGGGCTCTCCTACGCCGCCCCGGGACTCATCGCCATGAGCCATGCCCTGTGGTCAGCCGCCGCCCTCGTCGTCGCCGCCGTCATCGCCGTCCCCCTCGCGCTCCGCTCCGCCCGCCGCGCCCTCACCGGCGGCAGCAGCGGGGCGGGTGGGGGTCCTGTGCGGACGACGACCCACATCACCCAGAACATCACCGCGACCGGCCTGTTCGGCCGCGCCAACGGCACCATCAACCACTAGCTCCGGCCATGGCCCCCGTTCTCGACTGGGGCGACCGCAGCCACTTCGACCGATCCCGGATGCTGGCCTGCTGCCTGTGCGGCAAGCCGACCCCGATGCGGTCCCACGCCGGTGAACCCGTCCACAAGGTGTGCGCGGAGACGTGGAACGACACCCACCCCACCGAAGCCCGCCGCTACACCGCCCCCACCAGGCGCCGCCCCGCCCAGCACGCGGCGGGCACCTGGCGCTTCCACAACGACGGCCCCACCACCGACCAGCGCCTCCCGACCCTCACCCCGGAGACGCCCACCGACTCCCCGCCCACACCCATGGAGCAGGGGCAACGCGGCCTGTTCGCCGCGTGAACAGCAAGAAGGGCGGCCCCCGTCTCGCCAAAGCCTGGGGCCGCCCTCGTCCAGACCGCTAGAGACGAACTGGAGACACCCAGCATGACCCATCCCATCCCGATCCAGCGAGACGGCGCCCGGCCGCTGCTGCTGGACGCGTTCTGCTGCCAGGGCGGCGCCGCCGCCGGATACGCGGCCGCCGGCTTCGACATCGTCGGAGTCGACATCGCCCCGCAGCCCCGCTACCCCTACCGCTTCATCCAGGCCGACGCCGTCGCCTTCATCCGCAAGCACGGCGCGCGGTTCGACCTCATTCACGCCTCGCCGCCGTGCCAGTACGACTCCGAGTGCCAGCGCATCCGGAACAACGCCCACCCCGACCTCATCGCCCCCACCCGCGAGGCGCTGCAGTCGACGGGACGGCTGTGGGTGATCGAGAACGTGCGCGGAGCCGTACCCAAACTGCACGAGCCGGTGATGCTGTGCGGGGCGATGTACGGGCTGGAGACCTACCGGCACCGCTACTTCGAGACGTCCGGCTTCACCCTCACCCCGCCCGCGCACCCGGCCCACCTGGTGCCGCAGGCGAAGATGGGCCGCCCCATCCCGCCTGGCCACTACGGCCAGTTCGTCGGCAACTTCTCCGGCGTCGCCCACGCCCGCCGCGTCCTGGGCGTGCCGTGGATGAACCGCGACGGAATCCGCGAGTGCATCCCCCCGGCCTACACCCAGTGGATCGGCGTCCAGTACCTCGCCCAGACCCGGGCGGAGGCCGCGGCGTGAGTGATCTGCCGTCCATCGACCTGCCCGGACTGGGCCTGCTCGCCCACGCCATGGCCGCCGCCGAGCGCGGCTGGCACGTCTTCCCGCTCCGGCCCCGGGACAAGCGGCCCGCCGGCCACCCCGAACGCGACTGCCCCACCACCGGCCGGTGCTCGGGCGGGCACCGCACGCCGGAGCAGCGGGCCACCACCGACCCGGACCTGATTGTGGCCGCGTGGACGCACGCCCCGTACAACGTGGGCATCGCCACCGGCCCGTCCGGCCTCCTCGTCGTGGACCTGGACACGGTCAAGGCGAACGACAAGAGCGGGACGCCTGACGGCGTCACGGCCTTCGAGGCGCTCTGCGAGCGCGCCGGGCAGGCCGTCCCCCTCACCCACCGCGTGCGGTCCGCACGCGGCGGCATGCACCTGTACTTCACCCAGCCCGACGGGGCCCGGCTCCGCAACAGCGCCAAGAAGCTGGGCCCCCACATCGACACCCGCGGCTGGGGCGGCTACGTCGTCGCCCCCGGCAGCACCACCGACAACGGCGCCTACGAGATCCTCGACAGCCGCCCCCCGGCCCCACTCCCCGACTGGCTCCACCAGGCCCTCACCACCTCGCCCGAACCCGCCCGCACCTCGGGCCCGGCACCGGTCGTCGTCCTCGGTAGCGGGACCCGGGCCGCCGAGGTGGCCCTGGAGCGGGAGACCGCCGCCGTCGCCGCGACCCTGGAGGGCGGCAGGAACGCACAGTTGCTGGCGTCCGCCCGCGCGGTGGGGCGGTTCGTCGCGTGGGGCGACATCCCCCGCCACGTGGCCGAGGAGGCTTTTCAGGCAGCAGGGGAGTCGGCCGGACTGTCCGCATCCGAGTGCCGCGCCACCATCCGCAGCGCCCTCGACTGGTCCATCCGCACCGTCCGCCCCCGGCCGGCCGCCGCATGAGCCACCCCGAACCCCCGCTCCTGAAAAGCCTCACCCTTGCCGCCGACCGGCCCGCGGCCGCCGCACCGGCGCCGCCAATCAACGCGATGGGCGCCTCGAAGGTCGCCGCCGAAGGCGTCTCTTCAATCCCTGCCCCGCACCCGGTCGACCACATCACCCCCGCTCCCGTACGGAGGGAATCCCGCATGCCCGAGACGATCGACGGCGCCGCCCTGCTCAACGAGGTGGAGGCGTTCCACCGCCGGTTCAACGTCTTCCCCCGCGAGGGCGCCTACGTCGCTGTCGCCCTGTGGGACGCCCACGCCCACCTCCTCGACGCGTTCGACTCCACCCCCAGGATCGCGTTCCTCTCCCCGGAGCCCGGCTCCGGCAAGTCCCGCGCCCTGGAGGTCGTGGAGACCCTGGTGCCCCGGCCGATGCTCGCGGTGAACGCCCGGGCCGCGGCCCTGTTCCGGTCAGTGTCCGACTCCGCCGGACGGCCCACGATCCTCTACGACGAGATCGACACCGTCTTCGGCCCCAAGGCCGGAGACAACGAGGAGCTGCGCGGCTTCCTCAACGCCGGCCACCGCCGCTCCGGCGTCACCTACCGCTGCGTTGGAGACGGCGGCAACCAGACCGTGGTGGAGTTCCCCTCCTACAGCGCCGTCGCCGTTGCCGGGCTCGGCGGACTCCCGGACACGATCACCACCCGCTCCGTCATCATCCGCATGCGCCGCCGCGCCCGGAACGAGAAGGTCGAACCCTTCCGCGCCCGCCTCCACGAGGCCGAGGGAAACAAGCTCCGCGACCAGCTCGCCCAGTGGGCCGAGCAGGTCCACAAGGACATCGCCGGACGCTGGCCCGAGATGCCCGACGGCGTCACCGACCGGGCCGCCGACGTGTGGGAGCCCCTCCTCGCCGTCGCGGACGCCGCGGGCGGGGCCTGGCCCGAGCGGGCCCGCGCCGCGTGCGTGGAGCTGGTCAGCGCCGCCCGCGCGGACGACAAGGGATCCATCGGCATCCGGCTGCTGACCGACCTGCGCGACCACGTCATGGTCGGCATCGACCGCCTCCCGACCGTCGCCATCCTCGACCGGCTGTGCGCGCTGGAGGAGGCGCCCTGGGCCGACATGGCCGGACGGCCGCTCGACTCCCGGGGCCTGGCCAAGATGCTCGGTGAGTACATGACCACCGACAACACCCCCATCAAGGCCCGGAACATCAAGACCGCCGGCGCGGTACTGAAGGGGTACTACGCGGCCGATCTGTACGACGCCTGGGATCGCTACTGCCCCCCTCCCCTGCTGAGGGCCGCTACTTCCGCTACCGCCGCTACCTCGCAGGTCAGCGGCCCGGAAACGGTAGCGGCAGACCTCTTCACGTCCGCTACCTAATCCGCTCCCCCCGCTACCCGCCCCCGCCACCCGAGCCGGGGCCGGTAGCGCATTCATCCGCTACCGCTACCCCATCCGCTACCTCCGATCATGCCCCTGACCAGGGCGGTAGCGGCGGTAGCGGAGGTAGCGGAGGTAGCGGACCTGACAGGAAGGGGCCGGAGAGGCCCCCGCACGCCGAGGAGACACGCCTTGACGACCGCGATCCCGACCAGCCACACCGCCGTGACCGTCCCCGAGGTCATGGCTGCCCTGAAGTACAGCCGCAGCAAGGTCTACGACCTGATCCGCTCCCGTGCACTGCCCAGCTACACCGAAGGACGCTGCCGCCGCATCCCACTCGACGCACTTCGCACCTACATGGACAACCGCCTGGAGGAAGCCGCCTGATGGCACGCAAGAGGAACCCGAACGGCGCCGGCAGCATCTGGCAGCGTAAAGACGGGCGTTACGAGGCCCGCGTGTACGTCCCGCAGCCCGACGGCACCCGGAAGAGGAAGACGGTCTACGGGGCCACGTGGGAGGAGTGCGACGCCAAGCGGCAGGAGCTCGTCCGACGGGACAGGCAGGGCATCCCGACGCCGACCCGCTCGGCCAAGCTCTCCGAGTGGCTGCCGTACTGGCTGGAGCAGTTCGTCAAGGACGACCGCAAGAAGACGACGTACGCGAAGTACGAGACCCACATCCGCCTGTACCTGGTCCCCAACCTCGGAACGAAGCGCCTGGAGACCCTGGGGGCGGCCGACGTACGCCGCATGCTCGCCGCCGTCTCGGCCCAGGCGTCTCCGGCCACGGCCAAGGAGTCGCACCGGGTCCTGCGCAGCGCGCTAAGCGCTGCCTGCCGGGAGGAGCTCATCGGCCGGAACGTGGTCAAGCTCGTACCGGCCCCGCGGGTGGAGCAGCGGGAGCTGAAACCATGGGACCTGGAGCAGACAACGGCCTTCCTAGAGGCGGCAAGGGGAGACGCGCTGTACGCCGCGTTCGTCCTCGCCGTCGCCCTTGGGCTGCGCCGCGGGGAGGTGCTCGGGCTGCGCTGGTCGGACATCGACCTGGAGCGCCACACCCTCACCGTGCGGAACCAGATCCAGCGGGTGCAGAACGAGCTGTACGCGGACTCCACGAAGAACCGCCGGAGCCGCGTCATTCCCCTCCCCCTGATGTGCGTGCCGCCGCTGCGCTGGCAGCGTCTGCGGCAGGTCGCGCAGCGAGACGCGGCGGGGGCGGACTGGCAGGACAGTGACTACGTCTTCACGACGCGTACGGGTCGCACGGTCGAGCCGATGAACCTGAGCCGCTCTTTCCAGCGCATCACGGAGACGGCCGGGCTCCCCCGGATCCGACTGCACGACGCCCGGCACGGGTGCGCGACGCTCTTGTTCGCCGCAGGTGTGCCGGCGCGGGTCGTGATGGAGATCCTGGGGCATTCGCAGATCGCCGTCACGATGAACATCTACACCCACGTCTCCGACGAGCGTCGACGTGAGGCGATGGGGCACATGGACCGGCTGCTCCGCCGACGCCGTCCCGAGTGAGACTGCCGTCAGCCTCTACCGTCAAAGGCCCCCGCAGCGATGAGCTGCGGGGGCCTTTGCACTGGTGGGCGCGGACGGTTTCGAACCGCCGACATCTGCTTTGTAAGCCTGGCGCCGATCACACAGCGGTCTTGGCTGGTCAACGGGCGTACAACGGCGCTGGGCGCCACACACTTACCTGCACCGCCGCAGACCCCAATTGACCGTGGATGACTGCCCGATCTGGCACGGATCTGGCACGGGCCCCGGCGCCGAGACCTGCCTGTAAGCTCGATCGGCTCGACTGCACGAGGTCTACTGCCAGGTACTGTCATGACGCTAGTGACCGGGTAACGCTGCCCGCGCCCAACTGTGTGATGTCGATCGTGGATGTCAGATGCGCCGCATGAGTAGCCATGCAGGCCAGTCAGTACTTCTTGACGCCTACATGGTCAACGATGAAGCGACGGTTGTCGGGGTCCAGGGCGAAGTGAATACGTCCGCAGTCACTATGCGCAACCCCGTCTCGCACCTTCACATGGGGCAGGGTGTCATGCTGTTTACCCCCGTAGGAGGCCCACCGCATCTTCGGATCCTTCTTAATGGTCAGATCGCTCGTTGCCACTTTTAGCCCGTGCTGGGTGGAGAACCATTCATCAAGGCGCGGCATAGACGGCTGCGGTTGCTCATAGAGGTCTGCTGCCGCCTTGGCAAGCAAGACCAACTGCTCAGTCATTTCTTCATGGAAGCGGTACTGATCTGACTTCCAGCTCCGCTCGGCATTGGGGGTGAACACGACCCGACCCTCCGACGCGGCCTCCAGCGCTCGGTATGTGGGAGCCGATACCCCCTTCTGCAAGTCAGGGATAGTCGCCCAGGGGTCCACCGGCGCTGAAGAGGCACCGCTGGAGACGCGTTCCTGCTCATAGAGCTTGCGCCACCGTGTCGCTTCCTCTTCGAATTTGGTCGCGTCAGCAGCCTTGGACACGTGCTCATCCGCTCGGGCTGCCTCCGATATGGCCAGCCCTTCCCACTCGCTGACGCTTTCTTCCAGCTCACGTACGCGCTGCTCCAGTGCCGCCCGCTCCGCAGCGGCGTCACCAAGACGACGTGCCTCCTCGACTTGGGCTGCCGCCCGTCGTGCAGCAGTCGCGCGCGCCGACTGCCGCGCCGCGTCCCATCCCCGGTCGGAGCCACGCGCAAGCACAGACAGCTCCGCCAGGGTCCGCATCCAGTGCTCGACCATTCCCTCGACGGCGATCTCAGACCGGGAATAGCGCGGATGAGACAGCCGGAGATCGGGCCAGACTAGAAGTACCCCGCCATCGGGGACCTGCAGTTCAGGCAGTTCCCGCGAAAGAGCCCGACTAGTTGCGTAATTGAGGGTGACAACCTGAGCCAGGCCGGCAAGCTGCGACGAAGCCCGTCTGGCGAGCTGCCACGCTGACTCGTCCCGCGGCTGAATAAGCAGAGCAGGCAGCCGGGTGGGAGCCACCAGCGACTCAGCAAGCACCGAAACCTGCTCGCTCCGGCGGATCGGCTCGAACCGACCGGTCACCACCTGGCTCAGAGTGCGCAAGCTAAGGGCTTCGTCCCCACATACCCTGCCCAACACATTCGGCCGGTACAACGACGGGTCTTGGATCGGAGCTAGCCAACCACTTGGGATCTCCTGTCCCATCATGACCCGCAGCGACACCTGATCGGAGACCTTGGCCAGCGTCACCTGCGTGACGAACCGTGCACCACTGTCGATCGGATGCGACAAACGTACCCGCAGCGCCTGAGCAACGTCGCCTGCTTCAACCCACCAGCGCACCTGCCTCTGCTCACGACCGGGCGGCTTGGCAGCCAGCAACGCCTCTCCGGCCACGACCAGGTCCGCTGCCGTGGGCCCGCCGCTAGGAGGGCTGTTCAGCCACGACGCAAGATGCTCACGCAGTTGCCCAAGCACATCAAAGGAAGCTCCACGCGTCGACGACACGTCAAAATCGACCGCATACAGAGGCTGCATCCACACTCCCGTGCACAGTGCGCACTGATCACAACACCTTTGGCGCAACCGTAGTGTGTGGCCGACCGCAACTGAACAGATCGATACCCATCAGCATGACCTGGCCTAAGGAGATGTGTAGTTCAGCGTCCCTCCGCGCGCCCCAGCGACATCAATAAGGTCATGTGGGGGTGTGGCCTGGCCACTCGCCCTAGAGCTGGTGGCCTAGCCATGCCGTCGATTGATAGGGATCTCGTAGACGATCTCGCACAGGGCGGCAGGAACGACGATGTCAGCCGTCTCCACAGGCCGCCCCTCGTCGCTGTAGTAGGTCCGCCGGATCCGGGTGACGAGGGCGCCCTTCTGGATTCCCAGGAGCGACGCCTCCTCGGCGGTCGCCTGTAGCGGCTCGGGCTGCTCTACAGCGTGGCTGACCGTAACGCCGATCTCCGCCATACGGTTCACCACGCCGGCCCCGGCATGCGGCCCGCCCTCTGGCAGGACGACGAGTGTGCCGCCGGTGAGGTCATAGGGTTCCCAGCTCGTAGACAGCTGCACCGGTCGGCCGTCGGCGAGGAACTCGTACTTGGTCCGGACGCACAGCTCGCCCTCACCGATCCCGAGCCGCGCAGCGATCTCCGCCGGCGCGGGCACTTTCGCATCGGTCCGGCTCTCCCAGCCGCCGTTCCGCCCGACGGCCTTCATGTCCGCTTGGAACGGCGACCCGTCAGGCTGCTCGCGCGCCGCGGACCGCACCATCCGCACCCGCTGCCGGGGCTCGGCGACATAGGTCCCGGACCCGGCCCGCCCCTCCAGCACACCCTGGGAGATCAACAACTCCTGGGCCCGGCGAACGACGTTCTCGCCCACCCCGCACTCCTGGCCGATCTGGGCCCGCGAGGGCAGCCGGTCTCCAGGACTCCACTCGTGCTCCGCGATCCGCCGCCGCAGTTCGTCGGCGATACGGAGGTATGGCGGCTGCTCAGGCATATGGAAAATCTAGTCCACTAGCTCTAATCTAGTTAACTAGCTTCACTTAAAGTGATCACCGGTAACGGAGGCTGCCCTGTGCCTGCTCCCGAAGTAAGCGCGGAGGCCCTCGCCGCCCGGTTGTCCGCCCTCGGACTCACCACACGCGTACTGGCCCACACCAGACACACGTCGATCGAAGCGGAGGTACCGGAAACCCTTCCGGCAGAGACATGGCGGGAGGTCCTGGAAGTCCTGGCACAGGCAGACCGCTTCGGCCTCCTCGCCACCAGCCTGGGCGGCCGAACCCTCTGGGCCGCAGTGAACAAGCGGTCCCCGCGACACGCGACGTCCGGGGACCAGGCCATCAGCGATAGGAGCTGATCAGCATGCACAACCGTATCCGCCGCGCACTCCACCCGACCAGACCGCGGCACGCCCGAACCGCCCACCCGCACAGACCCTTACGCCGCTCCACCTCACCGGGACGGACCATCACCCACGGCGAGAGCACGCCCCGCGTCAGCCGGTACGCCCCCACCACCGAGCGCCCCCACCGCACGCCGGCGGAGGCAGCCTGATGCCTCACACGAAGCCCACCCCGTACCGCTCGTCCCGGTGCCAGATCGGCACCCACCACGAGTGCGCCCACTCCTCCCCGGCAACGGCCCCGGTCGACATCCCGGTGATCTACGAGGCATGCGCCTGCCCCTGCCACACGCCAGCGACTACCTCGCCCCACCCGGAGGCAACGGCATGAAGCCCTGGACCCCGACCGGCGCCGTGGTCGCCCCCATCGAGATCACCTCGATCAACGTCCAGCGAGGCGACGTCATCCAGATCGGCGGCCAACCTTGCCGAGTAGCCGACCTCCGCCAACTCCCCCTCGGCGCCAAACGCCTCCTCTTCGAAACGGGTGAGCAACTGACCATGCACCCCCGCACCCGCCTGGTTGCCCTCCGAGTCCAGAAACGGTGGTGACCCCGACCGTGCCGACCCTCCGCGACACCATCGCCGAAGACCTCCGCATCCAGATCACCACCGGCGGCCTCAAGCCCGGAGACCGCCTCCCCTCGGAACCCAAGCTGGCCACCCACTACAAGGTCAGCACCCCGACCATCCGCCAAGCCCTCGCCCTCCTCCAGGCCGAAGGGCTCATCGAGAAGACCCACGGCAAGGGCAACTTCGTCCGCGCTCCGCTCCGCCGCATCACCTACACGGGCGGCACCGGCGTACCGTTCGCCCCCGACCTCCAGACCACCATCCGCACCACCAACATCCGGGCCCACGGCCACATCAGAACCCTCTTTAAGGTCCCGTCCAGCACCCCTCTGACGGAGTTCCACTGCACAACCTACGAGGGCGAGACCCCCCGAAGCGTGGCCCGCATCTACATCCCCCGCGACCTCGTACCGACCGCACAACTCGCCTCATCCTCTTGGCCTGGCAGCCGAAACGCGGGCCGCACGGAAACCCGGGAGACGGTGGCCGTCCGCCTCCCCACCCCGGAAGAGGCAGCTGCCCTCCGGATCAGCCCCACGCGGACAGTCCTCACCATCACGCGCATCGCTCTCAACTCCACTGGCCGCGTGATCGAAGCCGCGCTCCTGACCCTCCCCAGCGATTCCGCAGACGCGGTCTTCACCACACACCCAACACTCAAGGATGGCGAGACGGACAGATGACCCCCCGTGACGAACTACGGCTACTCCCCTGGTCCGGCCCCGACAGCAAACCGTGCTTCCTGAGCACCGACGACAGCAACAGCTACCTCTCCCGCCTGGCCGACACCGTTGAAGAGATCCAACTCAGCTCGGCCGAGGATCTTGTGACTCACGCGCTGGAAGCCTTCAGCGGTAAGAGGACGACTTCGGAGGACCTTCGAGACTTGTCTACAGACCTGGTCGGAGCTTTGCAGTGCGCTCTTCGCATCGCCGCAAGCCGTGGCCAGCGCATGGCGGTGACCAGCCATCTCAAGCGCAACGAAGACGGCGTGGTGCCGCAACCTCCGCCTCCACCCTCTAGCTAACATCGGTGCGCGACATCGACAGAGGGCCACGCAACCTGGCAGGCGCCCTCTGCCGCCGCCCGTCCGAACTTGTGATCTGGTAGAAGGCAACGTGCGGACGCAGATCGTGAGCTTCGGAACCAACGCCGTAGCACTCGAGCCCTACCAGCACGTGTGATGACCAGGTGTTCGCTGGCCGGCAGCCTCCGTCGATCACGGAAGCATCTGCGCTCCTGGAACTGACGGCCTAGCTGTCACCTCGGAAGGATCATGGAAAGCTTGGTAGAGGGGGACTGAAGCGTGGTATACGTCTGTTGCCGATGATTTTGAGCAAGCAAGATCGAGCATCAAGCATGCGGCGAAGGCGGACCGAGGGGGGGAAATGAAAGTATCTCAGAACGCTCTATTGCCGAAGTTTGATAGGAAATCTGACTATTTCGACTATTTCTCAGGCAACAGCTCAACCGTCCAGCAACTCGAAGATAAGAAACTGACTGCCGGACTCCAGAAAAGCTACATCCTGGAAACCGTCGATGGCGGTAATCCAGATTCACAGTTGCCAATTGAGGACTTGTTCTCGAGGAGTGGATTGAAGGCGACGCCTCTCCCTCTAGACAGGACCGCGTTTGACGTTTCAACCGAGAGTGGCGAACGTGTTGCCCTAGTTGAGCAGGTCGACTCTAGATACATGACGCTCTACACTTTGCTGCCCTCGAATCAGTCAGACAAGCTGGTTCGCTCGGCCGTTTCGGTGAATCCATTCCTTGATCACCTTTGGCTGTCTTCTCAAAGCTTCATGGCTTTGTGGTCGAATGTGCTTGCCGGGAATAGCGGTCGCCGTTACGGAAAAATTACCTTTGAGCATGAATCGATCTATGAAGTTTCAGAGGAGGATGCTGGCGAGCATCTTCCCGACGAACGTCGCACATCGCGCTTCACGATGGTCGACAAGCTGGATGTCATGGCGCAGAAGATGGATCCGCTCCAGCAGGAGTACGCCCCTTTGGCCTCCATTACACAGATGCGTCTACCCGCGCAGGGGCGTGGGGGACACGATCTCTACTACGACGGTAAAGTGACCAATAGGAGTGGTTCTTTTATTGATCATCGAACCGCACTCCATGACGTGGTGGGTATGTACAGATCGTTGACGCGAAGTGTCGAGCGTCAACTCTGGACTTCTGCAGTTTCACCTAGCTCGCTCGGCGTGCGCGGGGTGGGATCCGTTGCTGAAATCGTATTCAGTAAGCCTCTCGCGGAAGACCTGTTTCGTCGCTGGGTTATGAGTATGTTCAATAACAGGCGCAACCGATTCAGGCTCACCGGGTATGCCAAATGGTTGAATGCAACTAAGGTGCACGCGAACGCTATTGATCAACACCTCTGGCAGCCACTAGTGATGGAATTCACACCTTCTCGCGTGGTGGCCATCTTGCCGCACGGGACATGCGGGAATTCGGTAAATCGACTGATCTCCAATATTCAGCGATTCATCGACCCTAAGGTGACGGCTTACATCGGCGACAAGGAGTATGGCGCCCTGATTCCAGCGGCTGCCGTCTAGCGTCAATTCCGCACTAGGGGGGGGAATTGCTAACTAGGGATCCTGTATTTCAGGTAAATTCCTGTTTGTGGCTTGTATCGGAACGGGCGGAGGGGGTGAGTCCGACTCGACCTTATTTCGAAGCAGGCTATCGTTTGAGGGCTATGGGGTCTCGACTTCCCTTTTCCGCCTCTGTAAAGCCAAAATTGATTTCCGTTGGGTGGGGCCCTGCCCCGCCTGAGCCGGACCTTGTGGTCCATCATCACGAATCCGGGGATCATCTGGTTTTGGAGTGTAAGGCTTCGGGGTTCGGGTCCGAGTCCAGCACAGCCGGGCAGGCTCGAAAGTTGCTCGTAGCAAGTTCAGATGCCGAGTCTGCCCTAGGTGTTGCAGGTGATGCTTTCGTCGTCTATACGCTCCCGGTAGAGGACGCCGAGTTGCAGATGCAGTGTCTTGAAGAGCTGCGGATCGAAGTGGAAGAGGCAGGTTTTGAGTCGGCCGCTTACGGGACGCTCGGGCTCGAAATAGACGCTGACGGCCTCTGGGCCAATCTCCGCCTCAGCCATCCTTCTGAAAAGCCGCACATAGCAAAGGTACTGGACCGCGTCCTTATCTCGCCTGCTATAGATGGGGATTCTCGCCCCCTCTACTTGATCCCGTATGACCCTACGACAGCGGACAATCAGGATCCCTCCGAGAGAAGCTACTGCTTCGGTCAACTGCTGGAGCGCGTGTACCTGGCGGCTGTGCGTGCACTTGGCATAGCGCACGTTCCGGATTCAGTAGTACTGCTGGGTGATGATTTGTTGCGAGAGGCCACATTTGGACTATCGACCAAATGGCAGGCGAAAGAGCTCAACTCCTTGAAGATAAATCTTCTTCGCGGCATGGCCACCGTCCTGGGAAAAAGAGAACTGAAGGGGAAAGTCCAGTTTCACACCTCAAGGCTGGAAGTCCTTTTGGGTAGTGAAAATGATAGGCAGGTTGCAATAAACCTACTCCTCAAGGCGAATTCAGAGCAATTGGCCTTGGACGGTTCGACGGGTCAGCTCGACGTAGAGGATGGAGCTGACGAGTCCTCATCGTTTTAGTGAGGTGTAGAGCGCGGTCCCGTTACTGACGGCAGTAAGGCCGGCGGAGCGGCTTTGGGCTGGAGCTGCTTTGGGGCGAGTGATCATGGCCCCCTAAGCTTGCGGCGCGTCGGGCAGGTTGTGGACCTGCCCGGTAAAGCACGACGTGGGGGTCATGATCTTAGAGGCTCGCCCCAAAGTGGCTGCCTAAAGCCGTGGAGCCGGCCGCCCCAGCCACGGAGGGGTTCACCCCCATCAACCCGAGCTGTCAGGCGTGCGGCCGGCGGTCGGGCTGGAGCGGGGCGGAGACAGGAGCGCAGGCCCGGGCGACGGGCCGCGCGCGCCGCGCCGTGCGCGGCGGGTGCCTTGATGAAGTAGGGAAACTCTTACCGCGCTGGCCTCAGAAGGCGATCGGCCTGTAGGCCATGGCTCGGTCGACGACCTTCTCCGGGGTCGGGTTGGGGTCGGAGCTCCAGAAGACGTAGTCGCTGATGTGGGGGCAGGCCAGGCCCTGTTGCAGCGTGGTCAGGATCTCGGAGGACTGGTCCTGGGGTGTCTCCGGGTTTATCAGGCGTTCGACCAGGAAGATCGCTTCTTCGTGGGGCATCCGCCGCGGTGGCTGCGTGCTCACGGCTGGGTGGTCAGGTGGCGGCCGTCGTGGCTGCGGACGTGGGGGCCCTTGTCGTCCAGGGCGTCGAGGAGGCGGATCGCGTAGACCTCGGTCATGCGGGCGATGATCTCTTCCGGGGTGAGCCATTCGACCGCGGTCGACTCGGCGGAGGTCCGTTCCTCGCCACCGGCGGGCTTGCAGCGGAAGACCAGGGCGACGACGCCTCGGGTGGTGTTCTTGTAGACGCCGGTCAGCTCCTCCACCTCTACCCGGATGCCCGTCTCCTCCCAGACCTCGCGGGTCACGCCGGCTTCGGGGGACTCCGTGAGTTCGAGGACGCCGCCCGGGAGTTCCCAGGTGCCGTTGTCGGCTCGGCGGATCGCCAGGAGGCGGCCGTCTTCGCGTACGACTGCGCCCGCGACGGACACGGAGTGCAGTGGCGTTGACGTCGTCTTCTGGGCGCTGTTACTCATGTACAGGAGCATAGGAGAGTGAAGAGGACTATGGGTACGACTGCAGGGGGTGGCAGGGCGGTACCCCGGTACGTCCAGATCGCCGAAGAGATCGTGGAGCAGATCCGGGCCGGCGTTCTCAAGCCTGGCGACCTGGTGCCGAGCGAGTCCGAGCTTGTCGAGCGGTACGGCGTCGCCGGCGGGACCATTCGGAAGGCCATGGTCGAGGTGCGGGCCAGTGGGCTCGTGGAGACGCGGCACGGGAAGGGGTCGATCGTGAAGGACCGGCCGCCTGTGCGACTGCGGTCTTCGGATCGGTTCCGGGCGTCCCATCGGCGGGGCGGGAAGGCTGCCTACCTGGCTGAGTCGGCCCAGTCCGGGGCCACGGCCAAGGTGAGCGTGCTGTTCATCGGGCCCATGGAGGCTTCCGAGGAGGTCGCCGCGCGGCTGGGGGTCGAGCCCGGGGCTCAGGTGCTGGCCCGGCGGCGGCTGTACTTCCGGAATGGGACGCCCGTCGAGACCGCTTCGTCGTACCTGCCGTGGGATGTCGTGAAAGACATCCCCGAGCTGTTCTCCGAGAACCCGGGCCCCGGCGGGATCTACGCCCGGCTAGAGGACGACGGGCACGTCTTCGAAGAGTTCGTGGAGACGCTCCAGGCCCGGCCGGCGTCGAAGGCCGAAGCGTCCGAGCTGGCGTTGAGCCCTGGTGCTCCCGTCGTTCACCTGCTGCGGAACGCCGTCACCAAGACCGGTCGGGTGGTCGAGGTCTGCGACACCCTCATGGCCGCTGACCAGTTCGTCTTCGAGTACCGGATCCCCGCCGCCGACTGACGCGCGGTCAACTCCTCCCAGCCCGCTTGGACTTCTTCGTCCGGGCGGGTTGACTCATGTATAGGAGTGGTGCACTCTTCTTCATGTCACTCATATACATGAGTGGAGGAGTTCAGGACTTCTAGAGGAGTGATCTTCGTGCGTCAGATTCCCGTCGACACCTCCGCCGCCGCCGTGATGGTGGCCCAGCCCCCGCAGCCCAAGGTGAAGGACCGCCGTACCGGCGAGCGCGCCATGGACGCCGAGACCGGGGCCGCGCTGTCGACCGTGGACGTCATGTTCGCGGCCAACGGCGAGGTGGAGATCCTGAGCGTGACCGTCCCGGAGACCGGTGTCTCCGCCGATCTGGCCATGGGGACCCCCGTAGCGATCACGGGGCTCGTCGCCCGGCCGTGGGAGAGCGAATTCAACGGTCAGCGGCGGCACGGCATCGCCTTCCGGGCCGTGGCCGTCACCTCGCTCGCCGCCGGCGCCTCGATGCCGAAGGCCGCCTGATCATGCGGTGGTTGATCGCCGCCGTGGTGCTGGTCGCCGTCCTCGCGGGTCTCCTGCGGTGGCGGCGGCCCGCCTGGTACTGGCTCTCCTTCGGCGTCACGTTCGCGACGTGCCGGGTCCTCGGCCGGTACCGGGCGGTCATGGACGCCTGCGGGCTCACCGTTCCGCCGCCCCGCTGGCGTCTCGCCATCGCCCGGATGGCGAACCGTCCCGTCCCCGAACCGCGGGCGCCGCGCATCCTGCGGCTCCGGCCCACCCGTACCGGGCTCGTCTTACGGCTGGGGCTCCGGCCCGGACAGGACGCCTTCGACGTGGCGGCCTCGTGCGACCGGCTCCGGCACTCGTTCGGGATGTTCGGGGTCACCTCGCGGGAGATCCGCTCCGGTGTGGTCGAGCTTCGGATGACCGGGTACGACGTGCTCCGGCGGGTTCAGATGCCGGCGCGGGCCGAGCGCTCGACCATGCGGGTGCCGGTCGCCCTCCGTGAGGACGGGGACGTCCACTACCGCGACTACCAGACCACCCCGCACGCCCTCACCATCGGCGCCACCAAGTCGGGGAAGTCGGTCTACCAGCGGAACCTGGTGGCCGAACTCGCCGCCCAGGAAGTCGCCTTGGTGGGGATCGACTGCAAGCAGGGGGTGGAGCTGTTCCCTCTGGCCCGGCGGTTCTCCGCGCTGGCCGACAACCCCGACACCGCCGCCGACCTGCTCGATGCCCTCATCGCGCACATGGAGGACGTCTACCAACTCATCCGCGCCGAACAGCGCATCACCGCCGACACCCCGGACGCCGACATCGCCGCCGACATCTGGGACCTGCCCGACCACCTCCGCCCCGTTCCCATCGTCCTCCTCGTGGACGAGGTCGCCGAACTCGCGCTCTTCGCCACGAAAGACGAGGAGAAGCGGCGCGACCGGATCATCACCGCCCTCGCCCGGCTCGCCCAGCTCGGCCGCGCCGCCGGCATCTACCTGGAGATCTGCGGGCAGCGCTTCGGATCCGAACTCGGCAAGGGCATCACCATGCTCCGCGCCCAGCTCAGCGTCCGTACCGCCCACCGCGTCAACGACGAGACCAGCGCCAACATGGCCTTCGGCGACATCGCGCCGGACGCCGTCCTCGCCACCGTCCAGATTCCCGTCTCCGCTCCCGGTCTCGCCATCACCGGCGACGCGTCGGGCGGCTGGTCCCGCATCCGGACGCCCCACACCTCGCTCCGCGCCGCCGTGGACGCCTGCAACAGGCACGCCCACCTGACCCCGGACCTGCCCGCGCTCGACGCGTTTCGGCCGGTCCTCGCCTCGCCCGCCGTGCCCGTGGCCATTCCGGCCCCGGTGGCCCCGGCCACTCCCTGAGGCTCCCCGCTCCCTTGGCCGGAGCGGCCCCTTCGCGCCACGTCCCTACCCCCGCCATGCCCGAAACGCCCACCAAGGAGGTGCCGTCATGACCAGCAAGCTCCGCGTCGACGCCGTGCTGGTCCAAGCCCTGATCGCAGGCGCGCTGTCCTTCGCCCACCTGCACGACCTCGCCGCCGCTGCCGGGCAGACCGGATGGAAGGCATGGGCCTACCCCGTCTCCGTCGACCTCCTCCTGGTCGCCTCCTGGCGACGACTCCGCGCGGACGGCTCGTCCCGGCTCGCCTGGTGCTGGTTCCTGGTCTCGCTCTTCGCCTCGCTCGGCGCCAACGTCGCCACCGCCGGCTTCCTCGACCTCGCCGACCCGCCCGCCTGGCTGCGCTTCGGCGTCGCCGGATGGCCTGCGGTCGCCTTTCTCGGGGGAACGCTGCTCGCCCACTCCTCGCCTGCCCCTGCCCCAGCCGTCGAGCCGGAGCCTACGGAGCCGGAGTACGTACCCGAGCCGGAGGACAACGGGGACGCCGAGCCCGTGACTGAGCCGGATACCGAGCCGCTAGGCGCGCCCGCCCTTCCGGCCGCTGAGCCCGACCCCGCTCCCGCCGTCCCGGCCGCGCTCGTCGAGCACGCCCGGAAGGTCGCCGCCGACCACCACGCCCGTACCGGCGCCCCCATCGACACCGACACCCTCCGCGCCCGCCTCGGCGTCCCCCGCCCCATGGCCAGCGCCATCGCCGCCCAACTCGCCTGAACCGGAAGGAGAACGGCATGTCCGCCCGCGACCACTTCCACTCCCTGATGCGCATCGGCCCCGTGCAGATCGGCACCCACCGCGACCGCCACGGACGCACCAAGTACGCGGCCGTCTGCACCGCCGACCGCTGCGGCTGGTCCGCCGACTACTCCAGCTCCTCGGCCGCCCAGCTCGCCGCCCGCACCCACCGCTGCCGCCCCACCGACTGAACGGAGACCGTCCGTGGACGTCCCGCTCTGGTTCACCCTCCTCGTCGTCGGCGCCCTCGGCATCAAGCTGATCCGCCCGCCCTGGTGGCTCGTCGCCGTGCTCCTCCTCGGCGGCTTCCTTCTCGCCGACAGCCTCCTGGCCCCCGTCATCGACGCCGCCGTCTCCGAGTGACCCGACCCGTACGGATCCGCACCGCCCGGAAAGGAGAACCACCCATGCTCCGCCCCAAGATCCCCACCATGCCGACCCCGGTCGGCGTCACCGCGCCGCCCGCCGTCGTCCAGCCGACCGCCGTGGAGCCCGCCCCGCAGACCATGGCCCCGGCCGCGGCCCCGGTCGTCCCGACTGCCCGGCCCACCGTCCAGATCACGCCCGGCAGCGTCCTCGCCGTCGTCGGCGCCGGCACCGCCGTGGTCCTGGTCGTCGGCACGGTCCTGGTCTCGATGCTGCTCGCGACCGCCGTCACTGCGGCCTCGGTCGCCGTCTGCGCGGTCGTCGTCCGCTCGCTGCTCACGTCCCCGAACAAGCGCCGCCGCTGACCGGCCCCCGGGCGGCCTCGATACCGCCAAGCATCCGCCGCCCGGGAGCCGTACCCCTCGCCGATCTCTCGACCGGAAGGAAAACCCATCATGGCCCAGCCCATCGCCGCGACCGCGGCGGGCCTGGACCCGGCCACCCTGCATGATGTCCTCCGGGTGGCCGCGAACCCCGACTTCGACCGCTGGAAGGACCAGGTGCACCGCACCGGCGGTTGCTCCGACCCCGTCCACCTCACCGGCTGGTCCCTCGCCAAGGACCGGACCTCCGGTGAGACCCTCCGCCGGTACTCGACGGAGAACGAGCCCGGCGGCCGCCTCCGCGTCGCCTGCGGCAACCGCCGGGCCTCCCGCTGCCCCTCCTGCGCCCACACGTACGCGGGGGACACGTACCACCTGATCCGCGCCGGCCTCGCCGGTGACGAGACCAAGGACATCCCCGCGACCGTCCGCGACCACCCCCGCGTGTTCGCGACGCTCACCGCCCCGTCCTTCGGCCCCGTCCACAACCGCCCCGACCGGGGCGCCTGCCGCTGCGGCGTCCGGCACCGGGAAGACGACCATGCCCTGGGCACGGCCCTCGACCCCGACTCGTACGACTACGCCGGCGCCGTCCTCTTCAACAACCACGCCGGACAGCTCTGGCAGCGCTTCACCAACCGCCTCCGCCGCGAACTGGCCGCCCGCGCTGGGCTCACGCAGCGCGCGATGAAGGACGTCCTGCGGGTCTCGTACGGAAAGGTCGCCGAGTTCCAGAAGCGCGGCGCCATCCACTTCCACGCCGTCATCAGGCTCGACGGACCGGACGGACCCGGCAGTGCGCCGCCCTCCTGGGCCACCGTGCCCCTGCTGGACGACGCGATCCGGGCCGCCGCCGTGCACCCGTACACCACCGTCACCGTCCCGGCCGCCGGAGACCAGCCGCGCCAGCGGTTCCAGTGGGGACGACAGCTCGACATCCGCCCGGTCAAGGCGTTCGGGGACGGCTCCGACATCACCGAACAGGCCGTGGCCGCGTACGTCGCCAAGTACGCCACCAAGGCCGCCGAGACCACCGGCAGCCTCGACCACCGGATCGGCAACCGGGAGGTGCTCGACCTCCTCGATGTCCCCGACCACCCCCGCCGCCTCATCGAAGCCTGCCTGGACCTGGCCCCGCTCTACCCGGACCGCAAGCTCACTGCCTGGGCCCACATGCTCGGATTCCGCGGCCACTTCTCCACCAAGTCCCGCCACTACTCGACCACCCTCGGCGCCCTCCGCCAGATCCGCGCCGACTATCGCGCCGCCCAGGAGCACGTCGACACCGCCCCGGACACCGTGCTCGTCCTCGCCTCCTGGCAGTACGCGGGCCACGGCCACACCCCCGGCGAGGCCGCCCTCGCCGCCACCATCGCCCGGGACATCCACCTCAATCGCGAAACTGCCCGCGCCGCCCTACGCGACCAACTCGCCTTGGAAGGAGCAACCGCATGACCGACCGACTGCTGACCGTGGGCCAGGCCGCCGAACTCCTCGGCACCACCGAAAGGTTCCCGCGCCGACTCATCGCCGAGCGCCGGATCGTCTTCGTCAAGGTGGGGCGGCATGTCCGCATTCCTGAGCGGGCCTTGGAGGAATTCGTCGCCGCCCACACCGTTCAGCCGATCACCACTCGTCCCCGATTCGCGGCGGTGGCCTGATGGCGAACAGCAAAGGCAAGCGCCGCCGCTTCGGTGCCGTGCGCAAGCTTCCGTCAGGACGGTTCCAGGCCCGCTACCAGGGGCCGGACGGGCTGACGCGATCGGCTCCCGAGACGTTCGCCTCGCAGACCGATGCCGATCGGTGGCTCGTCCGCAAGGAAGCGGAGATCATCGACGGCAAGTGGAAGAACCCGGACGACAGGGTTCTCTTCGGGGTCTACGCCGACGCCTGGTTCAAGGAGCGCGACTACGCGGCGACCACCCGTGAACGCAACGGCAGCGCGCTGCGGCTCCACATCCTGCCGACCTTCGCGAACGTGGTCCTGAGCGAGATCACGACACCTCAGATCCGTCGCTGGCGTGCCAGCCTCCTGGAGTCGGGCGTCGGTGAGCCTACGGTGGCCAAGGCGTACCAGATCCTCCGCGCCATCATGAACACCGCGGTCGACGACGAGCTGATCCAGCGCAACCCCTGCCGCATCAAGGGCGCCGGAGCAGCCAAGACGGCCGAGCGGCCGTTCCTCGATGTCGCCGAGGTCTTCCAGCTCGCCGACGCCGTGCCGGCGCGCTTCCGGGTGCTCATCCTGCTGGCGGCCTTCACCGGGCTGCGCTTCGGGGAACTCGCCGCGCTCCAGCGCCATGACGTCGACCTCGACCGGCGGACCGTCGCCGTACGGCGGTCTCTGGCCGAGACCCGTACCGACGGCATCCTGGTCAAGACGCCCAAGAGCGCGGCCGGTGTACGCACCGTCGCCTTCCCGGCCTCGCTGGCGGAGAGTCTGGCCACTCACCTCGCCGTCTACGCCGAGCCTGGTCGGACCGGGCTGGTCTTCACCGGAGCCCGCGGCGGGCAATTGCGCCGGAACAACTTCCGCCGGCTGTGGCTGCGGGCTCTGAAAAACACCGGCCTCCGCGACGTCCACTTCCACGATCTGCGCCACACCGGGAACACCCTCGCCGCTACCGGGGGCGCCACGACGCGGGAGCTGATGCAGCGGATGGGGCACTCGTCGGTGCGGGCCGCGCTGATCTATCAGCACCTGGTGAACGGACGCGACCACGCCATCGCCGCGCACGTCGACGAGCAGATCAAGAAGGTCCGGCCGGACGGGCCCGGCGACGCATCTGGCACGTAACTGGCACGACGCTCCTCCCCCGCCTTCCCGGCCCGGGGAACGGACAAGGCCCAGGTTCCCGGTTCGGTACCGGTGACCTGGGCCTTAGCCGTGCTACCTGCTGGTGGGCGCGGACGGTTTCGAACCGCCGACATCTGCTTTGTAAGAGCAGCGCTCTACCCCTGAGCTACGCACCCGTGGGAGAGCAACAGCCTACACGGAGGGGAAGGGCGGATCGCAAACCTGTGGTGGGGGGGGTTAGCCCTACCTCGGGGTGGGTGGGTGGCCCGGTCGTGGGGAGGGGTGGGGGGTTTCTACGGTGGTGGGGTCGGAGTTCGGTGTGGAGGAGGGGCCGTGGGTGTGTGGGGACGTCGGGGCGGGGTCGTCGCGGGGGTGCTGGTCGCGGGGGTCGCGGTGGCGGGGTGCGGGAGCGTGGATGTGGCGGGGGCGCCGGTGGAGCGGGAGGTGTTCGCGTTCCAGGGGCGGGAGCTCGTGGTGGACTCCGTCGGGTCCGATCTGGTGGTCGGTGCCGGGGACGTCGAGGACGTGCGGGTCGAGCGGCAGGTCGGCGGGTGGGGGGTCGGCGGGAGCGGGCCCGAGGCCCGGTGGGAGCTGGTCGACGGGCGGTTGCGGATCCGGGTGGAGTGCGACGGGATCGCCTCGGGGTGCGGGGCGGTGCACCGGGTGCTGGTGCCGCGGGACGTCGCCGTGTCCGTCACCGGGGAGGACGGGGACGTGGCCGTCGAGGGGTTCGCGACGGCGGTGAAGGTGCGGTCCGACAACGGGGACGTGCGGGTGTCGAAGGTGTCCGGGGCGCTGGACATCGGGAGTGACAACGGGGACGTGCGGGCCGAGGACGGGCTCGGGTCCGGCGAGGTCGTCGTGCGGTCCGACAACGGGGACGTGCGGCTCTCCTTCGGGGTCGTGCCGCGGCGGGTCGACGTCGCCGGGGACAACGGCGACCTGACCGTCACGCTGCCCCGGGCCGAGTACGAGGTGAGCGGGAGCAGCGGGAACGGCGACCGGAACATCGACGTGCCGGTGCGGGAGGGGAGCGGGCGGAAGGTGAGCCTGCGGAGCGACAACGGCGATGTCACCGTGCGCACCGCGAACTGATCGGCCCGTGTGTTCGTCCTAGGTGGTGGGAGAATGGTCGTTCGGACGGCCGGGCACTTCGGACAGCACGGGAGAGGGACGTGGCGGCGAGCGACGCGAGGGGCGGGGCGGCGTCCAGGGGTGGGTCGGCGGTGCGGTTGGCCCTCGTGCTGCCGCTGCTCGTGGCGGCGCTGGTGCCGCAGTCGTTCGCCGGCGGCGGGACCCGGCGGTGGTTCGGCGGGCGCGGCGAGGGCCAGCGGGCCGAGGCGCAGGCGGCGAAGGACGCGGCCGCCGCGGCCTTCTACGAGCTGGACACGGCGCAGCGCGGGCTGCGGATCACCATCGAGACCATCACCGCCGTCGACGGGTCGCCCGAGGCGCAGCGGGCCGTCGAGGGCTTCGCGGCGCTGGGGCGGCGGATCGACGAGGTCTCGCACGCGTACATCTCCGCCGTGGACGCGCACGACCTGGACCGGGAGGAGATCGACGCCGGGACCGCCCAGCGGGCGCGCGCGGAGCTGACCCGGGCCCGGGAGGAGCTGGAGCGGGTCAAGGACGAGCTGGACCGGTTCGAGAGCGGGCTCGCGCCGCTGCTCGGCCGGGCCGAGACGCAGCTGGCGCGGCTCGCGCCCGCCGTGGAGCGGGCGCGGCAGGCGCTGCGCGGGGCGAGCGACGCGCTCGACGCCGTACGGGGGCAGGGGCTGCGCGCCGACGACCTGGCCGCGCGGCTCGCGCGGCTGGGGCCCGAGCTGACCCGGCTGAACGAAGGGGCCGGCCGGCACGGGGTGGGCGAGACGCTCCAGCGGGCCGACCGGGTGCTGCGGGAGGCGGAGGCGGTACGGTCCGAGGCCGAGCGGCTGCCGGAGCGGGCCGCGGAGATCGACAAGCGGCTGGTGTCGCTGCGGACCCGGGCGGAGGCCCTGGCGACCCGGGCCGAGGCCGTCGAGCCGGTGCTGTCCGAGCTGCGCCGGCGGTACTCCGCCGCCTGCTGGCAGGACCTCCAGCACGTGCCGGAGCAGGCCGCCGGGGCCGTACGGCAGGCGGAGGAGCGGCTCGCGGAGGCCGCGGCGGCCCGGTCCGAGCAGCGGTGGCCGGACGTGACGGCCCTGCTGTCGACCGTGCGGGCGCTGCTGGACACGACCGGCGAGGCGGTGTCCGCCGCCGGGGACCGGCTGCGGCGGCTGGACGCGGCCGCCAAGGACCCGAAGGCGGAGACGGACCGGGCCAGGTTCGCGGTGCGGGACGCGCAGCGGCTCGCGATGGAGGGGCGCAGCCGGCCGGAGCCGCGTCACGCCCGTCCCCTCGACGAGGCGGTGGGACGGATCGAGCGTGCGGTGGACGGTCTCGAAGGGCGCCACCCCGACTACTGGCACTTCCTGATGGAGCTGGAGGCGGTACGGGCCACGGCCGCGGACGTCGTCGCCGCCATCCGGGAGGAGCGGGGGGCCGGCGCCCACTGAGCCGGCCCCGTGCCCTGCCCGGGCCCGACGTGGCCCGTGCCCTGTCCGTACCCGGGCCCGACCTGGCCCGTGCCCTGTCCGTACCCGGACCCGGCACGTGCCCCTGCTCTGCCCGTGCCCTGCCCGTACCCGGGCCCGGCACGTGCCCCTGCGCTGCCCGTGGCCGGGCCGGTGCCCTGCCCGGGGTCAGGCCGTACCTGTGTGGCCTGCTCATGGCCGTGCCCGGCCCGTACCCAGGCCGGCCCGTACGCGGGCCCGGCGTGGCCTGCCCCGTGCCCGCGTCCTGCCCCGTGTGCTCCGGCGGCCCCGCCTTCGCCCGGCCCGCCCGGCCCGAACGGCCGCCCCGCCTCCCGGGCCGCCCACCCCGCCCCCGGCGGCCGGCGGCCGGAACGCGATGCGACCGTTCGGGCACTGACTCCCGCGTGGCACGCCGCTAGCCTGGGTCCATGCCTCGTTACGAATACCGTTGCCGGACCTGTGGTGACACCTTCGAGCTGAGCCGGCCCATGGCCGAGTCCTCGGCGCCCGCCTCCTGCCCCGCGGGGCACGACGACACCGTGAAGCTGCTGTCGGCCGTGGCCGTCGGCGGGTCCGCGGCGGCGGCCGGCCCCGCTCGGGGCGGGGGCGGCTGCTGCGGCGGGGGCTGCTGCGGCTGAGGCCTCAGGAGAGGGCCGCCGCCCGGAAGCGGCGGAGGATCTCCTCGCCCGCCGCGACGCCCCGCTCGGCGAGGACGTCGAGGTGCGGGGCGGTCCAGGCGGTGTCGGCGAGTTCGCCGTGGCCCGGGCGCCAGGCCCGGTCCGCGGCGAGCAGCAGGTCGGCGTCGAGGAGCGAGTCGCCCGCCGCGAGGGTGAGCGCGGCTCCGGTGCGCCGGGCGACCTCGCGGACGGCGGCGCTCTTGGTGAGCGGCTTCGGCACCGCGTAGACCTTGCGGCCCTGGAGCGAGACCGTCCAGCCGCGGTCGCCGGCCCAGGCGCCGAAGCGGTCCAGCCAGTCCTCCGGGAGGCGCTCCCGCTCGACGACCAGGTAGGCGAAGAGGTCCTCGGCGACCCGGTGCTTGCGGACCCAGGACAGGTCGGTGGTCGCGGTGAGGTAGGCGCGGATCTCGGAGAGCGGGGCGCACTCGTCGGCGAGCCTGCGGACGACGGAGGCGTGCCAGTCGGCGTCCGTGACGCCGTCGACGAGGATGTGGCCGCCATTGGCGCAGATCGCGTACTTCGGTACGGCGCCCGGGAGTTGGATGCGCTGGTACTGCTTGCGGGTCCGGGTGGTGGTGGGCACGAAGACGGTCTCGGCGGTGAGCCGGGCGAGGAGTTCGGCGGCCTCCTCCGTCATGTACGAGAGCGGCTTGGACTCGTGGACCTCGACGCACAGCAGCCGGGGCGCCTGCGCGTCGGGCATGCCGAGGGCGAGGGCCGCGGTCGAGTAGATGAGGGTGCGGTCGAGGTCGCTGGCGACCAGGGTCGTGGCCGTGGGGGCGTTCACCGGGACACCACCGCCTTGCCGTCGGCGCCCGTCGCGCCCCTGGTGTACTGGGGGTGGATCAGGCCCACGCAGGTGTACGGGAGGTCGTCGACCTCCTCGACCGGGACGCCGCGCTGTTCGGCGAGGAGCCGGACGTGGGCGAGGTCGGCGCCGGCGCCGCGCTTCGCGAGGACCTTCCAGGGGACGCGCCGCAGGAGGACGCGGGTGGTCTCGCCGACGCCGGGCTTGACCAGGTTGACGTCGTGGATGCCGTACTCCTCGCTGATCCGCTCGACGGCCGCCCAGCCCTCCCAGGTGGGGGTGCGGTCGCCGGCGAGGAGGTCCTTGACGTCGGTGTCGACGGTGTCGGCGACCTCGTCGAAGCGGGCCTCGACGGCGTCGAGGAAGGCGACGGAGACGTCGGAACCCGCCAGCTCGCGGTAGAACTTGGCGCCGTGGAAGTCGTCCGGTCCGACCAGGTCGGAGCGGAGCACCGTGCGCGATATCAGGCCGGAGACGGTGGAGTTGAGGCAGGCGGAGGGGATGAGGAAGTCCTCGCGGGTGCCGTAGGTGCGCACGCAGGAGCCGGGGTCGGCGAGGACCGCGATCTCCGGGTCGAAGCCGGCGAACTCCTCGGACTCCCGCAGGGCGGCGGCGAGTTCGCGGGTGATGGCGCCCTTGCCGGTCCAGCCGTCGACGAAGACGACGTCGGCCGGGTCGTGGTGGGCGGCGAGCCAGCGCAGCGCGTTGGCGTCGATGCCGCGGCCGCGGACGATCGAGACGGCGTAGTGGGGCAGGTCGAGGCCGTGGCGGTGGCGGGCCCAGCGGCGCATGAGGACGCCGACGGGGGTGCCGGCGCGGGCGAGCGAGACGAGGACCGGGCGGCCGGACCTCTCGGTGAGGACGGTCTCGGTGACGGTGCCGACCGCGTGGGCGATGCGGGCGGCGGAGGCGTCGAGGGCGCTGTGGAAGAGCTCCTGGTAGCGGGCGCTCGGCTGGTATTCGACGGGCAGCGACTCGGCGTAGTGCGCGCCGCCGCTCTGGATGGCTTCCTCGCGTTCCTCGGTGGGCGCCTCCAGCTCGACGTCCGAGAGGTCCTGGAGCAGCCAGCCGACCTCCTCGGGGGCGTACGAGGAGAAGGCGGGGCCGCGGAGGGGCTCGGGCAGCATGGAGCTCCTTTCGGGAGCTTCGGGTGCGGCCATCGGTTCCGTGGCCGCCTGCGGGTGCGGCCGCGGTCGCGGTCGCGGTGTGTACGAGGGGACGACCGCCAGGACGACGCGCGGGACGTGCGCGGCGAGCCGGGCGAGCAGGCCGTCCGGGGCGTGCAGCTCGGGGGTGTCGGCGGCGGAGTCGACGACCGCCACGACGGCGTCGAAGCCGCCTCCGGCGACGTTGTAGGCGTAGCGCTCGCCGGGGCCGTCGGCGGGGTCGTCGTGGGCGGGGAAGACGAGCCGGGTGCGGATGGCGTAGCCGGGGTCGTCGACGGCGAGGACGGGCGAGCGGGTGGTGGTGGAGTACCGGACGTCGAGCCCGGCGTCCTCCAGGGCGCCGGCGAGCCGCAGCGGCGCGTACATCAGCTCCTCGAAGCCGAGGACGAGGACGCGGGGGCCGTCGGCGGGGCTCCGGTCCGGCGCCTGGGCGCCGGGCCCGGTGGGAGCCTCCGCGAGGGCCGACGCGAGGGCCCCACGGAGGGCCTCCGTCATCGCGGGCAGCGCCTCCTCCAGGCGGGCGCGGTGCGCGGGCGTGAAGCCGTGCCGGCCGCCGTCGGGAACCCCGTCGGGCCAGCCGAGGGCGACGCGCACGGGGCCGGACGGGGCGGCGGCGGGGTCGGCGGGGTCGGTGGAGGGCGCGCCGACGGGACCGGACGGGGCGGCGGGGCCGGTGGCGAGGGCGGCGGGGTCGGCGGGACCGGACGCGCCGGCGGGGGCGGGGGGCTGCGGGGGTTCGTGCCGGGCGACCAGCTCCTGGCCCTTCTCCAAGACGTCGTCGGGGAGGCCGACGGTGCCGGCGGCGAGGCTGAGCAGGTCGACGCGGGCGCCGATCTCGGCGGCGAAGGCGGTGAGCCGGTCGCGGTCGGCGGGGCCGCGCATGTCGACCAGGGCGACGACGACGTACCGGTCGCGGGGGTAGCGCTCGTGGAGGCCGCGGATGGTGTTGAGGACGGTGTTGCCGGTGGAGAACTCGTCGTCGACGAGGACCAGCGGCCCCTTGCCCGCGAGCAGCTCCGGGTCCTCGGGGAGCAGCAGGTGCGAGGTGGCGTGGGAGTGGGACTCCTCGAAGCCGCCCGCGGTGGCGACCCCGGGGACGGGGCGGCGGGTGGAGTGCAGGTAGGGGGCGGTGCCGAGGCCGTCGGCGACGGCGTGGCCGAGGGCGGTGGCGGTCTCCGCGTAGCCGAGGACGACGGCCCGCCCGGCCTCCTCGGCGCCCAGGAGCTCGCGGACGCGCAGGCCGAGGCCGAGGCCGGAGCCGTAGACGACCGAGGGGTGCTGCGGCACGTGCTTGCCGAGCACGCTGGAGACGAGCAGATGGGCCCGCTTGGGGTTGCGGCGCAGGGCGAGGCCCAAGAGGGCCGGCAGCTCCTCGTCGCCGATCAGCTCGACGCCGAGCCGCTCCGCGACCCACGTTCCGGTCCACACCACGTCGCCGTCGTCCTTTCGTCAGCCGGCGAGGCCGGCGGTGAGCAGTTCCACGAAACCGACGTCCTCGCGGGCGACGCCGAAGGCCTCGGCGCGCAGCAGGGTGCGCTCGGCCCAGGCCCGGTGCGGTTTCACTTCGTTCATCTTGTTCGTGTAGGCGGAGCGGAGCACTCCGCCGCCGTCCCGTTCGGGCCGGAGGATGTCCTGGGCGTCGCTCCACTCCTCGTGGCTGACCACGGACAGGGCGTGGACGGGCAGCACGTGGGTGGGGTGGATGCAGGTCTTGCCGAGGAGGCCGTTGGCGCGGTCGAGCTCGATCTCGCGGAGCAGGCCGTCCATGTCGTGCTCGATGAGGGCGGTGCGCAGGTCCTCGGCGCGGCCCTCCAGGAAGGGGCTGCGGCGCAGCTGGGGCTTGAACATGCGCTCGCCGGGGCGGAAGTACTCCCAGACGGGTCCGGTGATGGTGAAGCCGGTGCCGTCGGCGCGGCCGAGGACGTTGACGACGTCGGCGATGACGTGCGCGACGACCTTGACGTCGTAGGCGGTCATGTCGGGCGAGCGGCGGAGCCCGTAGGCGGAGCAGAAGTCGGTGACGCCGAGGCGGAGGGCGAGGACGCGGTCGCGGTACTTGTCGGTGATCGAGGCGATGCCGGCGAGGGTGTCGGCCCGGGTCTCCAGGTGGAGGAGTTCGGGGGACTCCAGGACGGGCATGGCGTAGAGGCGGCGGCCGGTGGCGCGCTCGGCCTCGACGAGGGCTTCGAGGAAGGCGCTGCCGCGGGCCTCGGTGAACTTGGGCAGTACGAATCCGGACAGCAGGCCGACGGTGTCGCCGAGGCGGGCGGCGAGGTCGGTGATCTGGCGCGGTTCGCGGACGCGGATGAAGAGCAGCGGCACGTCGGCGCCGCCCGCGTCCCGTCCGTCGGCGAGGTCGCGGAACTCCTGGACCAGGTTGGCCTCGCCGGCCTCGACGTCGGCGTCGCCGATCGAATCCTCCAGGCAGAGGACCATGGAGACGACGCCGCGGGCGGCCTGCTTGCGGACGGCGTCGGCGAGCCGGGGCCGGGTGGCGGGGCTGTAGAGCGTGGCGCCGAGGGCGACCGCGAGCGTGCGGGCGGGCGAGTCGGCGGTGAAGTCGGCCGGCTCGCGGTGGAACAGCCCGCTCCGTGCCGCGGACGGGATGTGCCCGAAATGACGCATGTAAGTCCCCCGTCTGCTTCCCTGGGCCTGAAGACATGTGGCCGGTAATAGTACGTAGGTGCGGGTGTCCGTAGTTCCCACCGCACATGAAATCCAGGTAACCCTCCCCCGTCCGCCCCCTCCCTCCCGTCCACTCCCTCCCTCCCGCCCTCCCCCTCTCCCCCGATTCCGTCAGGTGCCCGCCCCGGCTCCACCGGTCGCGTGCGGCCCGCGGGCGGCCCGGCGGGGGCGGGGAGCACGGCCGGCCGGACGAGCGGTGGGGGCCGCTCCGCTACCCGTGGCGCCCCCGCGTTGTCCCCCGGTCGGGCAGGAGGGCAGGATGGCCGTCATGACGCACGCGATGCTGAAGGGCTCCAACGTCCCTCTCGACACCGCGGCCGTACGGGCCGTGCTCCGCTGGACCCCGGGCCCCGGGGTCCCCGACGTGGACGCCTCGGCCCTGGTCCTGGGGCCCGACGGGCGCGTCCGCTCCGACGAGGACTTCGTCTTCTACAACCAGCCGCGCCACCCCTCCGGCCTGGTGCGGCGGCTGCCGAAGAAGCGGGTGGCCGAGGGGCTGACGGACACGGTCGAGGCCGACCTCGCCGCGCTCGACCCCGCCGTCGACCGGGTGGTGCTCGCCGCCTCCTCGGACGGCGGCACCTTCCGCGCGGTGACGGACCTGACGATCTTCCTGTACGACGCCACGGCCGCGCCCGAGCGGGAGCCGCTGGCGTCCTTCGCCGTGACGGCGGAGACCGGCGAGGAGACCGCGGTCATCTGCGGCGAGCTGTACCGCCGGGGCGACGGGTGGAAGTTCCGCGCGGTCGGGCAGGGCTATCCGACCGGCCTGGTGGGCCTGGCGACGGACTTCGGCATCTCGGTCGACGAGGAGCCGGAGGGTGCGGCCGGAGCCGCCGACGGGACCTCCGGAGCCGCCCCCGCCGATCCCGCGCCCGCCGGGACGGCGCTGGTCGACGCCTCCGCCGCCGGGGCCGGTACGGGCTCCGCCGCGCACCCGGACCTCGACGCGACCGTCGCCCACGCCCCCGTGCCGACGCCGCCGCCCGTGCCGCCGCGGCCCGACCGGGAGCCCGCCTACGGCTACCCGCAGGAGCCGGTGCCGGGCCCCGGACCCGCGTACGGCTATCCGCAGCCGGTGCACGCCGGGCACGGCCCCGAGCCGGTCCCGGAGTTCCGGATGCCTCCGATGGGGCCGCAGTTCCAGCACCGGTGACCGCCGGGCGGCCCCAGGTAAGCCGCTGGGGGCCGCCGTCACGTCTTGGACTTGTAGCCGCGGCCCCACTGGAGTCCCCAGCCGTAGAGGCGGTCCAGCTCGGCCTGGAAGCCGTAGACGAACCGGACCTCGCGCCGGACCAGCAGCTCGCCCTTGCTGTTGTCCACGGAGAAGACGGCGCAGGAGCGGGCCTGCGGGGCGCGCTCGTCGAGCTCGATCTCGATCCTGGGGCCGTTGCTCGGATAGAGCGTGATCTTGGCGTGGGTCCGGTCGAAGGCCGGGGTCTGGTCGTAGATGTACGCGAAGAAGAGCAGCCGCTTGATCTCGTCCTTGTGGTCGAGGTTGACGAAGATCGTCTCCCCCGAGGGGGCGCCGAACCGGTCGTCGCCGCTGAGCTTCACGTACGGGGCGGCGTTGAGGTCGCCGAAGAAGCCGCCGAGCGGCTGCACCACGCCCTTGCTGCCGTCCTTGAGCTCGTAGAGGCAGCCGAGGTCGAGGTCGACGTTGACCATGCCCTGGGTGTGGGCCTGGACGACCTCGGGCTTGAAGAACTGGGCGGGGTTGCGCAGCAGCCGGCCGCTCTGCCGGGAGCGGCCCTCGATGTCGGAGGTCCGCATCCGCCAGGAGAGGTTGACCCGCAGGTTGCCGGTGGCGCCGCCCTGCTTGGCGAGCGAGACCGAGGGGCGGCGCCTGGTCAGGTCGATGGTGTGGGACGCGCCCACCCCCGTGTCGAAGGACGTCGCTCGTCCCGGAATCAGGTTGTCCCAGAAGGCCATCGGGCCCCACCCCCCACAGATCGGTCGCCTTGCCCGCCCACACGCCCGCGGGGCGGCCGGACGCGCCGGCCGCCCCGCAGGGAAGCGTTCCTCATTGTCCCCGCCGTCACACCCCGTGGCGGGGCGCACACCGGGGAGCAGGGTGTCACACCCCGGAGCTCACCTCGGCCTTGTCGTCCGACGAGCCGGAGCCGCCCTCTTCCGCCGCGAGCGCCTTGTTGCGGCGGACGGAGGACCAGAAGGACCAGGCGATCAGGACGACGCCGATGAGGCCGGTGATGACCTCGTTGATCTCGTACTGGATGGTGACCAGGAGGAGGACGGCGAGGGCGCCGATGGCGTAGTGCGCGCCGTGCTCCAGGTAGACGTAGTCGTCCAGGGTGCCCTGCTTGACCAGGTAGACCGTGAGGGACCGGACGTACATGGCGCCGACGCCCAGGCCGAGGGCCATCAGGACGATGTCGTTGGTGATGGCGAAGGCGCCGATGACGCCGTCGAAGGAGAAGGAGGCGTCGAGGACCTCCAGGTAGAGGAACATGAAGAAGGCGGCCTTGCCGGCCAGCTGGACCGCGGAGACCTTCTTGCCGCTGCGCTTGGCCTCCTCCTCGACCTCGTGCTCGCGCTCCTCCTCCTCTTCGAGCTTGTTCTCGAAGAAGCCGGAGAGACCGCCGACGACGAGGTACGTGATGAGGCCGGCGATGCCGGAGATCAGGACGGTCTGCGCCTTGTCGACGTGGGCGCCGCCGTGCTGGTGGGCGTGGGTCGCGAAGGTCATCGAGGTGACGAGCAGGACGATCAGCGCGATGCAGACCGACAGCATGTCGACCTTGCCGAGCTTGGCGAGCGGGCGCTCGATCCAGCGCAGCCACTGGATGTCGCGGTCCTCGAAGATGAAGTCGAGGAAGATCATCAGCAGGAACATGCCACCGAAGGCGGCGATCGACGGGTGCGCGTCGGTGACCAGTTCCTGGTAGCGGTCGGCGTCGTTCAGCGCGAGGTCGACGGCCTCGATGGGGCCGATCTTGGCGCTGATCGCGACGATCACGACGGGGAAGACCAGCCGCATTCCGAAGACGGCGATCAGAATGCCGACGGTGAGGAAGATCTTCTGCCAGAAGGCATTCATCTTCTTCAGGATGCCGGCGTTGACCACCGCGTTGTCGAAGGAGAGCGAGATCTCGAGGATGCACAGGATCGCGACGATCCCGAACGCCTCCCACCCCCCGTAGAACACCGCGGCGACGAGGCCGAGGGCGGTGATCGCGAACGACCAGCCGAAGGTTTTCAGAAGCACTGCCTACCCCATTGTGTGATAACGCGGCTTTACGAAACGTTGACCCCGAAGTCTAGAGCGATGCCCCGCAGTCCGGACGCGTACCCCTGACCGACCGCGCGGAACTTCCATTCACCGTTGTAGCGGTAGAGCTCGCCGAAGATCATCGCCGTCTCCGTGGAGGCGTCCTCGGAGAGGTCGTAGCGGGCCAGTTCCTGCCCGTCCGCCTGGTTCACCACGCGGATGAAGGCATTGCTGACCTGGCCGAAGGTCTGGCCGCGGTTGTCCGCGTCGTGGATCGAGACCGGGAAGACGATCTTGTCGCACTGGGGCGGGACGCGGGTCAGGTCGATGACGAGCGACTCGTCGTCGCCGTCACCCTCTCCGGTGAGGTTGTCACCGGTGTGCTCGACCGAACCCTCGGGGCTGCGCAGCTGGTTGTAGAAGACGAAGTAGTCGTCACCGAGCACCCGGCCGGCCTGGCACATCAGGGCGCTGGCGTCGAGGTCGAAGGGGGCTCCGGTGGTGGACCGCGCGTCCCAGCCGAGGCCCACGAGGACCTTGGTGAGGTTGGGTGCGGCCTTGGAGAGGGAGACGTTGCCTCCCTTGGCGAGCGTGACGCCCATGGTGTTCGGTTCCTCCCCGGTGGATGCTGCTGCCATGAGGCACGTCCGGCGCCGCACGAGGAGTGCGGCGCCGGACGTCGGCGGGCGGGGTCCGGTCCCGGGCCGCGACGGCCCGGCCCGGACGGCCCTGTGGGTGTGCGGCTCAGACGTTGACGCCGAAGTCCTGCGCGATGCCGCGCAGGCCCGAGGCGTAACCCTGGCCGACCGCGCGGAACTTCCACTCCGCGCCGTGGCGGTACAGCTCGCCGAAGACCATGGCGGTCTCGGTCGAGGCGTCCTCGGAGAGGTCGTACCGCGCGATCTCGGCGCCGCCGGCCTGGTTCACGACGCGGATGAACGCGTTGCGCACCTGGCCGAAGGACTGCTGGCGGTTCTCGGCGTCGTAGATGGACACCGGGAAGACGATCTTGGCCACGTCGGCCGGGACGCCGGCCAGGTTGACCTTGACCTGCTCGTCGTCGCCCTCGCCCTCACCGGTGAGGTTGTCACCGGTGTGCTCGACGGAACCGTCGGCGCTCTTGAGGTTGTTGAAGAAGACGAAGTCCTGGTCGTTGCGCACCTTGCCGGCCTCGCTCACCAGGATGGCGCTGGCGTCGAGGTCGAAGTCCGTACCGGTGGTGGTGCGGACGTCCCAGCCCAGACCGACGGTCACGGCGGTGAGGCCAGGGGCCTCCTTGGTCAGCGAGACGTTGCCGCCCTTGCTGAGGCTGACTCCCACGAGTCCCTCCATCATTGGTTTCCAGGGGCAGCGCCCCCGGTCGTGCGTTGGCATCGGATCAACGTCTGGATCCTAGTGACGGGTTCCCCGTCGAAACAGGCGATTCGCCCGGGGAATCGGGGGTGTCGGCCGACACCGCCCGATTCCGGCTGCGGCCCGGAGGGCTCAGAGGGTTTCGAGGGCCTTCACGTACGCGTCGAGGTCGCGGGCGTCCGGCAGGGCGTTGACGACCGTCCAGCGGACGACGCCCTCCTTGTCGATGATGAAGGTGCCGCGGACGGCGCAGCCCTTCTCCTCGTCGAAGACGCCGTAGGCGCGGGAGGCGTCGCCGTGCTTCCAGAAGTCGGAGAGCAGCGGGTACTCCAGGCCCTCCTGCTCGGCGAAGACGCGCAGGGTGTGGATGGAGTCGTTGGAGACCGCGAGCAGCTGCGTGTCGTCGTTGACGAACTTCGGCAGGTTGTCGCGGAGCTCGCACAGCTCGCCGGTGCACACGCCGGTGAAGGCGAAGGGGTAGAAGAGCAGCACCACGTTCTTCTCGCCGCGGAAGTCGGAGAGCCGCACGGTGCGCCCGTGGTTGTCCTTGAGCTCGAAATCGGGGGCCTTGGTGCCGACCTCGATCGCCATCGCGTACGCATCCCTTCGACGGGGCCCGGCCTCTGGGCCGAACCGGTGAACCCCACCCTACGGCCTGGGCCGCGGGGGCCCCGCCGAAGCCCCTCGGGGCGCCTCCGGGACGCCCCGGGGGCGCGCGAAGCCCCCGCCGTGGCGACGGCGGGGGCTTCGCGCAGCAGGGGATCAGCGCTTGGGGGCGGCCAGGCGGGTGCCCGTCCAGTCCTTGGCGACGCTGATGCTCTTGGTCTGGGAGAGACCAGCGGTCTGCGCGGCATCGTTGATGTCGCTCGGCTCGATGTAGCCGTCGCGTCCGGTCTTGGGCGTCAGCAACCAGATGTTGCCTCCGTCCTCCAGCAGACCGATGCTGTCCACCAGGGCGTCGGTGAGATCACCGTCCTCGTCACGGAACCAGAGGACGACGGCGTCGGCGACGTCGTCGTAGTCCTCGTCCACGAGCTCCTGGCCGATGGTGGACTCGATGCCTTCGCGGAGATCCTGGTCGACGTCGTCGTCGTAGCCGATCTCCTGGACCACCTGTCCGGGCTCGAACCCCAGCCTCGCCGCCGGGTTGGTCCGCTCCTCCGCGTGGTCCGCGGTCGCGCTCACGGCTTGCCTCCTGATCATGTATCGGAAAATGCTCGGGCCGCGCATGCGCGCGGCGCTGGCCGTAGTCCACACGTGACGGGGCGGATCGCGCAAGTACCCGGCCGTGGAGACCGCCGAAACGGTGACGTTTGGGGCCGTCTCACCGCAACTTCCGGCGTCCTTCGACAGCTCTCCGTGACCAAGGGTGCACGATTCGTCCCGCTTGGCGGGCTTCTACGGTTTCAGTCTGCCGAACGCATTGCCGGAACGCATGCGCGGATTGGGCGTAAGGTTGCGATTTGACCGCACCTCTCGCGCGGGGAGGCGCGGGGAGGAGTACCTCTCGGTAAAGATGACGTGTGCCGCCAGCCGGGTACACGATGGACGTCCCCGGCCTCGGACATCCCGGCCTCCACGGGGCTCCCCTCCCTCCTGGGGCTCCCCCCGACCAGCGAAGGAACAGCGTGGCTCCCGGATCCGATCGCAACCCGATCATCATTGGCGGCCTTCCCAGCCAGGTCCCGGACTTCGACCCGGAAGAGACCCAGGAGTGGCTCGACTCCCTCGACGCGGCCGTCGACGAGCGGGGCCGCGAGCGGGCCCGCTACCTGATGCTCCGGCTGATCGAGCGCGCCCGCGAGAAGCGGGTGGCCGTGCCCGAGATGCGCAGCACGGACTACGTCAACACCATCGCCACCAAGGACGAGCCCTTCTTCCCCGGCAACGAGGAGATCGAGCGCAAGGTCCTCAACGCCACCCGGTGGAACGCGGCCGTGATGGTGTCGCGCGCCCAGCGCCCGGGCATCGGCGTCGGCGGCCACATCGCCACCTTCGCCTCCTCGGCCTCCCTCTACGACGTGGGCTTCAACCACTTCTTCCGGGGCAAGGACGAGGGCGACGGCGGCGACCAGATCTTCTTCCAGGGCCACGCCTCCCCCGGCATCTACGCCCGCGCCTTCCTGCTGGACCGGCTGAGCGCCACCCAGCTGGACGGCTTCCGCCAGGAGAAGTCGAAGTACCCGAACGGCCTGTCGTCCTACCCGCACCCGCGGCTGATGCCGGACTTCTGGGAGTTCCCGACGGTCTCGATGGGCCTCGGCCCGCTCGGCGCGATCTACCAGGCCCGGATGAACCGGTACATGGAGGCGCGCGGGATCGCCGACACCTCCAAGTCGCACGTGTGGGCCTTCCTCGGCGACGGCGAGATGGACGAGGTCGAGTCGCTCGGCCAGCTCTCCATCGCGGCCCGCGAGGGCCTCGACAACCTGACCTTCGTCGTCAACTGCAACCTCCAGCGGCTCGACGGCCCGGTCCGCGGCAACGGCAAGATCATCCAGGAGCTGGAGTCGATCTTCCGGGGCAACGGCTGGAACGTCATCAAGCTGATCTGGGACCGCTCCTGGGACCCGCTGCTCGCACAGGACCGCGACGGCATCCTGGTCAACCGGCTGAACACCACGCCGGACGGACAGTTCCAGACGTACGCCACGGAGACCGGCGCGTACATCCGCGACCACTTCTTCGGCGACGACCACCGGCTGCGGGCGATGGTCGAGTCGATGTCGGACCAGCAGATCCTCCACCTGGGCCGCGGCGGCCACGACCACAAGAAGATCTACGCGGCCTACGCGGCGGCCAAGGCCCACAAGGGCCAGCCGACGGTGATCCTGGCCCAGACGGTCAAGGGCTGGACCCTCGGCCCCAACTTCGAGGGCCGCAACGCCACCCACCAGATGAAGAAGCTGACGGTCGACGACCTCAAGCGCTTCCGCGACCGGCTGCACATCCCGGTGACCGACAAGGAGCTGGAGTCCGGCCTGCCGCCGTACTACCACCCCGGGCGGGACTCCGAGGAGATCCAGTACATGCACGACCGCCGCAGCGCGCTCGGCGGCTACGTGCCGACCCGGGTCGTGCGGTCCCGGCCGCTGGCCCTGCCGGACGACAAGACCTACGCGGCGGTCCGCAAGGGCTCGGGCCAGCAGTCGATCGCCACCACGATGGCCTTCGTCCGGCTGCTGAAGGACCTGATGCGGGACAAGGAGATCGGCAAGCGCTTCGTGCTGATCGCGCCGGACGAGTACCGCACCTTCGGCATGGACTCCTTCTTCCCGAGCGCCAAGATCTACAACCCGCTGGGGCAGCAGTACGAGGCGGTGGACCGTGAACTCCTCCTCGCCTACAAGGAGTCCCCGAGCGGCCAGATGCTGCACGACGGCATCTCCGAGGCGGGCTGCACCGCCTCGCTGATCGCCGCCGGCTCGGCCTACGCCACCCACGGCGAGCCGCTGATCCCGGTCTACGTCTTCTACTCGATGTTCGGCTTCCAGCGGACCGGCGACCAGTTCTGGCAGATGGCCGACCAGCTCGCGCGCGGCTTCGTCCTGGGCGCCACCGCCGGCCGCACCACGCTGACCGGCGAGGGCCTCCAGCACGCCGACGGCCACTCGCACCTCCTCGCTTCGACGAACCCGGCGTGCATCGCCTACGACCCGGCGTTCGGCTTCGAGATCGCGCACATCGTCAAGGACGGTCTGCGCCGGATGTACGGCCCCCGGGCGGAGGACGTCTTCTACTACCTGACGGTCTACAACGAGCCGATCCAGCACCCGGCCGAGCCGGAGGACGTGGACGTGGAGGGCATCCTCCAGGGCATCCACCTCTTCAAGCGCGCCGGGGCCGGTGCGATCCCGGCGCAGATCATGGCCTCCGGCGTCGCCGTCCCGTGGGCGGTCGAGGCGCAGCGGATCCTCGCCGAGGAGTGGAACGTCAAGGCCGACGTCTGGTCCGCGACCTCCTGGAACGAGCTGCGCCGCGAGGCGGTGGCGGTCGAGGAGCACAACCTGCTCCACCCGGACGAGGAGCAGCGCGTCCCGTACGTCACCCGCAAGCTCCAGGCCGCCGAGGGGCCCTTCGTGGCCGTCTCGGACTGGATGCGCTCGGTGCCGGACCAGATCGCCCGCTGGATCCCCGGCTCGTACACCTCCCTCGGTGCGGACGGTTTCGGTTTCGCGGACACCCGCGGGGCGGCCCGCCGGTACTTCCACATCGACGCCCAGTCGGTCGTGCTGGCGGTGCTGACCGAGCTGGCCCGCGACGGCAAGGTGGACCGCGCGGTCCTGAAGCAGGCGGTGGACCGCTACCAGCTGCTGGACGTGGCGGCCGCCGACCCGGGTCCGGCGGGCGGCGACGCCTGACGCGCCCCCGAGGGCCGTGACGCCCGCGCGTGCGTCACGGCCGGACGGGCGTAGCGCCTGGTGAGGGGCGGTGGGACCGGTGGTCCCGCCGCCCTTCGGCATTCCTTACGATGCCCCGCATGTCCGTGAAGAAGGAGCGCCCTCCGAAGGTCCGCTGGGAAGAGCGCACCCAGACCCCGCTGCTGGTGCTCGCGGTGGCCTTCGGCATCGCGTACGCCGTGCCGATCGTCGCGCCCGGCGCCGAGCCCTGGGTGCACCGCCTGTGCTCCTGGGTCGAGTGGGGCGTGTGGGGGGCCTTCGCGGTGGACTACGCGGTCCGGCTCGGGCTCGCCCCGTCCCGCTGGGCCTTCGTCCGCTCCCACCCCCTCGACCTCCTCGCGGTCCTGCTGCCGCTGGTGCAGCCGCTGCGGCTGCTGCGGGTGGTCTCCACCCTCCTCCTGGTGGGCCGGCGGGCCCGGATGGCGCCGCAGATAACGCTCACCACCTATGTGGCGGGCGCGGTGGTCGGGCTGATGATGTTCGGCTCGCTGGCGGTGCTGCACGTCGAGCGGGACGCGCCGAACGGCAACATCAGGACCCTGGGCGACGCCGTGTGGTGGTCCTTCACCACGATGACGACGGTCGGCTACGGCGACCACGCGCCGACGACCGGGCTGGGGCGGGTGCTCGCGGTGGGGCTGATGCTGTCGGGCATCGCCCTGCTGGGTGTGGTCACCGCCAACATCGCGGCCTGGTTCATCTCCCGCTTCGAGCGGGACGACGCGCAGGAGCGCCGCCAGACGGAGCTCCTGGAGACCCTGACCCGGGAGGTCCGCGAGCTCCGCGCCGAGGTCGCCCGGCTCTCGGCCCCGGTGCCGCCGCAGACCGCGCCGGGAGGCGGCCCCGGGGGCGTACCGGAGGAGGCACCGGGGGCCCCGGCCGGCACCGGGGCGGGGCCGGCGGCTAGCGCTCCCAGAGCTTGAAGGCTCTGATCTCGTAGGGCGCCTGCGGGATCCAGGTGCCCCGGCCCGGGTAGGTCTCGAATTCGCCCGTCTCCGCGCACTCCGCCGACTGGTACGTGGTGACCGGCTGGCCGGTGCGCACGGCGAGGGACTGGGCCGAGCCGCCGGCCGGGAGGGCGACGCAGCTGTCGAGGTCCGTCGTCGCCAGTTCGTACGTCCACGCCCTGCCCTTGAAGTCGGGCTTCGGCCAGAGGCAGAGCCTCCCGGGCCCGCAGGCGCCCAGCGCGGTCCCCGCGGCCGGTGCGGCGGCCGGGGCCTGGGCGGTCCCCGCGGCCGGTGCGGCCGGTGCGGCCGTCGCCGGGAGGGCGGCCAAGAGCAGTGCGGCCATCCCCGTGAGGACGGCCGTCGTATTCGCGTTCATGCAGATCATCCCCCGCTTCGTCACTCTCTGTAATCACGAGCATGGACGACGTGACCCGCCGAACGGAAGAGGGGCCGCCCCCGTTCCTTCGAACGGGTGACGGCCCCCAGGGGACCTCGGGGTCAGATGTGCCCGCCGCCCATGCCCGCCTGCGCGTTCTCGCCGCGCTTGGTGAGGGTGGCGACCAGCGCCGCGACCACGGCGACGACACCGGCGACGGTGAAGGCCAGGCCCATGCCCTGCAGGAAGGTGTCGTGGATGACGTCGGAGATCTTGGCGAAGAGGTCCGGGGTCATGCCCGGCGCCTGCGCCATCTCCTGCGGGGCCATGCCGAACTCGGCGGCCTCCTCCAGGCGCGGGTCGGCCGGGACGGGGATGCCGGCCTCCTTCCAGTTGCCCTCGAAGGCGCCGGCGACCTTGGACGACATGACCGCGCCGAGCACCGCGGTGCCGAGCGCTCCGCCGACCTGCATGGCGGCCTGCTGGAGACCGCCGGCGACGCCGGACAGCTCCAGCGGCGCGTTGCCGACGATGACCTCGGTGGCGCCGACCATGACCGGGGCGAGGCCCAGGCCGAGGAGGGCGAACCAGAGGGACATCGTCAGCGTGCTCGTGCCGGCCGAGAGCGAGATCATGCCGAACATCGCGGCGGCCGTGCAGACCATGCCGCCGACCAGCGGCACCCGCGGACCGAACTTGGTGATGAGCGCGCCGGCCAGCGGCGAGGAGACGATCATCATCGCGGTCAGCGGGAGCAGCCGCAGACCGGCGTCGATCGGACCGAGCCCCTTCACGCCCTGGAGGTAGAAGGTCACGAAGAAGAGGCCGCCCATGAAGGCGAAGGCCATCAGGACCATCAGGACCACGCCGGCCGAGAGCGGCACGGAGCGGAACATGCCGAGCGGGATGAGCGGCTCCGCGACCTTCGTCTCCCAGACGGCGAAGACGGCGAAGAGCACGATCGAACCGAGCAGGCAGCCCCAGGTGTTGGCGCTGGTCCAGCCCCAGTCCGCGCCCGCCTTGATGAGGCTCCAGACGAGCAGGCCCATCGCGCCGGAGAGCAGCGCGATGCCGAGGACGTCGAAGGAGCGCGGCGCGTTCTCGGCGCGGTGGTCCTTCAGGATGATCAGGCCGAGCGCGAGGGCGACGACGCCGACGGGCACGTTGATGAAGAAGACGGACTGCCAGCTGACGTGCTCGACGAGGAAGCCGCCGAGGATCGGGCCGCCCGCGGTGGAGGCGCCGATGACCATGCCCCAGATGCCGATGGCCATGTTCAGCTTCTCGGCGGGGAAGGTGGCGCGCAGCAGGCCGAGCGCGGCGGGCATCAGCAGGGCGCCGAAGAGGCCCTGGAGCACCCGGAAGCCGATCACGAAGGCGATCGAGTCGGAGAGGCCGATCGCGCCGGAGGCGGCGGCGAAGCCGGCGATGCCGATGAGGAAGGTCTGGCGGTGGCCGAAGCGGTCGCCGAGCTTGCCGGCGGTGATCAGCGCGACGGCGAGCGCGAGCAGGTAGCCGTTGGTGATCCACTGGAGCTGGTCCAGGGTGGCGCCGAGGTCCGCCTGGATGGCCGGGTTGGCGATCGCGACGATGGTGCCGTCGAGCGCGACCATCATCACGCCCGCCGCGACGGCGAAGAGAGTCAGCCAGGGGTGGCCGCGCAGGCCCTTCGCCGGGGCCGGACCTGGCTCCCGGACGCCCCCCTGGCCCTGCGGGGCCTTTTCCACGGTGGTCTGACTAGTCATGGGAACGAGGCTAGTGACAGCCACTGACAATTGACAAAGTGATTCACGCGTCGGTAACTGTCACGTAGCTCACAGGTACGCTGAGCAGGAAGAAGCTCCCGTAATCGGCCGAAAAGAGAGTCCTTTGACCGTGTCCGCGCCCGGACCGTCCGCCCCCGGACCGTCCGCGCCCGGCCTGCGCGAGCGGAAGAAGCAGCGCACCCGCGACGCGCTCGTCCGGGTGGCCCTGGAGCTCTTCACCACCCAGGGGTACGAGCGGACCACCGTCGACGAGATCGTCGAGGCCGTGGAGGTCTCCCAGCGCACCTTCTTCCGCTACTTCGCCTCCAAGGAGGAGGTCGCCTTCGCCGTCCAGCGGATGGTGGAGGAGGAGTTCGTCCGCGCCCTGACCGTCCGCCCGCCCGGGGAGGGCCCCTTCGACGCGATGCGCAACGCCGTGCTCGCCGCGTGGGACGGCGTGGGCGACGCGATCGACGAGGTCGTCCCGGTCGACCTCTATCTGCGGACCTTCTTCATGATCGAGTCGACGCCGGCGCTGCTCGCCGCGCACCTGCGCCGGTCCAGCGAGATGGAGGAGACCATCGCCCGGGTCGTCGCCCGCCGCGAGGGGCTCGACGTGGACGCCGACCCGCGGCCCCGGATCGCCGTGGCCGCCTTCAGCGGCGTGATGCGGGTCACCGGACAGATGTGGGGCAAGGGGCCCGATCGCACCCTGGAGGGGATCCGGGCCCTCACCGAGTGGTACCTGGACCACCTCGGCCCGGCCCTCTCGCTGCACTGGCGGGAGGCCCCGCCGCCCCGCTGAGGCGGCCGGAGCGGGCCCCTCCGGAGACCGCGGGGCCGGGCGCGTCATCTCGGCCGTCTAGGGTGTGCGCCCGTGACCTCCGCCGACGTCCCGCCGTCCCTCGCCGTCCTGCGCACCCTCCTCGCGCTGGGCGTCGTCCTCGTGATGCTGGCCACCACCGGGTGGACCACGATCCGGCACCGGCCGGTGCCGGGCCCCTCCATGGAGGCCGCGCTGGCCGACTGGGCGCGGGAGCGGATCGGCGACGCCCCGCCGCCGGATCCGGTCACCGCCCCGCCCCGCACGGTCGCGGCCTGGTTCGCCGCGCTCGGCCCGGCCCGCGCCGAAGGCCTCGCGGTGCGCCACCCCTTCGTCGTCGGCAATCTCGACGGGGCCCCGCCGGCCCTGCGCTACCGCGCCAACCGGATCGGCCTCACCCGCGCGCTGGCGGCCGAGCGGCCCCGGCTCGACGACCCCCGGCTCTCCGCCGAGGGCCGGCGCGAGGCCCGCCGCCGGGTGGACCGCTTCGTGTCCCTGCTGGACCCCGACCGCCGGATCCTCGCCTTCGACCCCACCGGCACCGGGCGGGCGGCCGAGGTGCTGGGCGACCTGGAGCGGGCCCGGCGGGTGTCGGTCGTCGTGCCCGGCGTCGACACCCACCTCCTCACCTTCCAGAAGACCCACGGGCGGTACACCGCCCCCGTCGGCATGGCGCGCGCCCTGTACGAGGCCGAGCGGCGCGCCGCGCCCGGCGCCCGGGTCGCGGTCATCGCCTGGGCCGGCTACACCGCGCCCGCCCGGGTGGGCGTGGACGCGGCGACCGGACGGCTCGCCGCGAACGGCGCCGACCGCCTCGTCCGGCTGACCGAGGGCCTGCCGGGGAAGTCCCGGGTCGCGCTCTTCTGCCACAGCTACGGCTCCGTGCTCTGCGGGATCGCCGCGCCCCGGCTGCCGGAGCGGGTGACCGACCTGACGGTGGCCGGCAGCCCCGGGATGCGGGTGGAGACGGCCGCCGAGCTGGGCACCCGGGCCCGGATATGGGCGATGCGGGACGCCGGGGACTGGATCGCGGACGTCCCCCACCTGGAGCTCGGCGGGGTCGGGCACGGGGCGGACCCGGTGGCGCCGGAGTTCGGCGCGCGGCTGGTCTCGGCGGCCGGGGCGGCCGGGCACAGCGGCTATTTCGAGCCGGGCACGGAGAGCCTCGGCAATTTCGCGGCGATAGGCGCCGGGGCCTTCGGGCGGGTCGTCTGCGCACGTGCCGACAGCGCGTGCCACGGGGGAATCTCCGGCGGCACCGGTCTCTGACGCGCGTAGATCACGGAATTTCCTGACAGTTCCGAGGGGCGACGCAGGGCCACGCGCCGCTTACGATGAGGCGTATGGGTGATGTGCTGGCCGGAATTCATGCCACCTGGGAGTTCGAGAGCGACGCCCTCGTCATCCGCTTCGAACGGGGGATCCGTACGCCGAGACTGTTCCAGGCGCTGCGCGAGCGACGCGTGCCGTACGAGGCGCTGGCCTCGGCGACGCTCACGCCGGGGCGGCGCGGCACCGTCGTCCTGCACGCCGTGCCGCGGCCGGGCGCCGATCCCCTGATGGAGGCGGCGGCCGGGCAGCTGAAGGAGACCTGCGACCCGTACCGGCTGGCGCTGCCCGCCGACCGGGAGGAGCCGGCCGCCCGGCTGCGCGACGAGCTGGCCGCGGTGATCCCGCCCGCGCCCGCGGACCCGGAGGACCGCTTCGACACGGGCTTCCTCGTCGCGGCGCCGCAGGGGCCGCTCTCCTTCAAGGCGTACGACGGGAAGGCCACGTTCGACGGGTCGTCCGAGGTGACCTTCCGCTGGTCCTCGACGATGGCCACGTCGGAGAAGTGGAAGACGGGCGACCAGGTCTTCGCGCTGCGGGAGCTGAGCGGCGTCGAGTGGCGCTCGCCGGACTCCCCCGGCGGGTTCCTGCGGCTGCTCCCCCGGGGCGGCGCGCCCCGGACGGAGCGGCCCGACCACGACCCGGCGTCGGTCGTCTTCGGGCTCGGCTACGGCCCGGTGCACGACTCCCTCCCGTTCGCGGCGGCCGTCCTGTCGGCGATCCGCGCCAAGGACCGCGCTCCCGTGCCCGCGGGGGTGCGCAGCGCGGCGCACGGGGATCCCGGGGCCATCGCTGAAAGGATTCGCCACCTGAGCGAACTGCACCAGGCGGGCCTGGTGACGGACGAGGAATTCGCGGCGAAGAAGACGGAACTGCTGGCCGAGCTGTGACGGCGGGCGGCGGAGGGGGCCGGGTGTCGTACCGGGGTCCGATCCGCGATCGTCACCCCTGGTACGACGACGGGACCGGGCCGGGAAACCTAGGCTGACCCGTCATGAGAGCGATCGAGAAGCGGTCGGCGCCGCGGCGGCTCGCGGTACGGCTCAAGGGCTGGTCGAGGAAGGCCGTCCAGGCGCTGGAGGCCGCCTTCGCCGTGCCCGCCGCGCCCGGCTCCGCGCCCTTCGCGGACGCGTCCTCGTGGTGGGCGCGGCTGCTGCCGTACGGGATCGGGGTCGCGCTCGTCGCCTCCCTGCTCCCGGTCACCGTCCATCTGCTCATCAACGACTACGACGTGCCCGGCGCCCTCGCCGGGGCGCTCGCCACCGCGCAGACCGCGCCGCTGCTGCTCGCCACCACCCGGCCGCTGCAGGCCTGGTGGGTGGTGCTGCCCGCGGACGTCTCCGGAGCGCTCGTGCTCCTCGCCTCCGACGGGCCCCGTGCCCAGCTGTGGCCGTGGACCCCGCCGGTCGTCGTCGGGTACTGCGCGCTGATGCTCGCGCTCGGGCTGCGCGAGCCGCGCCGCACCCTCATCGGGGTGTGGTTCGCGACCGGCGCGGCCGGCTACCTCCTGGAGATCGTGCGGCCGTACGGCGACACGGGCGTCACCACGCTGCTCTTCGTCCTCAGCGGGGTGCTGCTGCTGCTCACCTCCGCGATACGGGCGCGGAGCGAGGCCCAGCGCAGGCTCGCCGAGCAGGAGACGATCAGCGAGGCCGAGCGGGCCCGCCGCACGCTCCTGGAGGAGCGGGCCCGGATCGCCCGCGAGCTGCACGACGTCGTCGCCCACCACATGTCGGTGATCACGGTGCAGGCGGACTCCGCTCCGTACCGCATCCCGGAACTTCCCGAGGCGGCCCGCGAGGAGTTCGCGTCGATCGCGGGCAGCGCGCGGGAGTCGCTGGCCGAGATGCGGCGGCTGCTCGCGGTGCTCCGCAGCGACGGCGGGGAGGGCGAGCGGGCCCCGCAGCCCGGGCTCGACCGGCTCCAGCAGCTGGTGGAGGCGACGGTACGGGCGGGCCTGCCCGCCGAGCTGTCGCTCGCGGCGGAGCTGGCCGACGGGCGGACCGGGGTCCCGCAGGCGGTGGGCCTCTCCGCCTACCGGATCGTGCAGGAGGCGCTCGCCAACGTGGTGCGGCACGCGCCGGGCGCCCCGACCCGGGTGTCGGTGCGCGCGGACGGGTCCGGCCGGCTGATGGTCCTGGTGGTCAACGGCCCCGCCGCGGAGCCGGTCTCACCGCTGGAGGGCGCCGGCACCGGCCACGGCCTCGTCGGCATGCGCGAGCGGGTGCGCCTGACCGGCGGCACCCTCGACACCGGCCCCCTCCCGGACGGCGGCTTCCGCGTCGCGGCCCGCCTCCCCCTCGGCCCGGAGGCCACGGACGCGACGGCGTGACGCGGGCCCGGTGCCGGACGCGAAACGGGACCGGAACGGGACCGGAGCGACGCCCGGACGCGAAACGGCGCCGGGACCGGAGCGACGCCCGAGCGCGGGCGGAGCCCGCCCGCGGACGGAACCCGGCCGCGGGCGGAACCCGGCCGCAGGCGCAGCCCGGCCGCGGGCGGAACCGCGGCGGGGGCGGCGGCGCGGGCGGGGTCTAGGGTCGGGCGGTGTCGGGGACGTCGAGCGAGCAAGGGTGCCGTGTGACCATTCGGGTGATCATCGTGGACGACCAGGCCATGGTGCGGGCGGGGTTCGCCGCGCTGCTGGCCGCGCAGAGCGACATCGACGTGGTCGGTGAGGCGCCGGACGGGCGGCAGGGGGTCGAGGTGGCGCGGGCCGTCCACCCCGACGTGGTGCTGATGGACGTGCGGATGCCGGAGCTGGACGGGCTGGCGGCGGCGCGGGAGATCCTGCACCCGCCGGCCGGGGTGACGCACCGGCCCAGGGTGCTGATGCTGACCACCTTCGACGTCGACGACTACGTGTACGAGGCGCTGCGGGCCGGGGCGTCCGGGTTCCTGCTCAAGGACGCGCCGCCGGCCGACCTGATCGCCGCCGTACGGGTCGTGGCCGCGGGCGACGCGCTGCTCGCGCCGTCCGTGACCCGCCGGCTCATCGCCGACTTCGCCGCCACCCGGCCCGCCGCGCGCAAGGACGTGACGGCGCTCCGGCTCAACGGGCTGACCCCCCGTGAGACCGAGGTGCTGGAACTGATCGCCCGGGGCCTGTCCAACCAGGAGATCGCGGAGCGGCTCGTGCTCGCCGAGCAGACCGTGAAGACCCACATCGGGCGGGTGCTCGCCAAGCTCGACCTGCGGGACCGCGCGCAGGCGGTGGTCTTCGCCTACGAGTCGGGCCTGGTGACCCCCGGGGGCTAGCCCCACCCCGGGCCGGGGGACGGCTCCTCGTCCACCCCCTACCCCGGTATGGCACGGGAGTTGGCTCCCCGGCGTGACGTGCCGTCACCCACCGTCTTCCTACCTTCCTCTCGCCGACGACGAGAGAGGGAGGGCGGGCATGCGCCGCATCACGAGGATCCTGGTGACCGCCGTCATGGTGACGGCGGCCGTGGCGGGAACGGCGGGCTGGGCGTCCGGGACGGCCCAGGAGCCGGTCACCGGGCCGCCGCCCGGGACCGCCGAGTGGCGGGCCGAGGGCCTGCCGGACCCGGCGCGGACGGACCCGGCCGGGATCGCCCGCTTCTTCGCCGGTCTCGGCCCCGCCGAGCGGCGGCGGCTCGTGCGGGAGCACCCGACGGTGGTCGGGAACCTGGACGGGGCGCCGCTGGAGCTGCGGTACGCGGCCAACTCCCGCACGGCGGAAGGACGGTACCCGGGGGCCCAGGTCCTGGCGCACGACCCGCGCGGCCGGGGGCAGGCGGTCCTCGTCTACGGGGACCTGGCGACGGCCGGGCGGGTGGCGGTGCTGGTGCCCGGCTCCGACGTCGATGCCGGGCGGATGGGTTCCCTGACCCGGAAGGCCACCGCCCTGCGGGAGGCGACCGGCGGGCGCACGGCGGTCGTCGCCTGGGCCGGCTACACCACCCCGGTCGGCGTCGGGCTCGACGCCGCCTCGGGCGAGCTGGCGGAGGCGGGCGCCGAGCGGCTGGTCCGCTTCGCGGAGGGGCTGCGGGCCGCCGGGGTGCGCCCCGAGCCGTCCGTGTTCTGCCACAGCTACGGCTCGGTGGTCTGCGGGCTCGCGGCGCACGAGCTGAAGGCCGGGGACCTGGTGGTGTTCGGCTCCCCCGGCATGCGGGCGGAGAACGCGGCCGCGCTGCGGACGACGGCCCGGGTGTGGGCGGCGAAGGACCCGACGGACTGGATCGACCGGGTGCCGAACGTGGCCGTGGCCGGGCTCGGGCACGGCACCGACCCCACGGCGCCGGAGTTCGGCGCCCGCCCGGTGGAGGCGGGGGACGCGGACGGCCACGACGGCTACCTCGCGCCCGGCACCTCCTCGCTGCGCGCCTTCGCCGCGATCGCCGCGGGGGACGTCCGATGAAGACCTCCGCTCCCGCCGCCACACCCGCCCCCGCTCCCGCCCCCTCCCCCGCCGGGCCCCGCACCCCCGCCCGGGCCCTCGCCCCGGTGAAGGCCCTGGTGCGGAGGATCGAGGCCGGCACCCCCGCCCACCGCGACCGGGCCGTGGACGGGCTGCGCGCCCTGGCGCTGCTCGCGGTGCCCACCGGGCACTGGCTGCTCGGCGGGTTCACGCTCTCCGGCGACGGCGCGATCCACAACGCCTCGCCGCTCGCGGCCTTCGGCGCGCTCGCCCCGGCGAGCTGGGTCCTCCAGATGCTGGGGATCTTCTTCCTGGTCGGCGGCTACGCCTCCGCCCTCTCCTTCCGCCGGTGGACCGGCACCCCGCGCGCCTGGCTCGGCGGGCGGCTGGCCCGGCTCGGCCGGCCGGTGCTCGGGGTGACCGCCGTGTGGGCGGTGCTGCTGCCGCTGCTCCACCACGGGTTCGGGGTGCCGGTGGACACCCTGCGGACGGCGTCCACGCTGGTGATCCAGCCACTGTGGTTCGTCGGGGTGTACACGGTGGTGACGGCGCTGACCCCGCTGTGCGTGCGGGCCGCGCGCCGGTTCGGGGTGTGGGCGGCGGCCCCGCTGCTGGGCTCGGTCGCCGTCGTGGACTTCCTGCGGTACGGCCCGTACGCGGACGCCGTGCCGTCCTGGCTGAGCCTGCTGAACATCCTGCCGGGCTGGCTCTTCGCGTACCAGCTCGGGGCCGCCTGGGGCGAGGGCCGGGTGCGCCGCCGGCACGCCCGGGCGCTGCTGCTCGGCGGGGCAGCGCTCTTCGCGGCGCTGCTGCTGGTCTTCGGCTACCCGGCCTCGATGGTCGGCGTGCCCGGGGAGGCCCGGACCAACTCGCACCCGCCGTCGCTGCTGGTCCTCGCGCTCGCCGCGCTCCAGAGCGGGGCCGCGATCCTGCTGCGGGACCGGCTCGGCCGGTGGCTGGCGCGGCCCGTGCTGTGGGCGCCGGTCGTCGTGATCAACCTGTCGGCGATGACGATCCTGTGCTGGCACCAGACGGCGATGCTCGCCGCGGCCGTCCCCGCCTCGTACCTGGGCGAGGTGCCCGGGCTCGTCGGGGCGCCGGACTCGGTCGGCTGGATCCTGGCCCGGCTGGCCTGGATGCCGGTCTTCGCGGGCCTCCTCGTGCTGATCGGCCGGTACGCGCGCGGCTTCGAGTCGCCGTGGGCGCGCACCGGACCGGCCCGCCGCGCGCTCGCGGGTCTGCTCGCGACGGGCTTCGCGGTCTTCGCCCTGGGCCTCGCGTGAGCGGGCCCGGGCGGGCCGGGTCAGCCCTCGCGGGCCGCCGAGGTGAGGCTCATGTCGGGGTAGCGGTCGCCCGCCACCAGGCCCGCGAGGGGTTCCAGGGCGGCGAGTTCGGCGTCGGTGAGGGTGATGCGGGTGGCGGCGGCGTTCTCCTCCAGGCGGGACCGCTTGCGGGTGCCGGGGATGGGGACGACGGTCAGTCCGTGGACGGCGGCGCGCTGCTGCACCCAGGCGAGGGCGATCTGGGCGGGGGTCGCGCCGTGGGCGGCGGCGATCTTCCGGACCGGGTCGAGGAGGGCGGCGTTCCGCTCGGCGTTCTCGCCGGTGAAGCGGGGCTGGTGGCGGCGGAAGTCGCCGTCCTGGAGGTCCTTGCCCGCGTCGGCGAAGGAGCCGGTGAGGAAGCCGCGGCCGAGCGGCGAGTACGGGACGAAGGTGACGCCCAGCTCGGCGGCGGCAGCCACGGCGGAGCGCTCGACGTCGCGGGAGAAGAGCGACCACTCCGACTGGAGGGCGGCGATGGGGTGGACGGCGTGCGCCTCGCGCAGCTCCGGTCCGGTGACCTCGCTCAGCCCCAGCCGGCGGACCTTGCCCTCGGCGACCAGCTCGGCCATCGCGCCGACGGACTCGGAGAAGGGCACGGCCGGGTCGCGGCGGTGCATGTAGTAGAGGTCGATGGTGTCGGTGCCGAGCCTGCGCAGGCTGCCCTCGACGGCCCGCCGGATGTAGGCGCGGTCGTTGCGGACGCCCCGGTAGGAGGCCCGCGCGGGGTCGCGTTCGATGGCGAACTTGGTGGCGAGGACGATGTCGTCGCGGTGGGCGGCGACGAAGGGGGCGAGGAACTCCTCGTTGGCCCCGCTGCCGTAGATGTCGGCGGTGTCGATCAGGGTGACGCCGGCCTCCAGGGCCGCGTCGAGGGTGTCGCGGGCGGCGGCCTCGTCGGTGGCGCCGTAGAACTCGCTGATGCCCATGGCGCCGAAGCCCTGGACGCCGATCTCGGGGCCGTCCTGGCCGAGGCGTACGGTGTCGATCTTCTCGCTCATGAGGGAGTTCCTCCGCAGATGGTTCCGTAGTGGTCGATCTTGAGGTCGAGCACGGCGAGGGTGTCCTGGAGTTCGGCGATCCGGGACAGGACGTCGCGGCGGGTGTCCTCCAGGAGGGCCCGGCGCTCCGCGTGGGTGTGCTCGCCCGCGCGGACCAGCTCGGCGTAGCGGACCATGTCGGCGACCGGCATGCCGGTGAGCCGCAGCTTGCCGACGAAGGCCAGCCAGCCGAGGTCCCGCTCGGTGAAGCGGCGCTGTCCGGTGTGCGACCGGTCGACGTGCGGCATCAGGCCGATCCGCTCGTACCAGCGCAGGGTGTGCGCGGTGAGGCCGGTCAGGGCGGCGACCTCGCTGATCGTGTAGCGGTCCTTGCGGGTGGCCGGCGGCCGGGCCGTGCTCGTGCTCTCGATCACGCTCATGCCCCCACGCTAAAACCTTGGAGTGCACTCGAAGCAAGTAGGCTCGGGGCCATGGAGAGCAGCAATCTGCCGAGCCTGGCGGCGATCGAGAACTGGCCCGTCCCCACCGCGGCGGCCGCCGTGGTCCGCGCGGACGGCACGGTGGCCGGGAGCCACGGGCCGACCGGGCACCGCTTCCCGCTCGCCTCGGTGACGAAGCCGCTGGCGGCGTACGCGGTGCTTGTCGCGTACGAGGAGGGGGCGATCGACCTCGACGAGCCGGCCGGCCCGGAGGGTTCGACCGTGCGGCACCTGCTCGCCCACACCTCGGGCCTCGCCTTCGACGAGAACCGGGTCCAGGCCGCGCCCGGCACCCGCCGGATCTACTCCAACACCGGCTTCGAGGTCCTGGGCGACCTCGTCGCCAAGGCCACCGACATCCCCTTCGCCGACTACCTCCACCAGGCGGTCCTGGAGCCGCTGGGCATGACGGGCACGGCGCTGGAGGGCTCGCCCGCCAAGGACGCGGTGTCGACCGTGGACGACCTGGTGCGGTTCGCGGCCGAGGTGCAGGCGCCGCGGCTGCTCGACGCCCGCACGGTGCTGGACGCGATGACGGTCGCGTACCCGGGCCTGACCGGCATCCTGCCCGGCTACGGGCACCAGCGGCCGAACGACTGGGGCCTCGGCTTCGAGATCCGGGGCGCCAAGTCCCCGCACTGGACCGGCACCACCTCCTCGCCGCGCACCTTCGGCCACTTCGGCCAGTCCGGCACCTTCCTGTGGATCGACCCGGACGCGCGGGCCGCCTGCGTGGCGCTCACCGACCGGGCCTTCGGGCCGTGGGCGATCGAGGCGTGGACCCCGTTCACCGACGGCGTCCTCGCCGACCTGCGGCGCTGACGCCCCGCCCGTTCCCCCCGCCCGTTCAGTCCTCGTCCTCCGGCGGGGAGGCGATCGCGCAGGTGGTCTCCGGGAGGGTGCCGTCGGGGCCCTCGACGGTCACGGCGGGCGTGCCGGAGCGGTCCACGGCGAAGGCGGCGGTGCAGACGAGCTGGGCGACCGCGCGCTCCGACAGCTCCCGGGCCGGGAAGGGGACCCGGAGCCGGATGTCGCCCGCGCCGTCGGACTCGACCCGGACCGGTTCGCCGCTGGCGGGCAGTTCGGTGGTAAGGCCGGCCCGGGTGTCGTCGTCGCCGGGTCCCGCGAGCAGGGCGGCGAGCACCTTCACGGCGGCGAGGTCGGGGACGTCCGGGTGGTCGGCGTCGAGCTCGTAGCCGGTTCCTGCGCCGTCGAAGCGGCCGTCCCCGGTGCCCGTCTCCCACCCCGTTACCGATCCGCCGCCCGGCTCGGTCCGTTCGGGGACGGGGCGGCGGTGGAAACCGACGTCCCGGGAGACCGGCATGAGCGCGCCGTCGGGCCCGAGGAAGTAGAGCAGCATCCGGGTCTCCGGGACGGGCGCGACGACGACGGTCGGCACCCCGCCGGCCTCGACGACGTCGCTGCCCTGGATGCCGCAGCCGGCGAGCGTCACGGCGGCGAGCAGGGCGGTCAGGGCCGCCGCGGTCCGGCGCCTCACAGCGGGATCCGTACCGTGAAGACGGCGCCGCCGGCCGGATGGTTGGCGGCCTCGACGGTGCCGCCGTGCAGGTGGACGTTCTCCTGGGTGATCGCCAGGCCGAGGCCGCTGCCCGTGGAGCGGGTGCGGGCCGGGTCGGCCTTGTAGAACCTTTCGAAGACGTGCGGCAGGACGTCCGGGTGGATGCCGGGGCCCCGGTCGGAGACCTGGACGACGAGCGTGGACCCGTCCTCGTCCACGTACACCCGGACGGTGACGAGGGCGCGTCCGTGCCGCAGCGCGTTCCCCACCAGGTTGGCCACGACGACGTCGAAGCGGCGGGGGTCGAGCCGGGCCCTGATGCCCTCCCCGAGGGCCGCGTGGACCTGCTCAGGATCCGTCCAGCGCCGGCTGCTGAGGGTCTTGCGGACGCAGTCGGCGACGTCGACCTCGTCGGTGTGGAGTTCGGCGGCGCGGGCGTCGAAGCGGGAGATCTCCATGAGGTCCTCGACGAGCACGGCGAGCTTGACGGTCTCGGCGCTGATCAGCCGGACCGCACGGGCGGTGTCGCTGTCCAGGGCGCCGGCGTCCTCGTCGAGCACCTCGGTGACGGCGAGCATCCCGGCGAGCGGGGTGCGCAGTTCGTGCGAGACGTCGGAGGCGAAGCGGCGGGCCCGGGCCTCCGCGCGGCGCAGTTCGGTGACGGACCGCTCCAGTTCGGCGGCGGACTCGTTGAAGGTGCGCGCCAGGTCGGCGAGTTCGTCGCTGCCCTTGGCGTGGATGCGGGTGTCGAGCCGGCCGCGGCCCATGCTGGCGGCGGCGCGGCGGAGTTCGCGGACCGGGCGGAGGACGCCGCGGGCGGCGATCAGGGCCGGGATCAGGGCGATGGCGAGGGCGGGCAGGGCGCCGTCGCGGGCGGCGGTGACCATGGCCTCGATGTTGCTCTCCTCCTCGTCCAGCTCCATGACGGCGTAGAGGACGAGGCCGGTGGGCTGGCCCGTCTCCTGGCCGGCCTGGGTGAGGAAGCCCGCCGGGACCGCGATCGTCAGGTAGGGGGTGCCGTTCTTGACCACGCGCTGGAAGGCGGTGTGCGGGGTGGTCCCGCGCGCGTGGGCGCGGGCCCTCAGCTCCGGGCTGAGGACGGAGGAGGTGGGGCGGTCGGTGGAGGAGGCGCGCAGCGAGCCGTACTCGGCGTAGACCCGCCAGGGGCGCGGCTTGCCCTGCCGGGCGATGTGCAGGAGCCGGTCGCGGAGCGAGTCCTGGTCGAGGGGCAGGTCGATGTTGAGGTCCTCGACCTGCTGGCGGAAGGCGGAGACGGCGGTGTTCTGCGTCTGCTCCAGGATCGCGCTGCGGGCGGCCCGGTAGGTGAGGGCGGCGGTGGTGCCGCAGCCGACGGCCGCGACGAGGAGGAAGGCGAGGACCAGGCGGGTGCGCAGGCCGAAGGGACGGGGGCGGCGTCTGCGGGTCCGGGGCCGCCGGGCCCGGCCGGGGCCGGCGGCGTCGCCCTCCGGGCCGCCCCGGGTGCCGGCGCCCTCCCGCCGGGCGTCCCCGGCGGAGGGGTACGGGCCGGGCACCGCGGGGGCGCCGCGGCCCCGGGACCCGGCGGCCTCCCGGCGGCCCGGGGCGCGGAACCGCGCCGCCCTGCCGGTCCGGAGCCCGCCGGCCCCGCGCGGACCCGGGACGCCGGAGCCCTCGCCGTGGGCGGCGCCGACGGGGTCGCCGTGCGCCGTCCGGTGGCCGGCGCCGTACGCGGTGTCCCGCCGCCCGTCCCCGGCACCGTTCCCGTGCCCGGCCCCGGGGCCTGCGGCGCGGTCGGCCCCGTGCCCGTCCCCGTACGCCGTCCCCCCGTGGAGGTGCGCGCCGGGGCCCGGCTCCTCGCCGGGGACGCAGGTCTTCACAGCGGTCCGAAGCGGTAGCCGAAGCCGCGCAGGGTCTGGATGTAGCGGGGGTCGCCGGGGGTGTCCTCGATCTTGGCGCGCAGCCGGCGCACGCAGGCGTCCACGAGGCGGGCGTCGCCGTGGTAGTTGTGCTCCCAGACGTGCTCCAGGAGCTGCTGGCGGCTGAAGACCTGCTCGGGGGCGGCGGTGAGGTGGAGCAGCAGCTTGAGTTCGGAGGGGGCGAGGGCGAGCCGTTCGCCGTTCTTGGCGACGGTGAGGCCCGCCCGGTCGACGGCGAGCGCGCCGTGGTGCTCGATCGCGGGCCGGCCGCCGCCGGGATCCTCGATGCGGCGCAGGACGGCCCGGATGCGGGCCTCGATGACCTCGGTGCGGGCGGGCTTCACGATGTAGTCGTCGGCGCCCGCCTCCAGGCCGATGACCACGTCGAAGTCGTCGCCGCGGGCGGTGAGCATGATGATCGGGAGCTGGCTGCCCTCGCGGACCCGGCGGCAGACCTGGACGCCGTTCATGCCGGGCAGCATGAGGTCGAGCAGCAGCAGGTCGGGGCGGAACTCGCCGAGCGCGGCGAGGCCGGCCTCGCCGGTGGCGGCGGTGCGCACCTCGTGGCCGCGGCGCCGGAGCCCGAGCTCGACGCCTTCGCGGACCGAGGGGTCGTCTTCGATGAGGAGCACACGGGGCATGCGTGGAGTATCCCAAGGTCGGTGGGGGTCCCGGCGGGGAGCCCCCGGTGGTCAGGACCGGCGGGTGAGCCGGGCGGCGGATGCCGTGAGGAGCGCGGAGACCTCGGTGAGGCGCAGCGGGCGGGCGAGGAGGGCGAAGGTGGCGAGGACGGCGACCGCGCCGCTGAGGCCGGAGACGACGGCGCCGGCGGAGGCGGTGGTCTCGGCGGCGAAGAGGCCGTAGCCGGCGGCGGGCAGGGCGGCGAGCAGGAGCCGGCCGAGGCCGTCGCCGCCGCCGTCGGCCGCCGGGAGGCGCCGCCGGAGGACGTACCCGGTGAGGGCCCAGCCCGCCCAGAGCGCGAGCGAGTAGCCGGCGGCCATGCCGGTGACGGTCCAGCGGGTCGGCAGCCAGTGGTGCGCGGCGAGGGACAGCAGCGCGTTGAGGCCGGCGATGACCAGGTTGAGCAGGAAGGGGGTGCGGGTGTCGCGGAGCGCGTAGAAGGCGCGGGTGCACACGTACTGCCCGGAGAGGGCGACCAGGCCGGGGGCGAGGGCCATCAGCGTCCAGGCCATGGCGCGGACGTCGGCGGCGTCGGTCGCGCCGTACCCGAAGACGACCGTCATCAGCGGGGCGGCGAGCGCGAAGAGGGCGCAGGCGGCGGGGACGACGGCGGCCGCGGTGGTGCGCTGGGCGTAGCCGACGTCGCGGCGGACGGCGGCGAGGTCGCCGTCGGCGGCGGCGCCGCTCATCCGGGGCATGAGGGCGGTGACGAGGGAGACGGTGACGATGCCGTGCGGGACGGCCCACAGCAGGTAGGCGTTGTTGTACGCGGCGAGGCCCGCGCCGCCGGTGTGCGTCTCCCCGCCGGCGGAGGTGGCGACCCAGGTGGTGACCCAGTAGGCGGCCTGGTTGGTGAGGACGAGCAGGACGAGCCAGCCGGCGGCGCGCAGCGGGGCGGTCAGGCCGCTGCCGCGCCAGTCGAAGCGGGGCCGGAAGCGGAAGCGGGCGGCGCGCAGCGAGGGCAGCAGGGCGAGGGCCTGGGCGGCGATGCCGGCGGTGGTGCCCCAGCCGAGGAGGGCGGTCTCGCCCGGGGTGAGCTCGCCGCCGTCGCTCACCGCGAGGAAGAGGCCGAAGACGGCGACGACCACGACGTTGTTGAGGACCGGGGTCCACATCATGGCGCCGAAGCGGCCGCGGGCGTTGAGGACCTGGCCGAGGAGGGTGAAGAGGCCGAGGAAGAGGATCTGCGGGAGGCACGCGCGGGTGAAGGCGATCGTGAGGTCCCGCTGGCCGCCGGCGTAGTCCGTGTACGCGTCGACGAGGGCGGGCGCGGCGAGGACCGCGCCCGCGGTGAGGACGGCGAGGGCGAGCGCGCAGAGGGTGAGGAGCCGGTCGGTGTAGGCGGCGCCGCCGTCCTCGTGCTCCTTGGCCGCCTTGACCAGCTCGGGCACGAAGACGGCGTTGAGGGCGCCGCCGAGGAGCAGCATGTAGACGATGGTGGGGACGGAGTTGCCCACCGCGTAGCCGTCGGCGACGAGGCCCGCGCCGAGCGCGGCGGCGACGACGGCGGCGCGGACGAAGCCGGTGGCGCGGGAGACGAGCGAGCCGGCCGCCATGAGGGCGCCGCTGCGCAGTGCGGAGGGCGCCTTGCGGCGGGCGGCCGGCCCGGCGGTGAGCGTGGCCGTCATCGGCGGGCCAGGTACGCCTGGAAGGCGCGGTACAGCGCCTGGTTGGTCGTGCCGTGCATCGGTGTCTCCCACTCCCCCAGCGTCTCGACGACCTGTCCGCCCGTGCCGAGCTTCCAGCGCAGCAGCCCGTGGGCGCGGTCGTCCGGATCGAGGGTGGAGGGTACCCCGCGCAGGTCGTAGACGTCCGCCCCGAGGGCGTGGGCGTCGAGCAGCATGCGCCACTGGAGGGCGTTGGAGGGGCGGACCTCGCGGCGGTGGTCGGCGGAGGCGCCGGTCTGGTACCAGACCCGCCGGCCGACGGTGATCATGGTGTGGGCGGCGAGGATCTCGCCCTCGTGGCGGGCGAGGTAGAGCTTCATCCGGCCGGGGTGCTCGGCGTTGAGGACGGCGTACTGGCGCTCGTAGTAGGCGAGGGAGCGGCCGAGCCGGAAGCCGTCGCGCTCCTCGGTGATCCTCAGGAGGCGGTGGAACTCGGGGAGTTCGGCGGCGGAGCCGACGGTGATCTCGACGCCGGACTTGCGGGCCTTGCGGACGTTGCGCCGCCACTCCTGGTTGAGGCCGGACCACAGGTCGTCGGGGGTGCGGCCGGTGAGCGGGACCTGGAAGACGTGGCGGGGCTGGGCGTCGGCGCCGTCCTCGGAGTCGCCGCCGCAGCGCTTCCAGCCGCGGGCGCGGAGCCGTTCGGCGACGGCGGTGCCGAGCGGGTCGACCTCGTCGGCGAGGACGTCGCCGAGCCGGCGGCCGGGGCCGGTGGCGGCCTTGACGGTGGCGGCGGTCCAGCGGCGGTGGGCGGGGCCGGGGCCGATGCGCACGGCGAAGGCGCCGGAGGCCTTCAGGTGGGCGAGGAGCGGGTCGAGCCAGCGGTCGAGGTCCGGGTCGGCCCAGTCGGCGACCGGCCCCTCGGGGAGGTAGGCGAAGTGCTTGCGGGTGCCGGGGAAGGCCCGCAGCAGGACCAGGGCGACGCCGGACAGCTCTCCGGACTCCGGCCCCCAGCCTATGAGTTGGTGGCTCCAGCCTTCCTTCACCTGCGCCCAGGAGGGGAGCTGGAGGAAGGAGGGGCCGTCCGGTCCCGTGGCGCGGGAGGCGAGGAAGGCGCGGTACACCTCCGGGGAGACGGGGCCGAGCCGGAGCGGGCCGGCGGGCGGCGGCCCGGCGGCGGCGCGGCGCTTCACGGGTGCGGGCGTCACGAGCAGCGCTGACACAACGAAGGCCTCCTTGGTTCGTCCGCGCCCTCGGTGGCGCGGCGCACAGCAGGCTCACAGCCGGATGAGACCGGTCCGCGCGGCGTGTGTGACGGGACGGTGACCGTTCCTCATCAGCCCCCGTCACATGGGCCTCCGGCCGGGCGGAGGCCGGTGCGGGGCGCCTAGAGTCCGGGCATCCCACCCTTTTCTCTCCTCTTCTGGAGGTGCTCCGTGCCGCCGATACGCACGTCCCGGCCCGCCCTCGCCGCCGTCGCCCTCGCCGTCTCCCTCACCGCGTGTACGGCCCAGGCCGCGAGCGGGCCGGGCTCCCCGTCCGCCTCCGCGAAGGGGGCCGGGCAGGACGGTCCGCCCGCGAAGGTGACCGTCGTGGACCGGGTGGCCGGGAAGCCCGTGTCGGTGACGGCGGTCGGCGGGACGTTCTCGTCGGTGACGGTCACGGACGCCGGGGGCGGGAGGCTGACCGGGAGGTCCGACGGGGGCGGGGCCCGCTGGACCTCGGACCGGAAGGCGGCGCCGGGCACCTCGTACACGGTCGAGGCCGTCACCCGCACCGCCGGCGGGAAGGAGACCACGACCCGGTCCACCTTCACCACGCCGGAGGCGGAGCGGGTCAACAAGCTGACGCTGGCGCCCGGGAAGAACACGACCGTCGGCATCGGGCAGCCGCTGTCGATCGTCTTCGACCGGCCGGTGACGCGGAAGGCCGACGTGGAGCGGCAGCTGAAGGTCACGACCTCGAACGGCACCGAGGGGTCCTGGGGCTGGGTGACCGACTACTCCGGGCGCGACCGGGTGGACTGGCGGCCCCGGGAGTACTGGAAGCCCGGCACGAAGGTCACGCTGGAGGCCGACCTGAACGGCACGGACTCGGGCGACGGCTGGTTCGTACGGGACTACCGGACCGGCTTCACGATCGGCGCCGCGCAGGTCGTGAAGGTCGACCTGGACACGAAGCGGCTGACGCTGGTGAAGGACGGGCGGACGGTCCGGACGATCCCGGTCTCCGGCGGCACGCCCGGCGGCGACAAGCGGTCCTGGCGGGGCACGGCCGTCCTCATGGCGAAGGAGGGCACGATCAACATGAACTCGGAGACGGTCGGCCTCGGCGACGCCTACGACAAGATGGTCGACTACTCGATGCGGCTGACCTGGTCGGGCATGTACGCGCACGCGGCGCCGTGGAACGCGGGCCACTTCGGGCGGGCCAACAGGAGCTCGGGCTGCATCGGCATGAGCGACGCGGACGCCGCGTCGTTCTACGCGAGCGTCCGCGTCGGCGACCCCTTCGAGATCAAGGGCGCCGACACGAAGGGCGTCGTCGCGGAGGGCAACGGCTACGGCGCGTGGAACCTGTCCTGGCCGGCCTGGAAGGCGAAGAGCGCGCTGGCTTGAGGAGCGGGCCCCCCGCCCCGGCGGCCCGCGGGGTGCCGCCCCGGCGGGAGCCCGGGCCGCGGCCCGGTCGGGGCGCGGGGGTGCCGGCCGGGCGGGACGTGGGGCGCGGGACGGGCGGGCCCCCGGGGCGCGGCCCGGGCAGGAGCCCGGGGCGCGGCCCCGTAGGGGTTCGGGGGCGCGGGACGGAAGCGGGGGCCGGAGGGCGGTCCGGGGTGGCGGGGCGCGGGACGGAAGCGGGGGCCGGGGGGCGGTCCGGAAGCCGGGGGCGGGTCAGGCGGAGGACTCCCAGACCAGCAGTTCCGCGGGTTCCGCCGCCGTCAGGGAGGGGGCGTCCCCGTCCGTGATCCTGGCCGCGTCGCCCTCCCCCAGCTCCCGGCCCGCCAGGGTCACGGTCCCCCGCACCACGTGGACGTAGACGGTGTCCGCGCCGGGGAGGACCACCTCGTCGCCCCGCCCCGGCCGGTGGACGTGGAGGGCGGCCCCCGCCGCCGGGAGGGCGTACGGGCCGCTCAGGTCCCTGACCAGGGTGTACGACGGCTCCCCGCCGGTCTCGCGCGGGGCGAGCCACATCTGGACGAAGGTCAGGGGCGCGTCGCCGGCGTTGCGCTCGACGTGGCGGACGCCGGCCGCCGAGGAGAGGTGCTGGAGGTCGCCGGGGCGGACGACCGTCTCGTGGCCCGCCGTGTCGCGGTGGGTCAGCTCGCCCTCCACCACCCAGGTCACGATCTCCGTGTGGGAGTGGGGGTGCTCGTCGAAGCCCGCGCCGGGGGCGAGCCGCTCCTCGTTGACGGCGAGGAGCGGGCCGAAGCGGAGGTTGTCGGGGTCGTAGTGCGGCCCGAAGGAGAGGGCGTGGCGGGTCTCGACGCCGGCCCCGGGGTCGCCGCCCGGGTACCGGTCGCCCGCGCGCTGGATGCGGATCACGCCCCGTACGGTAGCCGGACCGGTGCGGACGAAACCGCCCCGACCCCGCACGTCGGCGCCCGGATGAGGCAGTCTTGTCCCCGTGTCTGAACCCGCGAACGCCGCTCATCCGCACGCCGCCACCCTGAAGCGCCTCGAACAGTCCTCCGGGCGGCTGGCCGCCAACGCCATCGCCCGCATGGACGAGACGCTGCCGTGGTACCGGGCGATGCCGCCCGAGAACCGCTCGTGGATCGGGCTGGTGGCACAGGCCGGCATCGCCGCGTTCACCGAGTGGTTCCGGCACCCGGAGACCCCCCAGGCGATCTCGACGGACGTCTTCGGCACGGCGCCCAGGGAGCTGACCCGGGCGATCACGCTGCGGCAGACCGTGGAGATGGTCCGGACGACCATCGAGGTCATGGAGGTGGCGATCGAGGAGGTCGCCGCGCCCGGCGACGAGTCGGTGCTGCGCGAGGCGCTGCTGGTGTACGCGCGGGAGATCGCCTTCGCGACCGCCCAGGTGTACGCGCAGGCGGCGGAGGCGCGGGGCGCCTGGGACGCGCGCCTGGAGTCGCTGGTGGTGAACGCGGTGCTGTCCGGCGAGGCCGACGAGGGCGCCGTCTCCCGGGCCGCCGCGCTCGGCTGGAACTCGCCCGAACACGTCTGCGTCGTGCTCGGCACCGCGCCGGACGGGGACAGCGAGCTGACCGTGGAGGCGATCCGGCGGGCCGCGCGGCACGCCAAGCTCCAGGTGCTCACCGGGGTCCTCGGCGACCGGCTCGTGGTGATCGCGGGCGGTTCGGACAATCCGCTCGGGGTGGCGAAGGCGCTGATCGGCCCGTACGCGCCGGGGGCGGTCGTGGCCGGTCCCGTGGTGCCCGACCTGCTGGCGGCGACGCGGTCCGCGCAGGCCGCCGCGGCCGGTCTGAAGGCGTGCACGGCGTGGCAGGACGCGCCCCGGCCGGTGCTCGCGGACGATCTTCTTCCGGAGCGCGCCATCGCCTCCGACCCTTCGGCGCGCGAGCAGTTGGTGGAGGAGATCTACAGACCGCTGGAGGAAGCGGGCTCGGCGCTGCTGGAAACTCTGAGTGTCTATCTGGAGCAGGCCAGCAGTCTCGAAGGCGCGGCGAGGATGCTCTTCGTCCACCCGAACACCGTGCGCTACCGGCTCCGACGTGTGACCGACGTCACCGGCTGGTCACCCTCCGACGTCCGTTCCGCCTTCACCCTGCGGATCGCCCTGATCCTCGGACGCTTGGCCGAGGCGGAGGGGCAGTCCTAGACTTTTGTCGGACACCAACAATTCCCCCGACGGTTCTTCGTCCTAGTCCCCACGGGCGCCGGACACCGTCCCCAAGAGAGAGTGTGAGGGTGCTCGTACTCGTCGCTCCCGGCCAAGGCGCCCAGACGCCCGGCTTCCTGACTCCCTGGCTCGAACTGCCCGGCACCGCCGACCGCCTCGCGGCCTGGTCGGACGCCATCGGGCTCGACCTCGTCCACTACGGCACGAAGGCGGACGCGGACGAGATCCGTGACACCGCCGTGGCCCAGCCGCTGCTCGTCGCGGCCGGCCTGCTCTCCGCCGCCGCCCTCGGCGACGTCTCCCCCGGCGCCGTCGCCGGTCACAGCGTCGGCGAGTTCACCGCGGCCGCCTTCGCGGGGGTCCTCGACGACGTCGCGGCGCTGAAGCTGGTCCGCACCCGCGGTCTGGCGATGGCCGAGGCCGCCGCCATCGCCCCGACCGGCATGTCGGCGCTGCTCGGCGGCGACCCCGAGGTGACCGTCCCGCACCTGGAGAAGCTGGGCCTGACCCCGGCCAACGTGAACGGCGCGGGCCAGATCGTGGCCGCCGGCACGCTGGAGCAGCTGGCCGCCCTGGAGGCGGACAAGCCCGAGGGCGTCCGCCGGGTCGTCGCGCTCAAGGTCGCCGGCGCCTTCCACACCCACCACATGGCCCCCGCGGTCGCCACCCTGGAGCAGGCCGCGAAGGAGCTGGCCCCGGCCGATCCGACCGTGACGTACGTCTCCAACAAGGACGGCCGGACCGTCGGCACCGGCGCCGAGGTCCTCGCGCGCCTGGTCGGCCAGGTCGCCAACCCGGTCCGCTGGGACCTGTGCATGGAGACCTTCCAGGCCCTCGGCGCCACCGCGCTGGTCGAGGTCTGCCCCGGCGGCACCCTCACCGGCATCGCCAAGCGCGCGCTGCCGGGCGTGGCCACCGTGGCCCTCAAGACTCCCGACGACCTGGACGCGGCCCGTACGCTCGTCGCCGAGCACACGGCCGTCTGACGAGGAGTGTCGAGAAGCATGTCGAAGATCAAGCCCAGCAAGGGCGCCCCGTACGCGCGGATCATGGGCGTCGGCGGCTACCGCCCTGCCCGGGTCGTGCCGAACGAGGTGATCCTCGAGAAGATCGACTCGTCCGACGAGTGGATCCGCTCGCGCTCGGGCATCTCCACCCGCCACTGGGCCTCCCCCGAGGAGACCGTCACCGCCATGTCGGTGGAGGCCTCCGGGAAGGCGATCGCCGAGGCCGGGATCACCCCGGAGCAGATCGGCGCGGTCGTCGTCTCGACGGTCTCGCACTTCAAGCAGACCCCGGCCGTCGCCACCGAGATCGCCGACAAGATCGGCGCCGGAAAGCCGGCCGCGTTCGACATCTCCGCGGGCTGTGCCGGTTTCGGCTACGGCCTCACCCTCGCCAAGGGCATGATCGTCGAGGGTTCGGCGGAGTACGTCCTCGTGATCGGCGTCGAGCGGCTGAGCGACCTGACGGACCTGGAGGACCGCGCGACGGCCTTCCTGTTCGGCGACGGCGCCGGCGCGGTCGTGGTCGGCCCCTCCGACGTGCCGCACATCGGCCCCACCGTCTGGGGCTCCGAGGGCGACAAGTCGGAGACCATCAAGCAGACCGTGCCGTGGAACGAATATCAGCTCGGCGACGTCTCGAAGCTGCCGCTCAACGAGGCCGGCGAGGTCAAGTTCCCCGCCATCACGCAGGAGGGCCAGGCGGTGTTCCGCTGGGCCGTCTTCGAGATGGCGAAGGTCGCCCAGCAGGCGCTCGACGCCGCCGGCATCTCGGCGGACGACCTGGACGTCTTCATCCCGCACCAGGCCAACATGCGGATCATCGACTCGATGGTGAAGACCCTGAAGCTGCCGGAGCACGTCACGGTCGCCCGTGACGTCGAGACCACCGGCAACACCTCGGCCGCCTCGATCCCGCTCGCGATGGAGCGGCTCCTGGCGACCGGACAGGCGAAGAGCGGCGACACCGCGCTCGTCATCGGCTTCGGGGCGGGTCTCGTGTTCGCCGCGACGGTCGTTACTCTCCCCTAGGCGACCGGGACCTCCCGGACGCCAACCCACCGAAGCAACCACAGAAGGAGCGCCACCATGGCCTTCACCCAGGAGCAGCTCGTCGAAGGTCTCGCGGAGATCGTGAACGAGATCGCCGGCATCCCGGTCGAGGACGTCCAGCTGGACAAGTCCTTCACCGACGACCTGGACGTCGACTCCCTGTCCATGGTCGAGGTCGTCGTCGCCGCCGAGGAGCGCTTCGACGTCAAGATCCCCGACGAGGACGTCAAGAACCTCAAGACCGTGGGCGACGCCGTCGACTACATCCTCAAGCACCAGGCCTGATTCGGCCCTGGTGGACCAGGCCCCACCGGGCCCGGTCCCCGCTGACTCGGTCCGCCACCCGGCGGTGGCGCCGTCTTTCGACCATCACACACATGGAGAACGAATTCCTGTGAGCTCGACCAATCGCACCGTGGTCGTCACCGGTATCGGCGCAACCACACCGCTGGGTGGCGACTCCGCATCGACCTGGGAAGGTCTTCTTGCGGGACGCTCCGGCGTCAGGCCCCTGGAGGGCGAGCGCTTCGCCGAACTGCCCGTCCAGATCGCCGCGTTCGCCGCGGTGGACCCGGGCGAGGTCCTGCCCCGCCCGCTCGCCCGCAAGCTGGACCGCTCGGCGCAGTTCGCGCTGATCGCGGCGCGCGAGGCGTGGGCCGACGCGGGCTTCACCGCCCCCGCCGGCGAGGACGCGTCCGTCGCCCCCGAGCGGCTCGGCTCCGTGATCGCCTCCGGCATCGGCGGCGTCACGACCCTGCTCGACCAGTACGACGTGCTCAAGGAGAAGGGCGTCCGCCGCGTCTCCCCGCACACGGTGCCGATGCTGATGCCGAACGGCCCCTCCGCCAACGTGGGTCTGGAGGTGAACGCCCGCGCCGGCGTCCACACCCCGGTCTCCGCGTGCGCGTCCGGCGCCGAGGCGATCGGCTACGCCGTCGAGATGATCCGCAGCGGCCGTGCCGACGTGGTCGTCGCCGGCGGCACCGAGGCCGCGATCCACCCGCTGCCGATCGCCGCCTTCGCCAACATGATGGCGATGTCCAAGAACAACGACGAGCCGACGAAGGCCTCGCGTCCCTACGACACCGGCCGCGACGGCTTCGTGCTCGGCGAGGGCGCCGGCGTCGTGATCCTGGAGTCCGAGGAGCACGCCAAGGCCCGCGGCGCGAAGATCTACTGCGAGGCGATCGGCCAGGGCCTGTCGGCCGACAGCCACCACATCGCGCAGCCCGAGCCGTCCGGCCGGGGCATCGCCTCCGCGCTCCAGCACCTGCTGGACACCACCGACCTGAAGCCGGCCGAGGTCGTGCACCTCAACGCGCACGCCACGTCGACGCCGCAGGGCGACGTCGCCGAGATCAAGGCGCTGCGGAAGGTCTTCGGCGACGACCTCGACCACGTGGCGGTTTCCGCGACCAAGTCGATGACCGGTCACCTCCTCGGCGGCGCCGGCGGCATCGAGACCGTCGCGACCGTCCTGGCCCTCCACCACCGCCTGGCCCCGCCGACGATCAACGTCGACGAGCTGGACCCGGAGGTCGACGCCGACATCGTCCGGGACGCCCCCCGCGAGCTGCCCCAGGGCACCATCGCCGCCGTCAACAACTCCTTCGGCTTCGGCGGCCACAACGTGGTCCTGGCCTTCCGCACGGTCTGACCCCGCCCTTCGCCGTGAGGCCCGCCCCCGCACCGCCGGGGCGGGCCTCACGCGTGTCAGCGGAGGGGTTCGGGGGCGGTCGCGACGGTGTCCGGGCGCAGGGCCTCGTATCCGGCGATGCCGAGGGGGCCGCCGGCCAGCAGGCCGACCAGGACGCAGCAGAAGGAGACGACGTCGAACCAGCCGTCGAACCACTTCTCGGTCCCGGCGGACGGCTTCACGGCCGGCACCGCTGCCGGTACCGGAACCGCTGCCGCGGCCGTGACCGCGTCCAGGTACGGCACCGGGGCCGGGGCCGGGACCATGACGGAGGCCGGGACCGGGTCCGTGGCCGGGGGCGCATCCGGGTCCGGGGGCGAGTCGGAGTCCGGAGCCGCTGCCGGGTCCGGGAGCAGGATGCCGAAGACGGCGAAGAGGGCCACCGCCAGGACGAGCAGGCCCAGCGCCCAGAGGGCCAGGGCGCCGGTCGGATCGCCGTCCACCAGTTGGTAGACGAAGCCCGACAGGAGCACCAGGGCCCCGCTCAGCGTCGTCGCCGCCCCCAGGACGGCCGCCGCGGCCGCCGTTCCGCGCAGACCCGTCACGTGCGTCCCCCCGCCCCGCGCGCGCCCTGCGCGCCTCGGAGCGGGAAGCTACCGGGCCCGGGTGAACGGGCTCAGACGACCTGGTGAAGCCAGCGGACCGGGGCGCCCTCGCCGGCGTAGCGGAAGGGTTCGAGCTCGTCGTCCCACGGCTTGCCGAGGAGGCGGGCGACCTCGGCCTCCAGGACCGTCTCGCCCTGCGCGGCGCGGGCGAGCGCGGCGCGGAGCCGGTCCTCGGGGACGAGGATGTCGCCGTGCATGCCGGTGACGGCGTGGAAGATTCCCAGGTCGGGGGTGGCGCTGTAGCGCTCGCCCTCGGCGGTGGGGCAGGGTTCGGCGGTCACCTCGAAGCGGAGCATCTGCCAGCCGCGCAGGGCGGAGGCGAGCTTGGAGGCGGTGCCGGTCTCGCCCTGCCAGGAGAACTCCGCTCTCCAGGTGCCGGGCGCCGCGGGCTGGCGGATCCAGTCGAGCTGGACCCGCGCGCCGAGGACACCCCCCACCGCCCATTCGACGTGCGGGCAGAGCGCGCGCGGTGCGGAGTGTACGTACAGGACTCCACGTGTCGTCACCGGGACCTCCAGTGTGGGACGAGGTTCGCCTTCCCAGCGGCCTCGGTAAACAGCATCAGGAGCAGGACTCCGCAAACCTTCTGAAAAGGGACAGCATGTGACGTGATGTAATTTACCGGAGCCGGTCGGCGCGGGCGCGCCGCTGGTTCGACGGGGGAAAAGCTACCGTGCCGCGCCGTCATCAGGGTGACGTACGGTCGGTCCGGGGGCGGGTGAACACGAAGCTTTCACCCGCCAGGACGCCAGCACGAAGGAGGGGGCCGGTGCCGCACGCCCGACGCCGCATCCGTACCGCCGTCGTGGGAGCGCTGCTCACGGTCGCCGCGCTCGCGGGGTGCACGGCCTCGCCCGCGCCCCGCACCGGAGCGGCCCCCTCGGCGAGGCCCGTTCCGACGCCGACGCCCACGCCCGTCTCGTCCTGGGACGTCTCCCCCGCCTCCGTCGCCGCCGTCGGGGACTCCATCACCCGCGCCTTCGACGCCTGCTCGCTGCTGGCGGACTGTCCCGAGGCGTCCTGGGCGACCGGGACGGACCCGGCGGTGAACAGTCTGGCGCTGCGGCTGCTCGGCGCCGGGCGGGTGGCCGGGAACAGCTGGAACCTGGCCCGGAGCGGCGCGCGGGTGGCCGCGCTGCCGGAGCAGATGGCGCGGGCGGCGGAGCGGCGGCCCGGGCTGGTCACGGTGATGATCGGCGCCAACGACGCCTGCCGGCCGACGCCCGCGGGGATGACGCCGGTGGCGGAGTTCCGCCGGTCGTTCGAGGCCTCGCTGGCCCGGCTGCGGAAGGGCGCCCCGAAGGCGCAGGTGTACGTGGCGAGCGTGCCGGACCTGCGGCGGCTGTGGGAGAACGGCCGGGCGAGCCCGCTGGTGCGGCGGGTCTGGGAACTGGGCGTCTGCGGCGCGATGCTGGCCGATCCGGAGGACCTGGGCGCGGCGGCGGAGCGGCGGCGGACGGCGGTGCGCGACCGGGTGGTGGCGTACAACCGGGTGCTGGCCGAGGTGTGCGCGAAGGACGCCCGCTGCCGGTACGACGGCGGCGCGGTCTTCGGCTTCCGCTTCGACCGGTCGCTGCTGAGCACCTGGGACTGGTTCCACCCGAGCCGGGAGGGGCAGGCGCGGCTGGCGGAGCTGGCGTACCGGAGGGTCACGGAGGAGTAGGCCCCGGGGCGGGCGTCAGGTCCGCCCCGGGGCCGGTCGCGGGGGCCCTTACCGCTCCACCGTGGTGGTGAGGCGGAGGTCGGCCAGCGAGTGGGCGGCGTGCAGCTCGTAGCGGCCGGGGACGACGGTCCAGGCGTTCCGGTCCTCGTCCCAGATCTCGAAGGCGCGGCGCGGAAGGGCGATCACGGCCTCGACGGTCTCGCCGGGCGCGGCCTCGACGCCGGCGAAGGCGGCGAGCCAGCGGGCCGGGCGTTCGACGGTGTCCCCGACCGGGGCGAGGTAGAGCTGGACGGTCTCGCGGCCGGGGCGGTCGCCGGTGTTGGTGAGGCGGACGGCGGCGGTCTCCGGGGTGGCCTCCAGGGAGTCGTACGACCAGGTGGTGTAGCCGAGGCCGTGGCCGAAGGGGTACGCGGGGACGGTGCCGGCCCTGTCCCAGGCGCGGTAGCCGACGAACAGGCCCTCGGCGTAGTCGAGGACGCCGTCGGTGGGGGTGACCTCGGTGACGGGGGCGTCGGCGAGGGCGGCGGGCCAGGTGGTGGGGAGGCGGCCGCCGGGCTCCTCGGCGCCGGTGAGGACGTCGGCGAGGGCGGCGCCGCCCTCCTGGCCGGGGAACCAGCCGAGGAGGACGGCGGCCACCTCGTCGCGCCAGGGCAGTTCGACCGGGGAGCCGGCGTTGACGACGACGACCGTGTTCGGGTTGGCGGCGGCGACGGCGCGGACGAGGTCGTCCTGGCGGCCGGGGAGGGCGAGGTCCTTGCGGTCGAAGCCCTCGGACTCCACGCGCTCGGTGGTGGCGACGACCACGACGGCGGTGTCGGCGGCGCGGGCGGCCTCGACGGCTTCGGCGATCAGTTCGTCGGGGTCCCGGCGGGGACCGAGGTGGACGAAGGAGAACATCACGGCGGGGAGCGGGGCGGCGAACTCCTTGGCGAGGGTGTGCCGGAGGGAGACCTGGACGGTCTCGCCTGCGGTGAGCTCGACGGTTCCGCGCTCGACCGGGGAGCCGAAGAAGGCCTCGAAGGGGTCGGTCTCGGGGCCCAGGGCCTGGACGCCGTCGAAGAGTTCGCGTCCGTCGACGGTGAGGGTGAAGGCGCCGAGGCCGCGGGTGCCGAAGGCGTGGGCGCCGGTCTCGCGCGGGGTGAAGGAGCCGGTGACCTCGATGGAGGCGAGGGCGTCGTGGGTGACGCCGGCCGGGAGGTCGTCGCCGATCCACTGGACCTGGCCGTTGGGCAGGGTGCCTTCGCCGAGGACGTTCCCGTCGGCGTCGCGGCAGATCGCGCGGAGGGTGAAGCCCTGGTCGGCGGGGGCGAGTTCCTCGCTGGGGTCGGCGCCGGTCACATAGGTCAGGGCGCCGTCGGGGAGGGCGGCGGTGAGGCCGTCGAGCGGGGAGACGACGTGCTCGGGGAAGACCTGGGCGGAGCCGCCGCCGAGGACGCGGGCGTCGCGGGCGGCGGCGCCGGAGAGGGCGACGGTGCCGGGCTTCAGCGGCAGCGCGCCGTTCTCGTTGCGGACGAGGACGAAGCCGCGGCGGGCGATCTCGCGGGCGAGGGCGTCGCCGTCGATCGCGGCGGGGTGCTCGGCGACGGCGGCGGGGGCTCCTTCGAGGGCGCCGACGCGGGCGGCGAGCCGGAGCACGTTCCGTACGGCGGCGTCGACGGCGGACTCCTCGACCTCGCCGGCCCGGACGGCGGCGGCGAGGCGTTCGCCGTAGACGGTGTCGGGGCCGGGCATGGCGACGTCGAGGCCGCCGGCGATGTCGCCGGTGGTGGAGCGGGCGGCCATCCAGTCGGAGACGTTGAAGCCGTCGAAGCCCCACTCGCCGCGCAGCACCTCGTCGACGAGGTGGCGGTGCTCGGTCATCGTCACGCCGTTGACCTGGTTGTAGGCGGTCATGACGCCCCAGGGGCGGGCGCCCTCGACGATCGCCTCGAAGGGGGCGAGGTAGAGCTCGCGGAGCGGGCGCGGGGCGATCCTGTTATCGACGGTGAAGCGGTCGGTCTCGGCGTCGTTGGCGACGAAGTGCTTGACGGTGGTGCCGACGCCGCCGTCCTGGACCCCCTGGACGTAGCCGGTGCCGATGGCTCCAGTGAGGTGGGGGTCCTCGCTGTACGCCTCGAAGTGGCGGCCGCCGAGCGGGGTGCGGTGCAGGTTGACCGTGGGGGCGAGGAGGACGTGGACGCCCTTGCGGCGGGCCTCCTGGGCGAGGAGCCGGCCGGCCCGGCGGGCGAGGGCGGGGTCCCAGGCGGCGGCGAGCGCGGTCGGCGACGGCAGCGCGACGGACGGGTCGTCGGCGGTCCAGCGGACGCCGCGGACGCCGATGGGCCCGTCGGACATCACGAGCGAGGCGAGGCCGATCTCCGGCAGGGCGGGCAGGGACCACATGTCCTGGCCGCCGAGCAGCCGGGTCTTGGCGTCCAGGTCGAGCCGGCCGAGGGCGGCCTCGACGGCCGCCTCGCGTGCCGCGTCCTCGTTCACGTCCGTCACGTCGGTACCTCCGCGTTGAAGTGGTGATGCGGCCATCATGGACCCGCCTACCTGTAGATCGGTAGGCAATGTAATCTTTTCGTTATTCATACGATGGCGTACGGTCCTGGGGAAAAGGACCTGCGGAAGGGGGCCGGCCATGGCACGGACCAGGAGCGAGGAACGCCGCGCGGAGATCCTGCGCGCCGCCCTGGAGGTGATCGCCGAGCGCGGCTACCGGGGCGCCACGCTCGGCTCCGTCGCCGAGCGCGTCGGCCTGACCCAGCAGGGCCTGCTGCACTACTTCCCCACCAAGGAGGCCCTGCTCGTCGCCGTCCTGGAGGAGCGCGACCGGTGGGACACCAGCGGCGGCCGGGACCGCGAGGGCTGGCGGCTCGACCTGCTCGAATCGCTCGTCGAGTACAACGCGATGCGGCCCGGGATCGTGCAGACCTTCTCCGCGCTGCTCGGCGAGAGCGTCACGGACGGCCATCCGGCGCGGGCCTTCTTCACCGAGCGGTACGCGCAGGTGCGGGCCAACATGGCGGACGTGCTGCGCCTGGAGTTCGGCGAGCGGCTGCCGGGCGGCCTCACCCCCGAGCGGGCGGCGCCGCTGCTCACCGCCGTGATGGACGGCCTCCAGTACCAGTGGCTGCTCGACCCGGCCTCGGTCGACATGCCGGGCGCCTTCCGGGACTTCCTGCGGCTGCTGGCGGGAGCCCCGGAGCGGTAGCCCGCGCCGGCGCGCACGGGGCGCCGGACGGGTGCGGGGCCGCGCGCGGCCCCGGTGCCCGCCGGTCCGGGCCGACGCGTCCAGGCCGGTGCGCGGCCTGCGAGGATGGGGGCATGCTGATCGCCGCCGCCCAGTTCGCCCCGGTCGCCGGGGACGTCGAGGCCAACGTCCGTACGATCTCCGCCCTCGTCCGGGAGGCCGGGGCCGCCGGCGCCCGGCTGGTCGTCTTCGCCGAGCTGTCGCTCACCGGGTACGAGCCCGCCCTGATCCGGAAGGACCCCTCGCTGGTCCTCGCCGAGGACGACCCGCGTCTCGCGCCGGTCCGCGCGGCCTGCCGGGCGGCGGGGGCGGCGGCCGTCGTCAACGGGCCGGTGCGCGGCGGGGGTCCGCTGCCCGGCCTGACCACGCTGGTGATCGGCCCGGACGGCACGACGCTCGCCCGCTACGACAAGCGGCACCTCTTCCACGGACCCGAGCGGGACACCTTCACGGCGGGCACGGCCGACGGGCGGTTCGCGCTCGACGGGACCCGGTTCGCGCTCGCCACCTGCTACGACAACCGCTTCCCCGAACTGGCCGGGCGGGCCGCCGCCGACGGTTGCTCGGTCTACCTGGCCAGCTCGATGCTGGAGGCCGCGAACGACTCCTTCGAGACCGTCTATCCGGCCCGGGCCCGGGACTTCGGCCTGTACGTGGTGCTCGGCAACTCCCTCGGCCCGAGCGAGGTGGGCGAGGGCGGCGGCCGGGCCGGGATCTGGGGCCCGGACGGCGGCCGGCTCGCCGACGCGGGCCCCGACGGGCCGGGCTTCGTCCTCGCCGAGGCGGGCTGAGCCCCGCCGGGCACGGCACCACCGGGCACGCGGAAGGGCCGGGCCGGCGGACGGCCGGGCACGCGGAAGGGCCGGGCCGCCGTGGGACTCCGGCGGCCCGGCCCGGGAGGGCGCCCGACGGAACCCCCGGTCCGCCGTGCGCCCTCCCGCCCGGGGCCGGGGCGTCAGGACCCCGCCCCCGGGCGCTCGTTTCCCCTTACGGGGCGCTCAGGCCCAGCGTGTAGGCGCCGGAACCGCTGTAGGCGTGCACGACGTAGCGGTAGTAGCCCGCGGTGCCGTAGTAGCTGGTGTCCTCGTCGGCGCCGGCGGTGCCGCCGACCGCCACGTCCGCCCAGCCCGCGCCGTTCCACTTCTGGAGGTAGAGGTCGTAGTCGGTGCCGGCCGGACCGCGCAGGCAGCCGACGTGGGTGCCGGCGCTCGCCGAGTAGTAGTACGAACCGTTCGGCTGGACGGCGGCCTGACCGGAGGCCAGGGTGCCCTGGTAGGTGTACTCGGTGGCGTCACAGCCGGTCGGCGGGGTCGTGCTGCCGACCGTCAGCTGGTAGGTGACGGTGTGCGTGGCGGAGCCCGTGCCGGTGACGGTGATCGGGTAGGTGCCGTTCGGGGTGCCCGCGGCGACCTTGACGGTCATCGTGGAGGAGCCGCCCGAGGTCACCGAGGTCGGGTAGAAGGAGACCGAGACGCCGCTGGGGGCGCCGCTCGCGGAGAGCTGGACGGTCTGCGCCGCGCCGCCGGTGGTGCTGGTGTTGACGGTGGAGGTCACCGAGGTGTCGGGCTGCGCCGAGCCCGAGGACGGGTTCAGGGAGAGGGAGAAGTCGGGGGTCGAGGTGCCGCCGCAGTCGGTCTCGCCGGACTGGGCGGGCACGCCGACCGCGTTCCAGGCCGCCTTCACCGCGTTGCACTCGGTGGCGCCGTAGGTGTTCTTGGCGGTGGTGAGGGTGGCGCGGCGGGCCGCGGGGTGGTTCCAGGAGGAGGTCTTCATCAGCAGGGCGCCCATGAAGATCTTGCCGGCCTTCTGGATGCCGATGCCGGTGACGGAGGACGGGCCGCCGGAACATATGGGGCTGCTGGGCTTGCCGCCGCCCGGGTTGGAGCCCTCGGCGAGCAGGTAGAACCAGTGGTTCTGCGGGCCGGCCGCCGCGTGCACCTCGGTGCCGGAGTTCAGCTGCGGGTAGCAGTTGGGGTCGCCGCCGACGAGCGAGGGGTTGTACATGTTCCGGATCGGCTTGCCGTCGCCGAAGAAGTTGACCTCCTCGCCGACCGTGTAGTCCGGGGTGTCGTTCGGGTTGTTGGCGTAGTGCTCGGTGAGCGCGCCGAAGATGTCGCCGGTCGACTCGTTCATGCCGCCGTTCTCGTTGGACGAGCCGGCGGAGCCCGGGGTGCGGTCGAAGATCTCGTGGCCGTACTCGTGGGCGACGACGTCGATGCCGGTGAGCTGGTTGGATCCGGTCTGGGCCCGGCCGTAGGTCGTCTTCGTGCCGTCGTAGTACGCGTTGACCTCGGAGAGCCCGGCACGGGCCGGGACCATGCCGCCCTGGCCGTTCTGGCCGTTGTAGCCGAACCACTCCTTGAGCATGGAGTGTTCCTTCTGGGCCGCGTACATGATGTCGACGCAGGCGGTGACGAGGTCGTTGGCGCCGCCGTTGCCCCACGGGGAGGAGCCCGTGTACGCGCTGCCGTTCTGGCCGCCGCACTTGAAGGCGCCGCGGCTGGTGTCGGTCATCGAGGAGGCGGCGGTGTCGATGGTGACGTTGCCGTTGTGGTAGCCGCGGCCCTCGGCGTGCATGACCTTGTCGGTGGCCTGGGCGACCTTGCCGGTGCGGGCGTCGACGTAGGTGTCGAGCGAGCTGGGCGCGTCCTTCGCGGTGCGGCCGACGACCAGGGTGTGCCAGGCGAGGACGGGCTTGCCCGCCTTGAGGAGCACGGTCAGTTCGGGGGTGCTCGCGCTCTCCACGGCGGCCAGCTGGGCGCGGGCGGTGGCGAGGGCCTTCTCCGCGGTCACCTTGGCGCCGGTGGAGATCCTGATGGCCGGAGCGGCGTTGCCGGTCACCTCGCGGACCTTGCCGGAGGAGTCCGAGAGGACGACGCCGTCGCCGCCGCCGTGGACCGGCAGGCCCTTGTACGTCCGCTGGTAGGCGGCGTAGTAGAGGCCGTTCGACCACGGGGTGACGGACGTCCGGACGAGGTCCTCGTCGGCGCCGTGCCGCAGCTCGTCGAGGCCGCTGGCGGCGGCGGAGTCGGCGGCCGCCAGGGCCAGGGACTTGCCGTGGCCCGGCGGGACCGGCTGCGCCTGGGGAGCGGCGGAGGCGGCGGAGGCGAGGGCGGTCGCGAGGCTCGCCGAGAGCGCCAGGGCGGCCACGGCCGCCGTGAGTCTGGTGGGGTGCAACGTCGTGCTCCGTTCACGGTGGGGGAGGGCGGATCGTCGCGCCGAGTATGGGCGTGGACATGGTCAGTCCGGGACATCTCATCCGGCATAAGACGCGGGTTATGGTGCACCGGTCCGGCGCTGCGTACGCTGCTGAAATGCAGCTGGAGTTGAGGCATCTCGAAGCCGTCTGCCGGATTGCGGAGGCGGGCAGTCTGGGGCGCGCGGCGCACCGGCTCGGCATCTCGCAGCCGGCGCTCTCCGCGCAGCTGCGGCGGATCGAGAGGGTCGCGGGCGGGGAGCTCTTCCTGCGCGGCCGGCGCGGGGTGGAGCCCACCCCGCTGGGCGAGTTCGTCCTCTCCAAGGCCCGTCTGGTGCTCGGCGAGATGGACGCGCTGGCCGCGGGCGCGCGGGCCGCCGACCCGGCCGCCCCGCTGCGGCTCGGCTGCATCCTGCTGGTCCTGGTGGACCGGCTGCTGGTCGGTCTCGAACAGGTCGTGGCGGGCCGGGAGATCGCGGTGACCGTCGAGCAGTCGGCGACGACGCTGACCCGGCAGCTCGGCGCGGGCCGCTACGACGCGGTGCTGTACGGCGAGGTCAACGACCACGAGGTGCCGCTGCCGCAGGGCACGACGGCCCGGACCCTGATCGCGAAGGAGCCCTTCTGCGTCCGCCTCTCGGCGGACCACCCGCTCGCCGGGAAGGAGCGGATCGCGCTGGCCGAGCTGGCGGGCGAGTCCTGGATGACGCTGGTCGAGGACGACGACGGCGGCCCCGAGGCGCTGGTCGCCGCCTGCGAGCGGGCCGGCTTCACCCCGTCGCTGCGGCACCGGGTCGCCGACCGGAAGATCCACTACGACCTGATCGCCTCGGGCCGCGCGATCTCGCTGAGCCAGCCCACCGCGCCGCCCACCGACGGGACCGTGCTGCGCCCCCTGGAAGGCGACCCGGTGACCGGGCGGATCCGGCTCGCCTGGAACCGCTCGGCGGTCTCCGCCCGCCACGCGGAACTGCTGTACCGTGCGGCGGCCGAGGCGTACCTGGCGGGCGTCGGCACCAACGCCTTCCACCAGGAGTGGTGGTCCGCCAGGCCGGAACTCCATCCGGTCCTGACGGAGGGGTGACCCGGCCGTACGGACCTGGTCGTACGTGACGTAGGAGGCCGTGTGGCGGCAGGTGGTGCCGTCGGGTCCGGCGCCGGTCCGGGTGGGCTCCTTGCCGGTGTTGTTGCCGGTGAAGCGGACGCGGGGCTCGATCTTCTTCTTGGCGTCGCCGTGGACGCGGACGTTCCGCAGCGAGGCGGCGTCGCCGTGGTTGGCGTTGACGCCGACGATCGACGCGCCGGGGGCGGTGACGTCGACGTCGTTGACAACGATCGTGCGCTCGTACTGCTTCTTGCAGTTGCCGCAGGAGCGGACGAGCTTGCCGAAGCCGGAGACCTGGAACCCGATCACGACGAGCTTGCCGGCGCCGTTGAACCGGGACACCCCGTCGGAGGCGCCGGGGGCGCCGCCGCCGTACACCGCGTGGCCGGTCTGGGCCGAGGCGGCCTTGAAGGTGGCGGACGTCGGCGGCCGCCTCAAGGCCGCCGGGCGGGCGGCGTGGTCGTGGCGAGGGCCGCGCCGGTGGTCCCGGGTGCGGCCGGACCGCCGACGAGCTCCCTGCGGCGGCCCGTCCTGCGCTGGTGCGACGTCATGGTCCTCCTCCTCAGTGGGGGAGGTGGCGCGCCCCCTGGTCGCCGCCCGGGGCGGAAAGGTCGCCGTCTTCCCGGTCGTTCTCCTCGCCGGTCCCGTCGCCCGTCTCGCCGCGCAGGTCGCGGACCATGAGGGTGGCGCCGGCGACGGCGCCGGGCATCAGGAAGACGGCCACGAAGGGGACGACGAAGACGAGGGCGAGCGGGACGCCGAAGCCGAGCGCGGCCCCGCGCCGGCCGCGCAGCAGCGCCAGGCGCTCCTTGAGCTCCACGCCCCGGCGCTGGAGGGCGACCGCGGTCAGTTCCTCGGTGAGGAAGAAGCCGGAGACGCAGAAGCCGAGGGCGGGGACGACGGTCTGGCCGACGACGGGGATGAAGCCGCACGCGAAGAGGAGCACGGCGTAGAAGGCGACCCGGAGGACCACCCGGAGGCTGTCGCGGGCGGAGACCAGCAGTTCGCGCCAGAGCGGCAGGCCGGACTCGGGTACCTCGCCGCCCTGGCTGCGGTCGACGTCCTCGGAGAGGGTCTCGTAGAAGGGCTGGCCGATGAGGAGGGTGACGGCGGTGAAGGTGACGACGGCGAGGAAGACGCTGAAGCCGACGAGGAGGGCCGTCATGGCGTTGCGGAAGATGTCGCGCCACAGGGCGGACCAGTCGTCGGCGACGGGGGTCGCCCAGGCCACCAGCTCGGTCGCGTTGAAGGCGAGGACGCCGAGCGCGGTGACGTAGAGGACGAGCGCCACCAAGCCGGGCAGCAGCCCGAAGCCGAACCGTCGTCCGTGCCGTGCCACCCACTTCTGGCCCTGGACCAGATAACCGAAACCCACCCCGAAATCACGCATGGGCGCAGCCTAGCGGGGTGGATCACCGGCTCCGTACGTGCGTGCGGGCCGCACCCCGGTCGGTCGGGGTGCGGCCCGCACGGGTCCGCGTGGTGCCTGGCCGGTGGCTCAGACCGCGAGCTCGACCGTGATGTTGCCGCGGGTCGCCTTGGAGTACGGGCAGACCTGGTGGGCCTTCTCGATCAGGCTCTTGGCGGTCTCGGCGTCCACGTTCGGGATGGAGGCCGAGATCTTGACGATGATGCCGAAGCCGTCGTCGTTCTTGCCGATGCCGACCTCGGCGGTGACCGTCGAGCCGGAGACGTCCGCGTTCTCGTTCCGCGCGACGACGCCGAGGGCGCCCTGGAAGCAGGCGCTGTAGCCGGCCGCGAAGAGCTGCTCGGGGTTGGTGCCGTCGCCGGAGCCGCCCATGGCCTTCGGCGGGTTGACGACGACGTCGAGCTTGCCGTCGTCGGTGGCGACGCGGCCGTCACGGCCGTTCTCCGCGGTGGCGACGGCGGTGTAGAGGACGTCGGAGTGCTGGATGGACATGCTGGTTTCTACCTTCTTCTCCCCGCCTCGACTCGCGCCCACGATCGCGACGGCTGAGGGCAGACTACCGGTCGAGCGAGACGATCATCTTTCCGGTGTTGTCGCCGCGGAGCAGACCGAGGAAGGCGTCCACCCCGTTCTCGATCCCCTCGACGGTGGTCTCGCGGTACTTCAGCTCGCCGGAGCGGAGCTTGGCGCCGACCTCCTCGACGAACTTCTGCTGGAGGCCGTAGTGGTCGCCGACCAGGACGCCCTGGAGGCGGAGCCGCTTGCCGATGATCAGCGCCATGTTCCGCGGGCCGGGGACCGGCTCGGTGTCGTTGTACTGCGCGATCATGCCGCAGAGGGCGGCGCGGCCGTGCACGTTGAGCGAGGAGATCGCGGCCTCCAGGTGGTCGCCGCCCACGTTGTCGAAGTAGACGTCGATGCCGTCCGGGGCGGCCTCGCGGAGCTGGTCGCGGACCGGGCCGTTCCGGTAGTTGAAGGCGGCGTCGAAGCCGAGCTCCTCGACCAGCCACTTCACCTTCTCGTCGGAGCCGGCCGAGCCGATCACCCGGGCGGCGCCGCCCAGCTTGGCGAGCTGGCCGACCTGGCTGCCGACCGCGCCGGCCGCGCCGGAGACGAAGACGGTGTCGCCCTCCTTGAAGGAGGCGGTCTCGAAGAGGCCGGCGTAGGCGGTCAGGCCGGGCATGCCGAGCACGCCGAGGTAGGTGGAGAGCGGGGCGAGCTCCGGGTCCACCTTGGTGGCGTGCTGGGCGGGCACGGAGGCGTACTCGCGCCAGCCGAGGCCGTGCAGGACGTGGTCGCCCTCGGCGAACCCCTCCGCGTTCGACGCGACGACGACGCCGACCGCGCCGCCGTCCATCGGGTGGTCCAGCTTGAAGGGCGGGACGTAGGACTTCACGTCGTTCATCCGGCCGCGCATGTAGGGGTCGACCGAGAAGTGGAGGTTCCGCACCAGGATCCGGCCCTCGGCGGGCGCCTCGACCGGCACCTCGCGCAGGGCGAAGTCGGTGGGCGCGGGCCAGCCGTGCGGGCGGGCGACGAGGTGCCATTCACGGCTGGTGGCGGGAAGAGCGGTCATGAGGGGGCCTCCGGGACTCCGGCAAAAGCTTCACTTGATGAAACAACCATGCGCCTGAATATTTCATGTTGTCAAGCATCGGAGTAGCATGGTGCCCATGCCCACCTCACACGGCGACCCCGTGACCCTCGAAGTCGTCGAGCTCATCGGCACGGTCGTGGCGCGCTACCACCAGGAGTACGAGGAGGCCGCCGCGGCCCACTCCCTCACCGGCGCGCAGGCCCGCGTCCTCGGGCTGCTCGCCCTGGAGCCCACGCCGATGCGGAAGATCGCCGAGAAGCTCAAGTGCGAGCCCTCCAACGTCACGGGGATCATCGACCGCCTGGAGTCCCGGGGGCTGGTCGAGCGGCGCCCCGACCCGGCCGACCGCCGGGTCAAGCTGGCCGCGCCCACCGACGAGGGCCGGGACACCGCCCGCCGCCTGCGCGACGCGCTGCACTTCGCGCGCGAGCCGCTCGGCGGCCTGACCGACGTCGAGCGCACCCTCCTGCGCGACCTGCTGCGCCGGATGCTCGGCGCGGACCCGGCCTGACCCGAGAGGAACGGCCTAGACGCACCACCACAGGAAGCGGGTGCAGGTCTCCGAGGGCTCCGGGGTCGGCGTCGCCGCGGTCGGGCGGGAGCTCGACGGGGCGGACGGGCTCGTGCCGCCCGGGGACGGGGCGGTGGGCGAGCCGGAAGCGCTCGGCGTGGCCCCCTGGCCCTCGCCCTGCGGGCCCGCGGTGGCCTCCGGCGCGCTCGGCGCCGGGGAGGAGGGGGCGGTGGCGGACGGCCGGCCGGTGGGCGCGGTGCCCTCGCCCGCCCCCGTACCGGACCCCGTCCCCGTCTCCGCGCCGGATCCCGTCCCCGAGCCCGTGGCCGTGCCGGAGCCGCCGCCGGTTCCCCGCCCGGGGCGGGAGGCGGCCGTGGCGGCCGGGCCGGAGCCGCCGGGGCCCGTCCCGATCCGGCGGGGGCGGCCGGTCGGGGTGGCCGGGCCCGCCGAGCCCTCGCCCGCCCGGTCGCCGTCCCCCGCCGCCTCGCCGCCGGGGCTCCGGGTCGGCAGCGCGGGCGGCAGCGGGGCCTCGGTGACCTCCAGCTCCTCCACCGCGTTCGCGGGCCCCTTCTCCTCCGGCTCGTCGAACGCCGCCTTGGCCAGCCCCAGCGACCCGGCCGCCAGGACCAGCCCCAGCGCGCTCAGCGCGACCGTCCGGCCGCGCCCGGCCCGGCCCCGCTTCCGGCGCCGGGCGGCGGCACGGCCCGCCGCCCGCCCGGCCGCCCGCCCCGGCGGGGGCACCACCAGGTCCAGCTCGTAGACGTGCTCGGGCGCGAGGGGCTCGGGCGGGGCGGACGCCTCCGGGTCCGGCTCGTACGAAGCGGGGGCGGCGGAGCCGTCGTACGCGGCGGCGTACGGGTCCTGCGCGTACGGGTCCGCCGCGTACGACGGGTCGGTCGTGTACGGCTCCGGTGCCTCGGCGCCCTCGTGAGGCGCGGGGGGAGGCGGGGCGTGGGGGGTGTCGTACCGCAGCCGTTCGACGGGAGTCCCGCACCCGGCACAGGCGAGGGCCCCGTTGAGATGCCGCCGGCACGCGTGGCAGTAGTCCATGGGGCTCGCAGGCTAGGACGCCCGGCGCGGCCCCGGGGAGGCGGGGACGTGAGGATCTTGTGAGGAAACCGCAGGTGGACACCGTGGCGCCGCGATTCTCCCGGTTCGCCTCCCCGGCTCCCCCGGCACCCCCGGCACCGGTGCCGCCCCCTCCACCAACCCCGGCCGCCGACGCCCCACCGGCCCCACCGGCCCCACCGCCCGCCCGACGCCCGCCCCGCGGCCGCCCGCCGCCGCGGCGGCGCGCCGTCCACCGCACCACCCGCCGCGCCGTCCGCCGCACCGCCCACCACACCGCCCGGCGCACCGTCCACCGCACCACCCATCACACCGCCCGGCGCGCCGTCCACCGCACCGTCCACCGCACCACCCACCGCACCGCCCGGCGCACCACCCACCGCACCGGACGCCCCGCGCCGGGCCCCGGGCGGCGCAGCCCAGCGCGCGCGGCGGGCCCGGCGGTCGCACGATGCCAACAGGAAACCCGAACCGCGACACCTCGCCCGTGTCAGCACCGCACCCCGGAGGATCCGCCGTGACCGTCAGCCTGGAGCAACTGCGCCGTTGCCATGTCGCCGTCGACCTGGGTGCCGCCCGCACCCGGGTCTTCGTCAAGGGAGCCGGGCTCGTCGTCGACGAGCCGAGCGTCGCCGCCGTCAACACCCGCACCGGAGCGCTGATCGCGGTCGGCGCGCTCGCCGAGAAGATGACCGGCCGCACCCCCGACTACATCCGGGTCGTCCGCCCGGTCTCCGGCGGCACGGTCGTCGACATCGAGATGGCCCAGCGGATGCTCCGCCACCTGCTCGGCGAGAAGCTGCGCCGGCAGCTCCGCCGCAAACCCCGCCTCCGCGCCGCCGCCTGCACCCCGCACGACAGCGACCCGCTCGCCCAGCGGGCCGCCGTGGAGACCCTGGTAGGGCTCGGGGCGCGCCGGGTGGAGCTGGTGGACACGCTGATCGCGGCGGCCGTGGGCTGCGGCCTGCCGGTGGAGCAGCCGACCGCGACCATGATCATGGTGTGCGGGGCGGCGACGACGCAGGTCGCGGTGCTCTCGCTCGGCGCGATCGTGACGGCCGAGCGGATCCCGGTCGGCGGCGACGCCATCGACCACGCGATCATCCAGCACCTGCGCCACCACCACGAGCTGATGCTGCCGAGCCAGTCGGTGCGCCCCCTCCAGCTCGCGCTGAGCGGCAACGGCCTCACCCCGCACGGTCCGGCCTCCACCGAGATCCACGGCCGGGACGTGGCCACCGGTCTGGCCCGTTCGGTCACCGTCGACACGGCCGCCGTGCGCGAGGCGATCCACACCCCGCTGACGGCGGTGCTCGACGGCATCGGGAAGGTGCTGCGGGACTGCCCGCCGGACCTGGTGGCCGACCTCGCCGACCGCGGGATCATGATGGTCGGCGGCAGCGCCCTGCTCCCGGGCCTCGACCAGATGCTGCGGGACGCCACCGGGATGCCGGTGCACATCGCCGAACGCCCCGACGTCTGCGCCGTCCTGGGCCTCGGCGCGATGCTGGAGGGCAAGGTCCAGCCGATGGTCCTCGACCCGCTGGGCGACCACCGCGGCCTGGCCGACGACCGGGACGGCGACCGCAAGCGGGACCGCGACCACGACCGCGCGTACGCCGACGACCTGCCCGAGTGACGCCCCGGCCGAGCGGCGATCGGGCCGAGCACCGAACCGTCCGAACGGCACCCCGGCCGAGCGGCGACCCGATGGAGCGACCCATCACGACATCACCCGATTCGTACGTGGATGAGACCATGGTGATCATGGCTGAGGACGAGGACGCGGAGCAGGAGCGGGCCCGCCTGCCCATGCTGCTCGAAGCCGTCCTCGGCGTCGGCACGGACCTCGAACTCCGCGCCACGCTCCAGCACCTCGTCGACGCGGCGACCGAACTGGTCGGCGCCCGCCGCGGGGCGCTGGGGGTCGTCGACCCCGAGCGCCCCCGGCTCACCGGGCTCTTCACCACCGGGATGACCGAGGAGGAGCGGGCCCGCGTCGGCCCGCTCCCCGACGGGGGCGCCGGCGGGCTCGACGTCCCGATCCGCGTGCACACCCAGATCTTCGGCAACCTCCACCTCGCCGGGAAGCCGGGCGGCTTCACCGAGGAGGACCTGGCCCTGCTGCGGGTCCTCGCGGCCCAGGCCGGCATCGCCATCGGCAACGCCCGGCTCTACGAGACGGCCCGGCAGCGCGAGCGGTGGATCGAGGGCGCGGCGGCCGTCACCACGGCGCTGCTCACCGGCGAGTCCGCCGAGGACGCCCTGATGACCGTGGCCGAGCAGGCCAGGATCCTCGCGGACGCGGCCGCCGGCGTGATCCTCCAGCCCACCCCCGAGGGCGGGATGGAGATCGTCACCGCCTCCACCACCGAGGACCCCGGCGAACTGGTCGGCACGACCATCCGGCCCGGCTCCGCCGTCCTGGTCCAGCTGCTCGGCGGGGAGCCGGTCTTCGTCGAGGACTCCTCCACCGACCCGCGGATGACCACGCCGGTCCGCTCGCGCTTCGGCCCCTCGATGATGCTGCCGCTGCGCAGCGGCGGGAAGCTGATCGGCACCCTGGCCCTCCCCCGCCGCCGGGGCGCCGCCCCCTACACGGCGGTGGACCGGCTGCTCGCCTCGCAGTTCGCCTCGCAGGCGGCGCTCGCGCTGGTCCTGGCGGACGCGCGGCACGACCGGGAGCGGCTCGCGGTCTTCGAGGACCGCGACCGGATCGCCCGCGACCTGCACGACCTCGTCGTGCAACGGCTGTTCGCCACCGAGATGATGCTGGAGTCGACCCGCCGCCGCGCCGGCGGCTCGTCCGGGGAGGACGAGCTGCTCGGGAAGGCGGTGGACGAACTGGACTCCACGATCCAGGAGGTGCGCACGGCGATCTTCGCCCTCCAGCAGCCGCCGGCCGAGGCGCCGGCGACCTTCCGGGGGCGGGTGCTGCGCGAGACCGGCGGGGCGGGGGCGCTGCTCGGCTTCCGGCCCTCGGTGCGCTTCACCGGCGCCGTGGACACGCTCGTGGAGGAGGCGGAGGGCCGGCGGCTGCTGGCCGCGCTGCGCGGTGCCCTCGCGGCGGCCCACCGGCGGCCCGGGATCGGGCGGATCTCGGTGGACGTCGGCGTCGGCGACGAGGGGGCCTGGCTGCGCGTCGAGGACGACGGCACCCCGCCGACGACGGTGACCTGGCCGTAGCCGCCGGCGGCGGTCGCGTACGGCACCGGCGGCTCCCCCGTACGGAGCAGCCCCGCGCGCCGGGCCCCCGCGACGGATCTTGACTGGGGGCGTGAACTCCGACGCCAAGCCTCCGACCGCCGCGGCCTACCGCAACCTGGTGACGGCCACCATCGGCTTCACGCTCACCTTCTGGGCGTGGGACCTGATCGCACCGCTCGGCAGCTGGTACGGCGAGCGGCTGGGCCTCAGTTCGTTCCAGCAGTCCTTCCTCGTGGCCGTGCCGGTGCTGGTCGGTTCGGTGGGCCGGATCCCGGCCGGCGCGCTGACCGACAAGTACGGCGCGAAGCTGATGTTCCCGCTCGTCTCCGCGCTGACGATCGTCCCCGTGCTGCTGCTGGTCGTGGTGAAGGACTCCTACGGCCTGATGATCGTGGTCGCCTTCCTCCTCGGTCTCGGCGGCACGACCTTCGCGATCGGCATCCCGCTGGTCAACTCCTGGTTCCCGCCGGAGAAGCGGGGCCTGGCGCTCGGCGTGTTCGGCATGGGCATGGGCGGCGTGGCGCTCTCCGGCTACTTCACGCCGCGGATCGCGAAGCACGGCGAGAACCTGCCGTTCGTCGTGGTGGCCGTCGCGCTCGCGGCGTATGCGGTGCTGGCCGCCTTCCTCATCACCGACCGCCCGGACCGCCCGGTGCCGGCCGCCTCGCTGGCGACCCGGCTGGGGTCGGCGGGGCGGCTGCGGGTGACGTGGGAGCTGTCGGCGCTGTACGCGATCGGCTTCGGCGGCATCGTCGCCTTCGGCGTCTACCTGCCGACGTACCTGAAGACCTGGTACGACCTCGACCCGACCGACGCGGGCACCAAGGCGGCCGGATTCGCCCTGGTCACCGTCGTCTTCCGGCCGATCGGCGGCTGGCTCTCCGACCGGGTCCACCCGGCGGTCGTCACCGCGTGGGCGCTCGGCGTCGTCGCCCTCCTCGCCGTCGTCCAGGCCTTCGACCCGAAGCTGGACCCGGGCGGCACGATCGCCCTGCTGGTCATGGCGGCCGGTCTCGGCACCGCGAGCGGTTCGGTCTTCGCGCTGGTCTCGCAGGTCACCCCGCAGGCCCAGGTGGGCTCCGTGACCGGCATCGTCGGCGCGATGGGCGGGCTGGGCGGCTTCGTCCCGCCGCTGGTGATGGGCGCGATCTACAGCGCCAAGGACTCGTACTCGATCGGCTTCATGCTCCTCTCCGACCTGGCGCTCGCGGGCTGCGTGTACGCGTACGGGCGGATGCGCGGGCTCCGGCCCGGCGGGGAGGAGCCGGCGGCCGGAGCGGCGAAGGTCACGGCCGGCACGCCCTGACGGAGCGGCAGAATCGTCCCGGCAGCACCCCTCGCCCCCGACCCGAGGAGTACGACCGGTGAGTGCGCTCTTCCCGCCGCTGTTCCCGGCCCTCGCGGCCCCGACCGACCGCCCCGCGCTGCGCTGCGGCCCGGACTCGCTCTCGTACGAGGAGCTGGCCCGGGCCGCCGGCGCGCTCGCCGCCCGGATCGCCGGGTCCCGGCGGGTGGCCGTGTGGGCCGTCCCGACCGCGCGGACGGCGGTCGCCGTGGTGGCGGCGCTGCTCGCCGGCGTCCCCGCCGTGCCGCTCAACCCGCGCGGCGGCGAGCGGGAGCTGGCGCACGTCCTCGGCGACAGCGCCCCGGACGCGGTGCTCGCGGGGCCCGGCGACGAGCTGCCGGCCGCGCTCGCCGGCCTCCCCCGGATCGACGTGGAAGCGGACGGACCGGCCGGGAGCCCGCCGCCGGCGGACGTGGACCCCGAGTCCACCGCCCTGGTCGTCTACACCTCCGGCACCACCGGTCCGCCGAAGGGCGTGCTGCTCTCCCGCCGGGCGGTCGCCGCCTCCCTCGACGCGCTCGCCGAGGCGTGGTCCTGGACGGCGGACGACGTCCTGGTGCACGGGCTGCCGCTCTTCCACGTGCACGGCCTGGTCCTGGGGATCCTGGGGCCGCTGCGGCGCGGCGGCGAGGTCCGGCACCTGGGCGCCTTCTCGGCGGAGGGGGTCGCCCGGGAGCTGGGGAGCGGCGGCACGATGCTGTTCGGCGTCCCCACCATGTACCACCGGCTCGCCGACGCCCTCCCCGGCGACCCGGCGCTGGTGAAGGCGCTGTCGGAGGCGCGGCTGCTGGTGTCGGGGTCGGCGGCGCTGCCGGTGCACGACCACGAGCGGATCGCGGCGGCGACGGGCCGGACGGTGGTGGAGCGGTACGGGATGAGCGAGACGCTGATGAACACGAGCGTGCGGCCGGGCGGCCCGCCGCGCCCCGGCACCGTGGGGACCCCGCTGCCGGGGGTGGAGGTGCGGCTCGTGGAGGAGGACGGCTCGGTGCTGGGCGCCTTCGACGGGGAGACGGTCGGCGAGGTGCAGGTGCGCGGCCCGAACCTCTTCTCCGGCTACCTGAACCGGCCGGAGGCGACGGCGGAGGCCTTCGACGGGGGCGTGGCCGGCGGCTGGTTCCGCACCGGGGACATGGCGGTCCGCGAGGGCGACGGAACGATCCGGCTGGTGGGCCGCAAGGCCACCGACCTGATCAAGAGCGGCGGCTACAAGATCGGGGCGGGCGAGATCGAGAACGCCCTGCTCGACCACCCGGGGGTGCGGGAGGCCGCCGTCACCGGGGAGCCCGATCCGGACCTGGGCGAGCGGATCGTGGCCTGGGTGGTGCCGGCCGACCCGGCGGACCCGCCGGCGGACGCGGAGCTGGCCGACCACGTGGCCCGGCTGCTCGCCCCGCACAAGCGGCCCCGCACGGTGCGGCTGCTCGACGCCCTCCCCCGCAACGACCTGGGGAAGGTGCTGAAGAAGCGGCTGACGCACGGCTGACGGCGAAGGGCCGGACCCCGGGGGTCCGGCCCTCCCCCGCTCAGCGGGTCACTTCACGCCGACCGCGTGGATCAGCTCCTGGGTGACGGAGCCGCCCCGGTCGTCGGTGGCGCCGGCCCGCAGCGAGACGGCCGCCGCGCCGGACGGGATCCGCAGCTCGCCGGTCCAGGCGGCGCCCTTCCCGGACTTCCGCAGCGTCACCCCGCGCCAGGTGGCGCCGTCGTCGTAGGAGACCTCCAGGCGGCCGGCGGTGAGGGTGCCGGTGCCGGCGGCGCCCTTCACGTACTCGGCGGAGACGCCGACCGGGATCCGGGAGCCGGCACGGACGTTCCCGTACAGGTCGGTGTCGAGGTCGATGCCGAGGTTGAGCATCGGCAGGAAGGTGTACCGGTCGTCCGGGGTCTCGGCGGAGCGGACGGTCCACTCGGCGCGGCCCTTGGCGCCGAGCCGCCAGCGGGCCGGGTCGAGGGTGGTCTCGGTGACGACCTTGTAGGTGGCCTCCCGGGCGGGCGCGTCCCAGAGGTTGAAGCCGGAGCTCGTCCTGCGGCCCTTCGAGACGCCGTCCACGAACACCTCGGTGTACTGGGTCATGGTGTCGTCGCCCCACACGTCGCCGAAGCCGGTGTGGTCGGTGCCGGAGTCGCCCCAGCCGGGCGTGTTGAAGCGCAGGTCGTTGCCCCGCCGCTCCTGGCCCCAGCCGAGGCCGGTGCCGAGCCAGGGGTGCCAGGCGGGGCCGAACCAGTCGAGGCGGACGGTGGAGCCGCCGCGGTAGACGGAGCGGCCGCCGCGCTGCTCCAGGGAGGTGCCGAGGTCGACGGACTCGTGCCACTGCTGGCCGGTGCCGGTGGAGACGTACTCGGTGCGCTCGGCCGGGAAGCCGATCCACTCCTTGAAGCCGACGCCGGTCCGGAAGGCGTCGGTGAGGGAGTAGCGGAACTCCCCGCCCAGCTCCTCGCGTCCGGTGGGGGCGCGGAAGGTGGAGCGGACGGTGGCCAGGTCCCGGTCGCCGGGGCGGTACACCAGGTCGGTGCCGATGCTGCCGGGGTGGCCCTCGGAGAGGTCGTAGACGTACGGGGTGAAGCGGGTGCCGGTGAGGTCGATCCGCTCGCCGCGGGCGGCGCCGGCGGCGATCCGGGCGGCGTCGGCGCGGCCGACGGTGGCGACGGCGAGCGGCCGGTCCTGGTAGTCGGCGGTGCCGAACCACTTCATCAGCCGGCCGGCGGCGTCGTCGGTGACGACCAGGGCCCGGGCGCCGGCGTCCTGGGCGGTCTGGGCGACCTCGGCCGGGTCGGCGCCGGGGGCGAGGCGGACGAGGACGGCCTTGCCGGTGACGTCCTCGCCGGTGTACTCGGCGGGGGTGCCGGTGCCCGCGTCGACGAGGCCGAGGCGGTGGCGGTCTTCGAGGAGGGCGGTGCCGCTCTGCGGGCGCAGGTCGGAGAGGCGGACGCCGCCGACGCTCGCCTCCAGGACGGGCTTGCCGAGCCGCCAGACGGTCCGGTACTCGAAGGAGCCGTTCGCGACGGGCGCGGTGGGCGCGGCGAAGAGCGAGTCGTAGGCCGGCGGGACCTGCACGATGTCGGTGTAGGAGACGCCGTTCGCCTTGCGGTCGTACTCCATGACCAGCTGGCGGGTCTCGGTGCGCCTGCCGACCTCGGCGCGTATCTCGCGCAGCTGCCGGCCGTCGAGGGTGATCTCGCGGTCGCGGTCGAGGACGACCTCGGGGGCGGCCATGAAGCCGAGGCCGAGGGAGTCGGCGCCCTTGGCGCCGCGCACGTCGAGGAAGGTGTCGACGGTGTACGTGCCGGGCCGGAGGCGCAGTTCGACGGTGCCGGAGTCGCCGACGGAGGCCGGGAAGGGGTCCTCGCCGGGGGCGAGGTTCCGCAGGCCGAGGCCGGCGGCGGCGGGGGCGCCGTCGCGGTCCTTGACGTGGACCGTGAGGGTGTAGCGCTCCTCCTCCTTGACCAGGCCGAGGGCGGTGTGGGCGACCGGGACGCCGCCGGCGGTGGCGGTGATCCGGCCGGAGCTGGTGCCGACCGGGGCGGCGGTGCCGTCGCCGGTGACGGTGGTGGACGCGGTGCCGCGGGCCGGGACGGTGAGGGTGGTGTCGGCGAGGGCGGTGGTGCCGGCGGGCATGCCCTCGACGGCGAGGGCCAGCTCGACGGGGGCGTCGGAGGAGTTGGTGTAGGTGACGGTCCTGGTGACCGGCGCGTTGTCCTCGTACGGCCAGGAGAAGAAGCCGAGGTCGGCGGAGCCGGTGGCGGTGACGTCCGCGGCGATGGCGGCGGCGACGTCGACGCGGCCCGCGCCGAGGTCGTACGCGGAGGCGGTCAGCGCCTTCGAGCTGGACATGAGGGCGTTCTTGAGCTGGGCGCCGGTCCAGTCGGGGTGCTTCTCGGCGAGCAGGGCGGCGACTCCGGCGACGTGCGGGGTCGCCATGGAGGTGCCGTTCATCGAGGTGTAGAGGCCGGTGCCCGCGGTGAGCTGGGAGCGGGCGGCGAGGATGCCGACGCCGGGCGCGGAGACGTCCGGCTTGAGGGCCTGGTCGCGGTAGCGGGGGCCCTTGCTCGTGAAGTAGGCGGCCTCGTCGGCGGAGTCGACGGCGCCGACGGTGAGCGCGGAGTCGGCGGCGCCGGGCGAGCCGATGCTGCCGGGGGCGCCGGAGTTGCCGGCGGCGATGACGAAGAGGGCACCGGTCTCGGCCGAGAGGGTGTTCACCGCCTGGGCCATCGGATCGGTGCCGTCGCTGCCCTCCGGGGAGCCGAGGCTCATCGAGACGATCTTCGCGTCGACGTCCTTGGCGGCCCACTCCATGCCGGCGATGATCTCCGACTCGCTGCCGTAGCCCTCGTCGCTGAGGACCTTGCCGACGGCCAGGGTGGCGCCGGGGGCGACGCCCCTCTCCCTGCCGTCGGAGCCGGCGCCGCTGCCGCCGACGGTGGAGGCGACGTGGGTGCCGTGGCCGTTGCGGTCGGCGACCTCCTGGCCGGCGATGAAGGACTTCGACTCGCTGACGCGGCCGGCGAGGTCGGGGTGGGAGGCGTCGACGCCGGTGTCGAGGACGGCGACCTTGACGCCCTTGCCGGTGAGCCCGGCCTCCCAGGCCTTCGGGGTGCCGATCTGGGCGTTGGAGTCGGCCATGGCGGCCTTCACCCGGGCGTCGAGCCACACCTTGGCGGGTGCGGGGGCGGCGGCCCGGGCGGTGGCCTTGCCGGTGAAGGAGGCCCAGAAGGCGGCCGGGTCGGTCGCGGTGACGGCGGCGCCGCCGACGCTGGGCAGGGCGCGGACGGTCTCGGTGCCGCGCGGGGCGGCGCCGGGCGCGGTCCGGGCGTTCCTCCCGCCGTACGTGACGATCAGCGGGAGCTCCCCGGTGACGCCCTGCTCGACGAGGCCGGTGACGTCGAAGAGGCGCGGGTCGAGGGCGCCGGAGTCGAGGAAGCGGCGGGCCTCGTCGGGGACGACGGTGATCCGGCCGTCGGCGACCTGGGTGCGGACGGCCCCGGTGGCGCCCTTCGCCCGGTCGACGGTGACGGTCTGCCGGCCGTCGCCGAGCCCGGTCAGGGTGACCCGGTCGCCGGTGACGAGGGTGACGGTGGCGGACGCGGCCGGGCCCCTGAAGGTGTCGGGCACGGCGGCGGCCGTGGCGCCCGGCGCGGCCGCGGTCTGCCCGGCCGAGAGCATCACGAGGGAGAGGCCGGCGGCGATCAGCCCGGCCCTTCCTCTGGTCGACGGTGCGGTCATGGAACGACTCCTCGCGGACCCGGGGTTCGGGGGTGGTGGTTCCGGATCCGCGAGGAGTCTGGTCGCTGGAAGGGGAGTTGACGCCCGCCCCGCCTGGCGGCTATCTGCCGTGGCGGCCACCCGCCAGGAGGGCGAAGACGGTTCAGGACGGGAGAGTCCGGGACGCTCCGGAAGCGCTTCCCCGCGCCCGCGGGCTCGGCGGCTAGGGCTGCGGGTCGTGGGCGTCGTAGCGGCGGAAGCCGCGGGCGTACAGCGCGAACACCCCGACGGCGAGGACGCAGAGGAGTCCGCCGCCGGTGATGGCGACCCCCGGCGAGCTGAGGTCGGCGACGGAGCCGGCCACGAAGTCGCCCAGCCGGGGCCCGCCCGCGACGACCACGATGAAGACGCCCTGGAGCCGGCCGCGCATCTCGTCGGGGGCGGCGACCTGCATCATCGTGTTGCGGAAGATCATCGACGAGGTGTCGGCGTACCCGGCGGCGGCGAGGCAGAGCAGCCCGACCCAGAGGTTGCGGCTGAGGCCGAAGGCGGCGATCGCCAGGCCCCAGGCCGCGACGGAGACGAGGATGGCCTGCCCGTGGTGACGGATCCGGCCCTGCCAGCCGGAGACCACCCCGCCGAGCAGCGCGCCGAACGCGGGCGCGGCGACGAGGAGTCCGGTGGTCTTCGCGTCGCCGCCGAACCAGAGGACGGCGACGGCCGGGAAGAGCGCCTTGGGCTGGGCGAGGATCATCGCGAAGAGGTCGGAGACGAAGGTCGCGCGCAGGTTGGGCCGGGTGCCGAGGAAGCGCAGCCCGTCGAGGACGGAGGCCCTCTTGGTCCCCGTGCGCTCCGGCGGCATGGAGGGCAGCCGCCACATCGCGTACAGGCTCGCGGAGAAGGCGAGGGCGTCGATGGTGTAGGCGGTCTGGTAGCCGGCGAAGCCCACGATCACGCCGCCGAGGCTGGGGCCGGCGAGGGTGCCGAAGGTCATCACCATGGAGTTGAGCGCGTTGGCGGCGCGCAGCTGCTCCGGCGGGATGAGGCGGGGGATCATCGCGCTGCGGGCGGGCGAGTTGAGGGCGCCGCAGACGGCCTGGAGGGCGACGATCGCGTAGAGGAACCAGACGCGGTGGAAGCCCGCGAAGGCGGCCGCGGCGAGGGCGGCGGAGAGGACGGCGGCGCCGGTGGCGCCGACGAGTCCGAGGGCGCGCCGGTCGACGGTGTCGGCGATCGCCCCGCCGTAGAGGCCGAAGACGACGAGCGGGACGAGGGAGAAGAGGCCGACGAGGCCGACCGAGAAGGCCGAGCCGGTGATGTCGTACACCTGGAGGGAGATCGCCAGGGCGGTCATGCCCTGGCCGACCCAGGAGACGGTGCTGCCGAACCAGAGGCGGCGGTAGTCGGCGGAGGTGCGCAGCGGGGTGAGGTCGGCGAAGATCCGCCGCTTCTCTTCCTCCCGGGGCTCCCGGGGCTCCCGCGGCGACTCGACGGCGCTCACGCGGCGGCCGCGGCGAGGTCGTAGCTCAGCTCGGGGCGGTCCCAGTGGATGCGGCCGGCGGCGGCGACGGTGCCGGTGCGGCGGGCACCCGTGCGCAGGTAGAACTCCTCGGCGGGCGGGTGGGCGACGACCCGGACGGCGGCGAGTCCGGCGGCGCGGGCCTCGCCGGTCATGTGCTCCATCAGCAGGCGTCCGATGCCGAGCCCCTGGGCGCCGTCGGCGACGAAGGCGAGGTCGAGCTCGGCCTCGTCGAGCAGCAGCGCGTAGAAGCCGAGGACGCGGCCGTCGCCGTCGACGGCCGCGTGGACCGGGTGGTGCTCGATGTAGGCACCGCCGACCTGGTAGCCGTCGACCATGACGGCGTACGGCCCCCGGTAGGCGGAGGAGCCCCGGACGAGCCGGGTCAGCCGTCTGGAGTCGGCGGCGGTGGCGCGGCGGATGGTGATCTCGGACATGGGCGAAGTATAGGAGCGGCTTCGTTGACCGGCCCTTACATTTCCGGAGGGCCACTCTCCGTGAGGGCCCGGTGGCGGTCAGCCGCAGGCGGGACGCAGGGCGTCGGGGTCGATGCCGTCGAGCCGGGCGGAGAGGGCGCCGAGGCGCTCGCGCAGGTCGGCGATCTCGGCGAGGTCGAGCCCGGTGGCGGCGGCGATCCGGCGGGGCACGCCGAGGGCCCGCTCGCGCAGGGCGGCGCCCTCGCCGGTGACCCGGGCGGTGACGGACCGCTCGTCCTCCGCGCTGCGCCTGCGCTCCACGTATCCGGCCGCTTCCAGGCGCTTGAGCAGCGGCGACAGGGTGCCGGAGTCGAGCCGCAGCCGCTCCCCGATCCCCTTCACGGGCAGTTCGCCGTGCTCCCACAGGACGAGCATGACGAGGTACTGGGGGTAGGTGAGCCCGAGCTCCTTGAGCGCCTCGCGGTAGACGCCGTTGAAGGCGCGGGCGGCGGCGTGGAGCGAGAAGCAGATCTGCCGGTCGAGCCGGAGGAACTCCTCGTCGGGGAGGGTGTCGAGCGCGTCCATGGAACCAGGATACAAGGGACACTCGCGCGCCATTGAGTTGTGCGCAACTGAATAGTGCGCTATCAATGAACCCGGAGAGGCGCGGACCGCACCTCCGGCACCCTCCCCCGCCCCGCACTCCCCTCAGGGAAGGACCCCCATGGACGCCATCTACACCGCCGTCGCCACCGCCAACGGCCGCGAGGGCCGCGCCGTCAGCTCCGACGGCCGGATCGACCTCCCCCTCGCCCACCCCCAGGCCCTCGGCGGCAACGGCCAGGGCACCAACCCCGAGCAGCTCTTCGCCGCCGGCTACGCGGCCTGCTTCGCCAGCGCCATGGGCGTCGTCGCCCGCCAGGAGAAGATCGACGTCTCCGAGGCCTCCGTCACCGCCGAGGTCTCCATCGGCAAGGACGCCGCCGACGGCGGCTTCGGACTCGCCGTCGTCATGCGCGCCGAGTTCCCCGACCACCTCCAGGGCGAGGCCGGCCGCGCCCTCCTGGAGAAGACCCACGCCTTCTGCCCCTACTCCAAGGCCACCCGCGGCAACATCACGGTCGACCTCGTCGTCGAGTAGCCCCCCGGCCCCCCGCCCGGCTCCCCGTCCGGCCCCCCGCCCGCCCCCGTTCGGCCATCCCTCCGGTCATCCGCCCGGATCCGGCCGGTCCGGCCCCCCGCCCGCCCGTCCGACGGCCCGACGCCCCGGCGGCCGGACCGGGCGGGCCCCCGGCGGCCGGACCGGCCGAATCCGGGGGAGGAACCCGTCGAACAGGGTGGCGACGCCTCCTGAGCTCGCCCTACCCTGGACGGCAGGGCGACGGCGCCCGTACTGCCCATGCGCGATCGGGAGTTGGGGAAACACCGGAGCCGTGACGGGGGGGCTTTTGTACGACGAGGGCCACGGCGCTCACGCGTCGGATCTCACGCACGAACTCGTCGATCAGCTGTGCGCGGTGCCGGGTCTGGAGACCACGGACGGCCGCGGCCTCCTCATCGACACCCTGGCGGACCGGTTACCCGAGGCCGCCAACATCCCGCGCCACAACCGGCTCAGGCCGGGCGTCCTGGAGATCGTCCGGTTCTGCCGGCGCGAACCGGGCGGCCTGCGCGAACTGGCCGCGGCCCTCGCCCTGTACGACCCCGGCTCCGGCCCCGCCCTCCGGGTCCGCGGCCTGATCGCCGGCGCCCCGCCGGCGGCGGTGCTCCCCGCCCTGCCCGACTCCGAGAGCCTCGTCGTCACCGGCCTGCTCGACCGCGTCCGCCACCTCGACGCGCACGGCCTGCTGTACGCCGTCGCGGACGGGCTCCCGCTGCCCCTGCACCCCGTCGCGACCCTCGGCGAGGCCTTCGCCTTCCTCGCCCGGGCCAACACCCGCCCCGACGGACTGCTCCCCACCATGGTCCTGGTCGAGCACGTGGCCGCCGGACTCGACGGCCGCGGCCCTGCCGACGCGCAGACCGCCGCCGCCCTGCGCGAATGGAACGACGTCCAGGCGAAGAAGCTCGAACGGCGCCGGGCCCTGGAGGCCGTACGGACCGCGCTCGCCGAGGAGTCCCCGGCACAACCCGCGCCCGCCTGCCTCGTTGTCCAGTTGTGCAGAAGCGGAATGCACCCGGACCGGTACCTGCTGTCCCACTGGCGGCAGATGCGGCCGGGCCCCTGGCGCCCGGAGCGCGGCGAGGACCGGCTGGTCACCCTCGACGAGGTGCCCGCCGCCGTGGAGCGGCTGCTCCGGCGGGCCGAACGGGACTGGGCCCGCCGGCCCGGACGGCCCGTCCTCGAGTTCGTGCTCCCCGTCAACCTGCTGAACGAACCGATGGAGTGGTTCCCGGTCGCCTTCCGGCCCGCCGCCGCCACCGCCCTCTGCCTGACCTACCCCGTCGTCCTGCGCAGCCTGGAGCGGATGCGGGCCACGGAGTTCCACCGGCGCTGGCACAACCGCTGGCAGCAGGCGCTGGACAGCCCCGACACCGCCTGCCACTGGGACACGGCGGGCAGCAGGGGCCACGACCGCGAGCGGTGGACCAGCACCCTCGCCGCCGACGAGCGCCTCGTCTCCGTCGCCCTCAGCTCCCCGCCGCTGCCGGAGGACCGGGACGGCAGCCAGGCCTCCCTGATCGACGCCCTGTACGCGGGAGTTCCGATGGCCGTCTGGGACCGGCGGTCCACGGCCTCCGCCGACTTCCGCAAGCGGGCCAGGCGCCTGCTGACCGGCAAGCCCATCGAACTGCCGCAGCGCGTGCACCAGTTGCGCAAGGACGCGGCCACCGCCGCCGCCGGGAAGCGGGACGCCCACGTGGGACGGCACCTCGCCGTCCTCTTCGACGACCCCAACCGGCTCGTGGACTGGTCCGGTGCGCCCGGACCGGACCCCGGGAGCGCCCGCGGCGGACACCACGAGGAGGGGGAGACATGAGCGGTGTCCACCACCCGGTCGAGAACGGCCGGAACACCGGACCCGTCACCAGCCGCAGCTGGTGGATCTACCGGGGCACCGGGCAGCCGCTGACCGACATCCGGCTCGGCGACGTGCTGCCGAAGCCGCCCGGCTGGCGGACCTTCGACGGCGGGCCCGTCCTGCCCCCGGTCCCGGCGGCCAGCGCCGAGACCGACCGCCGGCTCGGCCGCGCGGGCCGCGCCACCCCGCGTCAGGACGCGCACGACATCGACCTGATCAACACCGCGCTGCTGCTCCGCCGCCCGCTCCTGGTGACCGGCCGCCCCGGCATCGGCAAGTCCACCCTGGCCTACCTGGTCGCCCGCGAACTGGGCCTCGGACGGGTCCTGCACTGGGGCATCACCTCGCGCAGCACCCTGCGCTCCGGCCTGTACGAGTACGACGCCATCGGCCGCGCCCAGGCCTCGCTGGGACACCTCCGCCCGCCCGGCGTCCCCGCCCCCTCCGCCGAGGCGCAGGCCGGGACGGCCGGCGCCCCCGGCCCCGCCGCCGCGCCCGAACCCGCCGCGCGGATCGGCGACTTCGTGCGGCTCGGCCCGCTCGGCACGGCCCTGCTGCCCTACGAGCTGCCGCGCGTGCTGCTCATCGACGAGCTGGACAAGAGCGACATCGACCTGCCCAACGACCTCCTCCACGTCCTCGACAACGGCACGTACGCGATCCCCGAACTGGTCCGCGCCCGCCGCCGGGAGCCGGTCTCCCACGTGCACACCGACGACCCCGAGGGCACCGTCCCCGTGGTGGACGGCCAGGTCCGCTGCCGGGCCTTCCCCTTCATCGTCATCACCAGCAACGGCGAGCGGCAGTTCCCGCCCGCCTTCCTCCGCCGCTGCGTCCGGCTCGACGTCTCGCCGCCCCGCGAGGACCAGCTGGCCGCCATGATCGCGGCCCACTTCCAGGACCAGGGAGGACGCCACGACGCGCTCGTCCGGGAGTTCCTGGAGCGCAGCAGGGACCACGGCGGACTCGCCGCCGACCAGCTGCTCAACGCCGTCTACCTGCGGTCGGCCGGCGTCCGGGGCGACGACAAGGCCTGGGACGAGCTGCTGGACGCCCTCTGGCGACGCCTGTCGGGGGCACCCTGATGGACGACGACGACACCCGCTCGCTCCCCGAGCCCTTCGAGGTGGCGGAGGCGCTGTGGCTGCACGCCTACCAGACCCTCGCCGCCCCGCTCGCCCCGTCCACCGAACCCCCGCAGACCCGGCCGAAGACCCCGCCCGAGCTGAGCGACCCGGCTCCGCGCGCCGAGGAGACCGAGGAGGGCGACCGCCCCCGCCGCCCGCACCCCGGCCCGGGCGGCGACCCGGCCCTCCACCGGCCGGGACCACAGGGGCCACCGGGTCCGCCGGGCACGTCCCCGCCGGACTCCGCCGGACGGCTGCCCCCCTCGGCCCTCGCCGCGGCCCTCGACGGCGGCCCCCTCGGCGCCCGGGCGGCGGCCGAACCGCTGCCCGACCTGCGCGACGCACCGGGCATCGGCCGCCGGCTGCGGCCGCTGAGACAGGTGGTGCCGTCCCCGACCGAGGTCGAACTGGACGAGGAGGCCACCGTCGAACGCGCCGCCGAGGACGGCCTGTGGCTGCCCCGCACCCGGCCGGTCGGCGAGCGCCGCTTCGACCTGGTGCTGGTGGTGGACGACCACGCGACCATGGCGATCTGGGAGCAGACGGTCGCCGAGTTCACCGCCGTGGCCGAACAGCTGGGCGCCTTCCGGGACGTCCGGGTCCGCCGCCTCGGCCTGCGCGGGACCCCGGACGGCGGCGAGGCCGTGCTCCGCGGCCCGCTCCCGGACCGGGGCGCCGACGCGGACCCCGCCGAACTCGTGGACCGCACCGGCCGCCGGATCGTCCTCGTCCTCACCGACGCCCTCGGCCCGCTGTGGCGGACCGGCGCCGGCCAGGCGGCGCTGGAGCTGTGGGCGGCGGCCGGGCCCACCGCCGTCGTCCACCTCCTCTCCCAGCGGGACTGGCACCGCACCGCCCTCACCCCCTGGCGGGTACGGGTCCACAGCCCGCGCCCCGCCGCCCGCAACAGCGAACTGGCCGTGCGCTTCCCGCCCGAGGAGCGCGACCCCTTCGACCCGCCGCCCGCCACCTGGCGGGTCCCGGTCCCCGTCCTCGAACTGAACGCCGACTGGCTGGGCCGCTGGGCCTCGCTCGTGGCCGGGGACACCACCGGCTGGATCCCGGCCTCCGTCCTGCTGCTCGGCTCGCCCGCGCGGACCGCGCCGGAGCCCGCCGAACCGCCCGCCGCCGCCCCCGCGCCGACCGTGCAGGAGCGCCTCCGCCGCTTCCGCAGCCACGCCACGCCCACCGCCTTCCGCCTGGCGACCCATCTGGCCGCCGCCGTCCTCGACCCGCTGCTGGTCCGGGACGTGCGGCGGCGGCTGGTGCCCGAGGCCCAACCGGTGCACGTGGCCGAGCTGTTCCTCAGCGGGCTCGTCGAGGAGCCGCCGCGGGCCGAACCGGCCGAGCCGGCCGTCCCTGCGGCGCTCGACTTCGTCGCCGGGGCCCGCGAGGCGCTCCTGGCCGGCGCCATGCGCACGGACACCGCGCGGGTGGCCCGCTCGGTGGCCGACTTCTTCGGCGACCGCTCCGAGGCGGCGCGGCGGCTGGGCGGCGCCCTGCTCACCCCCGACGCGACGCCCGTCCCCGACCTGACGGCCGAGAGCATGCCCTTCGTCCGCGTCGAACTGGCCGTGCTGCGGGCCCTGTCCGGCCCCTACCTCCACCGGGCCAACCGGATCAGCGCCGCCCTGGAGCGCGATGCCGCGGGAGTGTCCGTCGCGGAGGGCGCTTCCCCTTTGGTCCAGAATGCCCCCGACACCCCCGTAGATCCCGACATGGACGGCCCATCGATGACCGACATCGCCAGTCAGCACCCGACCGAGGACGCAGCGCCCGTGAACGGCTCCTCGGGCCGGCCGATCCCGGCACCGGCCTCCGACGGACAGCAGGGCGGTGACGCCCCCGCCCCGGGCGCCGCCGCCGGCCCCGTCCCGGGCGTCCCGCCGACCGCCACCCCGGCCGGCGGCACCCCGGTGCCCGGGGCCGGCGGCGTTCCCGGCCCGTCCTCGCCCCGCACGGGCCCGCAGCCGCGCGTCCCGGTCCCCGCCGTCTGGGGCAACGTCCCGCCCCACAACCCCAACTTCGTCGGCCGCGAGGACCTGCTCGCCCAGGTGCGCCACCAGCTGCTCACCGGCGACACCTCGGCGGTGCTGCCGCACGCGCTGCACGGCATGGGCGGCGTCGGGAAGTCGCAGATCGCCATCGAGTACGTCTACCGGTACGCGCGCGAGTACGACGTCGTCTGGTGGATCCCGTCCGAACAGCCCACGATGATCCTGACCGCGCTCACCGAACTCGCCCAGCGGATGGGCCTGAACGTGGGCAGCGAGGCCAACCAGGCCGTCCCCGCCGTCCGCGAGGCGCTGCGCCGCGGCACGCCGTACGAGCGCTGGCTGCTGGTCTTCGACAACGCCGAGAACGTCGAGGCGGTCCGCCCCTACTTCCCGACCGGCGGCACCGGAAAGATCCTCATCACCTCCCGGAACCAGGAGTGGGACCGGGTGGCCAGGACACTGTCCGTCGACATCTTCACGCGCGAGGAGAGCAAGGCGCTGCTCCGCCGGCGCGCCCGCGACCTGACCGACGACGACGCCGACCAGCTGGCCGAGGCCCTGGGCGACCTCCCGCTCGCCATCGAGCAGGCCGCCGCCTGGCAGGCCGTCACCGGCATGGCGGTCCCCGACTACCTGCGGCTGATCAACGACAAGATCGCCGAGCTGATGCGCGAGCTCGTGCCGTCGCCGGACTACCCGATGTCGGTCGCCGCGGCCTGGGACGTCTCGCTGCGCCAGCTCGAACAGCGCAACCCGGCCGCGCTCCAGCTCCTCCAGGTCTGCTCCTTCTTCGCCCCCGAGCCGATCTCCCGCACCCTCTTCAACAACTCGCGGTCCACCACCATCGCGCCCGAGCTGGACGAGGCGCTGCGCGACCCGATCCGCCTCAGCCGGGCCATCCGCGAGATCAACGTCTACGCCCTGGCCCGCATCGAGCACCGCCACAACACCATCCAGCTGCACCGGCTGGTGCAGGCCGTGCTGGTCAACCGCATGTCCCCGCAGCAGCAGGCGGACATGCGGCACGGCGCGCACCTGCTGCTCGCCGACGCCAACCCGAACAACCCGGCCTCGCGCCAGCTCTGGCCCCGCTACCAGGAGCTGCTGCCGCACGTGACGGGCTCGCGGGCGGTGGAGTGCGAGGACCCGTGGGTGCGCCGGCTGATCCTCGGCATGGTGGAGTTCCTCCACACCTGGGGCGACCACGCGGGCGCCGCGGCCATGGCGCGCGAGGCGCTGCGGGTCTGGACCGCGAAGTTCGGCGCCGAGGACCAGCAGACCCTCCAGATGGCGAAGTGGCTGGCCTTCGTGCTGCGCGCGCTCGGCGAGTACGAGGAGGCCGCGGCGATGATGCAGCGCACGGCCGACACGTACGTCCGCACGATGGGCGAGGACCACGAGGGGACGCTCGACGCCCTGATCCAGCTCACCAGCGGGCTGCGGCTGCGGGCCGAGATGGCCCGCGGCCTGGAGATCGACCGGTCGGTGTACGAACGCTCGCTGCGGGCCTTCGGCGAGGAGGACCCGGCCACCCTGCGCGCCGCCCACAACCTCGGCATCGGGCTGCGGCTGATGGGCCTGTACGAGGAGGCCCGCGCGTACGACACGGAGACCGCCCGGCTGCGCGCGCTCCACCTCGGCGAGAACCACGCCGCCACCCTGAACACGCTCAGCGGCCTGTCCATCGACATCCGCGAGACCGGCGACTACCTGGAGGCCGTGGTCCGGCAGGAGGACGTCCACGCCCGGCAGGCCGCCGCCTTCGGCGAGGACAACCCCACCACCCTCGGCTTCGCGCGCGTCCTCGCCGTGTGCCGCCGCCGCGCCGGCGACCACGAGGGGGCGCTCGCCCTGGCCGAGACGGTGTGGGCGAAGTTCGTCGACCGGTACGGCCCCGACCACCCGCACTCCGTCGCCTGCGCCGCCAACCTCGTCGTGGACCTGCGGCAGGACGGGCAGCTGGAGCGGTCCCGGGAGCTGGCGGAGGCGACCATCGGGCGGTACACGGCGAAGCTCGGCCCCGCCCACCCGTACACCCTGGCGGCCCGCGTCAACCTCGCCCTGACGCTCCGCCACCTCGGGGACCTGGAGGCCACCCGGGAGCAGCTGGACGCGGCGCTGCCGGGGCTGCGCGAGGCGCTGGGCGAGACGCACGTCCTCACCCTCACCGCGGCCGTCGGCACGGGCAGCCTGCTCGCCGCGGAGGAGCGGCACGAGGAGGCGCTGGAGCTGGACCTGCGCACCCTGGAGCAGCTGCGGAGCGTCCTCGGCCCGACCCACCCGACCACGCTCGCCTGCGCCACGAACGTGGTCCTGGACCTGCGGGCGCTGGACCGGGACGCCGAGGCGACGGCCCTGCACACCGAGACCCTGGCGCACTTCCGGTCGCGGCTCGGCGAGGACCACCCGGCGACGGTCGCCTCGGCGAGCGGCCGGCGCGCGGACGTGGACATCGCGCCGGTGCCGTTCTAGCTCCGGCCCTTCTCGTGTCGGGGGGGCTCACGCCCGGGGCGCGGGTTCGCCTCCGGGCGACGGCAGCGGCCCCTGGTCCGGTACGTGCTCCGGCGCCGGGTCCTGGACGGCCTCCGGGCCGGACCAGATCTCCGGGGTGCTCCCGCCGGCGCGGTGGCCCTCGCGCGGGGCGGGCAGCGCGTCGGACGGGTGGCGCAGGAGCCGGATCAGCGGCCCGGCGGCGGCCGTGGTGACCAGCGCCATGACGACCAGCAGGGCGTACAGCCGGGGGCCGATCACCCCGGCCTGGAGTCCGACGTTGAGCACGATCAGCTCGGTGAGGCCCCGGGTGTTGAGCAGGACGCCGATCAGCAGGGACTCGCGCCAGGGCAGCCGCCCCGCCCGGGCCGCGAGGGCGCCGGAGGCCACCTTGCCGACCACGGCGGCGGCGATTATCACCGCCAGGAGCAGCAGGTCGGAGCGGTGCAGCCCGTCCAGCACGACGGCCATGCCGGAGACGGCGAAGAACACCGGCAGCAGCAGGCCGCCGGTGTCCTGGAGCGGGCGGAGCAGCCGCCCGTCCGGGGAGCCGTCGGGCCTGCGGGGCATGATCACGCCCGCCAGCAGCGCGCCGAAGATGACGTGCAGGCCGAGGGCGTTGGTGGCCCAGGCGGAGGCGAGGGCGACGGTGACGGCGACCGGGACCTGGCGGGAGACGGGGGTGCCGGGCCGGCCGATCCAGCGCGCCGTCAGGGGGCGCACCGCGAAGAGCATGACCAGGACGTAGAGGACGAGCAGGGCGGCCTTGACGCCCCACTCCCGGGCCGAGCCGTGGGCGCCGCCGACGAGGACGACGGCGAGGACGGGCCAGCTCAGCGCGTCGATGACGCCCGCGGAGGCCATCGCGACGGTGCCCGGCCTGGTCCCGGCGAGGCCCTGGTCCTTGATGATGCTGGCCAGCACCGGGACGGCCGTGATCGACAGGGCGATCGCCATGTAGAGGACGAAGGTGGGGTCGGGGGGCCGGTCCCCGTTGGCGGCGGCGAAGGGGCCCGGCAGGAGCAGCACGATCCCGGCGCCCAGCAGCATGGGGACGACGAAGCCGCTCACGGAGACGGAGGTCACGGAGCGTTGCCCCCGGAGCAGTCCGAGGTCGAGTTCGTAACCGACGGCGAAGAGGAAGAAGACGAGCGCCACTTGGGCGAGGGCGTTCAGGATCGGCTGGATCCCGGACGGGAAGAGCGTCTCGTACACGCCGCCGGGGACGAGTCCGAGGAGGCTCGGCCCCAGCGCGATTCCGGCGAACAGCTGTCCCACCACCGGTGGTTGGCCGAGTCTCCGGGCCAGCGCGCCGAGGGCGTGGGAGGCGGCGACGACGACCGCGAGGGCCGCGACGACGTGCGTGACGACGGAATCCGAACTCACCGGCGATCCCCTTCCGGCCCGCCTCACCGCTGGGGCACGGCCCCTACGGAGTGTAGCGGCCCGGGAGGCAAGTGACCTATCGTGGAAGCCGTTTGGCGTATGCCGACTCGGACGGGGGGTCACGGGTGACGACGGTGGTGTTCGTGCACGGCACGGGCGTGCGGGAGCCGGGCTACAGCGGCTCGCTGGAGCGGGTCCGGGAGGGACTGGCGGCCGTCCGTCCGGACGTCGCGGTGGCCCCCTGCTACTGGGGCGGGAGCGCCGGGTCGGCGCTGCGCGCGGGCGGCCTGTCCGTCCCGGGGTACGGTACCGGGCGCGCCGCGCCGGGCGCGGAGGACCCGGACGCCGGGGACGTCGAGTTCTGGGGCCTGCTCTACGTGGATCCGCTGCTCGAACTGCGGCTCGTCGCACCGGAGTCCGGGGCACGGGCAGAGCTGGCGCCGGGCGCCGTCCCGGCGGGCGAGGCGCTCGCCGCCGCGGCCCTGGCGCTCGCCGGCGACGACTCCCTGCGCGGGCCGCTGGAGGCGGCGGGGATCGGCGGGGAGTTCGCCGCCGCCGTGGCCGCCGTGCTGACCTCGCCGGACGGCCGGGCCTTCCTGCGCTCCCCCGCCGCCTCCGCCGAACCGGACGCGCTCGCCCGGGCGTTCGTCGCCGAGGCGGTGCGCCGCACGGCCGCCCGCGAGGCCGCGGCCCCGGCCTTCGACGGCACCGCCCGGGACGCGGCGGTCGACCGGATCACCGCCCTGCTCCCCGGGGGCGCCGCCGGGACCCACCGGGGGCCGGTGACCCGGCGGGTCGGGAGGCTGGCCGGGCGGCTGGTCCTCGGACTGGCCTCGGCGCAGGCGGTGAAGCGGCGGTCGGCGCTGACCGACGCGGCCCACCCGGCGGCCGGTGACGTGCTGCTCTACCTGGCCAGGGGCGAGGCGGTCCGGGAGGCCGTCGCGGCGGCGGTCCGGGCCGCGGAGCCGCCGGTGGTGGTGCTGGCGCACAGCCTCGGCGGCATCGCCTCGCTCGACCTGCTGGTGCTGCGGGAGCTGCCGGAGGTGGCGCTGCTGGTCACCGTCGGCTCGCAGGCGCCGTTCCTGTACGAGCTGGGGGCGCTGCCGAGCCTGGAGCACGGCGCGCCGCTGCCCCCGCACGTACCGCCCTGGATCAACGTGTACGACCGGCGGGACCTGTTGAGCTACGTCGGCGCAGGGCTGTTCCCCGGCCGGGTCCGGGACGTCGAGGTCGACGGCCGCCAGCCCTTCCCGCCGGCGCACAGCGCCTACTGGGCCAACCCGGAGCTGTACCGGCTGCTCGCGGCGGAGCTGCCGTGACGGCGGCGCGCCCCGAGCGGACGCACGCCCTGGTCGTCGGGGTGGAGCGGTACGCGGCGGGCCCGGCGTGGGACCTGCCGGGCCCGGCGGCGGACGCCCGCCGGTTCACCGCGTGGCTGCGGCGGCGCGGGGTGCCGGCGGAGCACGTCTCGCTGCTGCTCGCCCCGCTGCCCGGGGCGGGCGGGCCCGCGTCCGGCGTCGCCGAGGGACCGGCCGGGCGGGAGGCGGTGCAGGAGGTGCTGACGCGCCGGCTGCCGGCCCTGGAGGGCGACCTCCTGTGGGTGTTCTGGGGAGGCCACGGCGTCACCGACCCGCAGGGGCACCGCCGGCTCTTCTACGCCGACGCCACCGGCGACGACCGGCGCAACCTCGACCTGGACGCCTGGCTGACCGCCTTCACCACCGACCTGCTGCCCGGCTTCCCCCGCCAGGTCTGGCTGGTGGACTCCTGCCAGACCTTCGTGGAGGACCTGGGCTTCGCCCGCGCCCTGCCCGCCGAACTCCCGCCGGGCGGCGAGCGCCTGCCGGGCCGCGAGCAGTCCGTGCTGCTCGCCGCCGGTCCCGGGCAGCGGGCCGCCAACGACCCCGTGCGGCAGACCGGGGCGTTCTCCGACGCGGTACTGTCCGCCCTGGACGCGGCCGGCGACGGGACGTGGCCGCCCGATCCGGGGACGCTCGCGCAGACGGTGGCCGCGCGGTTCGCCGACGGGGCGGGACCCGGCGCGGGCCAGCGCCCCACCTCGCTCTGGTACCGCTCGGGGGCGGGCGACGAGCGGCTGCTCACGCTGCCCGCCCAGCGGAGCGCGGAGCGGAGGGTGCCGGACGAGGCGCTTCCCGAACTCATCGGCCTGCTGAGCGGGTCACCGGGCATGGCCGACCAGCAGCAGCGGCAGCTCGTCGTGTCCATGCTTCCGGTGGAACTGGCCGGTTCCATCCCCCGGTTCGGGGCGCCCCGGCCCGACATCGTCAGCATCGTCCGGGCCTGCCGGCGGTACCCCGGCGGCCTGGCCGCCCTCGTGGAGGCGGTCTCGCTGGTCGAGGCCGGCTCGCCGGAGGAGCGGGCCGTGGCGCGGTGGGCGGGACGCTGGCTCTGGCCGGATTCCAGGGGTTGACCGCCCTGATCACGCCCTTCCGGAACCCCGGGGGCTGGGCCATCATGAAGGGATACGGGGTTCGGCGTGGTGAGGGGGAACCGATGCGCACGTCCACGGAGCACGTGGGATCCGAACTGGTCGATCTGAGCGAGGTCCCGCTGTCGGTCCTCCGCACCCAGAGTCCGCTCCTGCACGCCTCCTCGCTGGACCGGCTGCTGCGCCAGATCGAGCGGCCCCGGGTCCACTTCGGCGAGCAGGAGGGGCCCGCCGGCGGGAACTGACGACGGGGCACCGCCCGCCGGACCGGCGGGGTGGCCCGGCCACAGCGGCCGACGGTTCCGGGAGGAGATCGGTGCAGACCGCCGGAGGACACGAGCCCGCCCGTGCCGCGCACCACCTCGTCCCCTCGGAGCACTTCGACGCCCTGGCCTCGGGCCGGGGCGGCCCCGGGGCCGTCCGCTTCCTGCGCACCACCGAGTACAGCCGGCGGCTCCTGCTGCTGCGGTCCCTGCTCGACGACGCCGCCCGGACGCCCGGGGCGCTGGGCCCGCTGCCGTCCCCGGACAGCGCGTGGGAGACGCTGGCCGCCGCCCAGGAGCGGGCGCCGGAGGAGTTCCGGGAGCTGCTGCTCCATCCGCAGGTCGGCGTCTGGCTGGGGCACGGGCTGCGCCGGCTGCGGCACGCCGCCTGGGGCGACGGACCGCTCTGGACGGACCTCGGGCACCTGTTCGCGGTGTGCGCGGTGGCCGCGCTGCGGGCCGGCCTCCCGCTGCGCACCACCGTGCCGCTGCGGGACGGCGACGCGATGTTCCCCGCCCTGGGGCTGGTCCGGCTGCCGGGCCGTCCGCGCTGGGCCACGGCGGAGGTGGTGGTGGAGGCGGGCCGGCTGACGGTCGAGCCGCACCGCGAGCGCGCGGGGCCCCCGCCCGCGGGGCCGGAGGGCGACGCGCCGGGCTGGCTGGGGCTGCGCCGGCTGCGGGCGCGGGCGGCGGGGCACCCGGTGGGCGTGTGGCTGGACGACCTCGATCCGTACCGGGAGCTGGGCGAGCCGCTGCCGCCCGGCCGTACGGGACCGGACGCGGCGGCCCGCTGGCGGGCGGGGTTCGGGCGGGCCTTCGAGCTCCTGGAGGAGTGCGACCCCGAGACGGCGGCCGCCCTCGCGGCGGGGCTGCGGAGCCTCACGCCGGTGCCGGTGCCGCCGGGCGGCCTGGTCCGCAGCGCCTCCTCCGGTGACGCCTTCGGCGGGCTGCTCAGCTCGCTGCCGCCGGATCCGGTCACCTTCGCGGTCACCCTCGTGCACGAGTTCCAGCACGTCAAGCTGGGCGCGCTGATCCATCTGCTGACGCTGGAGCGGGACGACGGCGCGGCCCGGCACCACGCCCCCTGGCGGGACGACCCCCGCCCCCTGAACGGCCTGCTCCAGGGGGCGTACGCCTTCCTCGGCATCGCCGACTTCCGCTCCCGCCACCTCGACCGGGCGCCCGCCGCCGGGCGGGCCTTCGCCGAGTTCGAACTCGCCCTCGTCCGGCGGCAGACGCGGGAGGCCATCGCGACGCTGGCCGCCGATCCCGCGCTGACCGCGCACGGCCGCCGCTTCCTGGCGGGCATGGCCGCGCGGCTGCCGGCCCGGCCCGCCGACCCCCGGATCCGGCCGGGCGTGGCGGCACTGGCCGCGCTGGCCGCCGCCGACCACCGCACCGAGTGGCGGATACGGCACCTGGCCCCCGCGCCGGAGGACGTCCGCGCCCTGGCCCGGGCCCACGCCTCGGGCGCGCCGCCCGGTTTCCGCCCCGCCGCCGCCTCCGTCGTGCCCGACCCGGACGGGAGCTGGTCGCACACCCGCGCCCGGCTGATCCGGCGCACCCTGGCGGGCGGCGCCCCCGAGCCGCGGCCCGGTGCCCCCGCGGCCGGCCTGGCCCTGCTCTCCGGCGACCCGTCGGCGGCGGAGCGGTACGGCCGCCTGCTGGCCGAGGACCCGGAGTCCCCCGAGGCGTGGGCGGGCCTGGTCCTCTCCCTGGCCACCGCGGACCCGGCCCTCCACCCCCTCCTCCACCGCCCCGAACTGCTCCGCCCGCTCCACCGCGAACTCCGCGCCCGGGGCACCCCCGCCGACCCCGCGGCCCTCGCCCGCTGGCTCGCGGCGCACCGGCTCTGACCTCTCCCGGTCCGAGGCCCTCCGGCCCGCGAGGCGACCGCGCACGGGCTCGTCCCCGAGGCCCGCGCCTAGCGGCGGTCGGCGGGGGCCTTCCTCTCCTCGGAACGGCCCCGGCCCCGGTCCTGTCCGTCGCCCTCCGCCGCGGGGGAGGCCTTGTCGCGGGCCTTGGCCGTGCCCGTGAGCTTCTCGCAGTAGACCGGCACGGCCTCTTTCCCGCCCGCCGCCTCGACCAGGCGCCGCAGAGCGGTCGCGTCCAGGGCCTCGCCACCCGCGCGCCCGGCCTTCTGCTCGTACACACGGCACCACGCCTCGTGACTCCTCGCGGCGCCGGGCGGCACCCGCTCCGGTTCCGCCGGGCCCGGCACGGGCGTCTCCCGTACGGGTGCCGTGGACGGAGCCGGCTCCGGGGGCGACGGGGACGCGGACGCGGAAGCGTCCTCGGGCGGCGTCGGCACGAGGGTGCCCGCACCCGGCTCGGGACGGCCTTCCGGCAGGTCGGCAAGGGGGTTCGGCAGCGTGTCCGTGGCGACCGCCACGCCGCCCAGCGTCATGCCGGAGACCAGCGCGACCAGCACCGCTCTCGGCCAACGCCCCGTGCGCCGGTCCGCGACCGGCCGCCAGTCGTCACGGCGGCGCGTCCGCGGCGCGCCCGGCCCGGAGTGCAGGCCCGCGTCGCGGGCGGCGCGGAACGCGGCGACCGCCTGCCGCGCGCCGTCCCCGCCCTCGTCCTCGCCCAGGGGCCGGCCCGGGCGCAGGGCGGCGCGCAGCGCCTCCGCCGCGGCGTCGTTCTCGTGGTCGTCGTCCACCGCAGGACCCCGGCTCATCCGTCACCTCCCCGTAGCTGGTTCGCCAGTCGTCTCAGTCCGCGATGCGCAGCGGACCGTACCGCACCGGGCCGCTTGCCCAGTACCCGTGCCGCGGCCGGCCCGTCGAGTCCGACCACCACCCGCAGCAGCACGGCCTCCGCCTGCTCCCGGGGCAGGCCGGCGACCAGCCCTAACACCCGTCCGGTGGACAGCGTCTCCATGGCCTCGCCCGCCGTGTCCTGCCGCGCGGGCAGGTCCAGCACGTCCTGGTCGAAGAGGTCGCCGCGCGGGCGGGAACGCACGCGCCGGAGGTGGTCGAGCGCCCGGTGGCGGGCGATGGTCGCGGTCCAGCCGCGGAAGCCCGCGCCGTCACCGCGGAACCGTCCGAGGTCCCGTGCTATCTCCAGCCAGGCGTCGGAGGCGACGTCCTCGGCGTCCTGCCCGACCATGCCCCTCAGGTATCCCAGCAGCCCCGGGTGCACGATCCGGTAGGCCTCCGCGAAGGCGGCCTCGTCACCGGCCCGGGCCCGCTCGACAGCACGCGCCAGCACAACATCGTGAGCCTTCATCGGTGCCAGTCGTTACTTCCTGCGTGACGTCGTCGGGGAGTTCGGCGGCCGACCGCGCCGCCTGCCCTTCCCGGCCCGCTACCTTACGCGTCCGCCGGCGCACCCCGTGAGCGGGGACGTCCGGGCCCGCCCCGGGAAGAGGAAGGAGAGTTCGTGCACGGACTCTCCGGCGCCCAGCTCGAAGCGGTTCACGACCTTGCCCAACGGGTTCCACGCCCGTCCGTCCGTGCTGCGCACGCCCACCGGCTGCTGGAAGAGCTCGTAGGTCTCCTCGTCGAAGTCGACCCAGCGCGCGCCGCACCGGCGCACGAACACCTCGCCGGCGTAGGCGCCGAGGCCCTGGAGGGCCTGCCTGACGGCGGAGGGGTCGTCGGTCGTCCGCCGCAGCCCGTCCACCACCCGGTCCACGATCCGCAGGCTGGCCGTCGAGTAGTCCAGCGGCAAGCGCGCCCTCGCCCTCGTGTGGGAGACGAAATCGGCGGCGTACCCACTCATCTCGGAGGCTCGCAGCGTCCGGCTGTCGCGGTCCATCGTTCCCCTGCTCCCTCGTACACGAACCGGCCGGTACCCGGTTCTCCGTCGCCCTCGGAGGGCACTGGTCCTTCGTGGTCCTCGCGGAATCCAGCGGAACGGGCGCAGGGATCATCACGGCTTCGTGCTGTGATCACCGCCACATCCACAGGGAGCGGGCCGCCGTCCCGCACGGGGCGCGGGCCCACAGGCGGTACCGAGCGCGGCCGGTGGTCGACAACCGACACAGGGGGCTGGCCCATCCGCCGCCCGTCCCGGCCGGCGATCTCGTGGCGGGACCGCCGGGGCTGCCGGGAAGGCCGGGCAACGCCGTCGCGGGATCCTCGCGCCCGGCCCCTCTCCCGCCCCGAAAGCCGAAAGGGTCCGCCGACTCCGTCGGCGGACCCTCCCACAGGATCCAGAGCAAGCCACGGACCGTGTCGCCACCACCGCGTCAGGGGCGCTGCCCGGTCATGTACCCCCGGACCCCCGATCCGATCCCGACCAGTGCGAGCAGGGCCCCGAAGGCCACCATCGGCCACAGCGCCGACGGCACGGCCCCTTCGGCTCGGACACGGCCGCGCACGCCGGAAGCCGCGACGCTGCCCGACTGCTCGTCGAGGAAGGAGCGCGAGTCGTTCGCGACGGGCCGGTTGTCGCCCAGCAGGAACAGGCGTCCCTCCGGCACGGTCACGTCGTACGCCGGACCCGCCGAACCGAGCGGGTCACGCATCACGTACGGCTCGTCGATCGGCTCGCCGTTCACCGCGACCCGCACGCCGTCGCGGGACTCCACGTGGTCCCCGCCCAGGCCGATCACCCGCTGCAGGACCGGCGCGTTCCCGTACCGCCCGGGCACACCGACGAGGACGACATCGCCCCGGCGTATCTCCCCTTCACCGACCCGCGTGACGGTCAGCCGCTCGTCAGCTGCCGTCGGCCCCGGGGCCAGGCCGGAACGTCGGGTCGAGCCCGTGCCGGGCGATGCCGAACGGCTGGAAATCCTCGTCCGCCAGGACCCTGTGGAGGAATTCCGACGTCGACATGTCGTACTCGCACCACTCGCCGGCTTCGCCCCGGGCGAGGACAGGACATGTGCCGGGCTGTTGCGCGTCGACAAGCCAGCAGTATGCAGTGCCCCATTCCGACGAGGCCCATTTGATGTACCCCTTTCCGCCCGGCGTGTACTCCTGGTACGGGCCGCTTTCGGAAGGAAGGGGAGACAGGGGCATCTGCCACGGCAGGAGGAAATTGAAATGAACCCCCTCCGCCCTGCCGTAGAAAGCGATGGAGTCGCAGAAGGTTCCCCCGCCGAAGCCTTCACACAGTCGCTTGAAGTCCGGCGGCAGAGGAACGCGAAGCTCCTCCTCTACCGCCGCCCAGTCGACGGAGTGCGCCGACGGCTCCCAGCCGGTGAATTCGAGTAGACGTTGCACCCACATGCAAGGGCCTTTCACAGAAGGGCGAGGTGCAGGCGGACATCAGGAACGATGTCCGCCTGCACCTCCGGTGATCCGGCTCACCGGCCTACGGTTTGATCCCCGTCCATACGGTAAAGGACTGAGGGGGCCCGCGGTCCGGCGAGCCCCCTCAGTATTTCGATTTTCCTCAGCCTACGGATACCGCAGGATCGGGACCGGGAAAGTTCGGGGGGAGCCCGTAGGGCGGGACCGTCCCGGAGCAAAGTCCGGAAAGGTAGCTTGTGAGGCTGCCCTCGTGGTGGAACCAGTCGTCATTCCGGCCGGCCACGACGACAGTCCACTGGTTCGGCTGCCCTTCTGTGCGCCAATGGAACTCGTCGCCATCGATCGAGCTGCCCCATCGCAGCAGCCCTCCTGGAGCCGGGAAGACGGGATACCCGCCGGTCATCCCTTTCTGCGACATTTCCTCGGCGCCGGCCAGATCCATTCTCGCGGACTCGACGAAGCCCTCTTCGTACCCTGGGGCTGGAGCCGTCACCGTGAGGAATCGCCCGATCTTCAGCCTGGGGTACGACTGCGCCAGACCGACGTAATCGTCCGGCAGCTGCGTCCCCAGGCCGCCGAAGATCACTTCCCAGTCGATTCGTCGTGGAGTCTGGAGTCGCTGCGCCACCAGCCCCGGCAGCGCGGACTCCAGGGATTCGATGCTCAACAGCCTCCCCCGTTCTGGTTCTTGTTCTCGATCCGCACGCTGAAAAGTTTACGGGTCGGCGTGGACGCGGTCATGGTGATCGCAGTCGGTATCCGGGGTGCGGCCGGATCGCCGTATTCCAGAACCGCGCCGTAGGTCACAGGCTCTGCGGCGAGAGCCGTCGCCATCCTGTTCTCGCAGGTCTTCATGCCGCTCACATTGAAGCGCCGATAACCCGTGAACATGTTTTCAGCGATGTTCGCCCCGTGGAACCGGTCCCCGATGATGTGAGACCGATTGTAGAGAGGGTCACCGTTCGCGTCGTTCACGCCGACAGGGAAGCCCTCCGGTGTGAACGTGTCCTCAGTGCTGCGCGAGTTCGGCGGCTTGAGGTCGCTGGGGCAGATGAGGGCGGTGGCTCCGGTCGCGTTCCCGTTCACGAGCGGGAAGTACATGTACCTCTCCTCTCGAGACTGGGTCTCGCACCTGTAACGATCCACCATGTTCCGAGCATTGTGGGTACTGCATCCCGCCGAACATACCAGGGCCTTCAGCGGGTCCTCGCCCTGCGCGATGTCCGTCACCGCGCCGATCGCGGCACCCAGTAGGTTTCGCTTGGCGGCGGTCTTCGCCGTGTCCCAGATGCTCCGAGCGCTTTGGCTCTCGACCGCCTCGACGGCCGTCGCTTGGACCCGGTCGAGAACGTCGGTGAACCAGGAGTCGTGCCCGTCGATCTCGATGCGGTTGATGGGATTTCCGCCGGTGAAGGCGTACCGGTTGCCGGTGAACGGGTCGACTCCCAGCCCCATGTCCTCGAGGGCGCCGTTGTACATGTCCCGGGTGGTGAAGCGGTTGAGCCCGGGGTCGTAGTCGCGGAATCCCATGTCGTAGGTGCCGGCGCCGGCGTCCCAGCGCTTGGAGTTGTAGCGGTAGGGGTTGTACGCCTCCTTGGTCGGGTCGGCGGCGTCGGGCTTGTCGATGCCGGTGAACTCGTCCGTGTCGTCGGATCCGTAGGCGGTGTAGCCGTAGGTGGACTTGGAGTCGCCGTTCTTGTCGGTCAGGGTTTCGACGTCGGTGTGCGAGTTGTAGCCGTAGTAGCCGTCTTCGCTGGTGCCGTCGGTGTTGTGCTTGACCTGGGAGAGCCGTTCGCCCCAGGGGCTGTACTGGTAGGACTTCGTGAGTTCGCCGGCGACTTCCTCGCCGAGGACCTCCCCGGACAGGCCGAGGTAGTCGAAGTCGGTCGTCTTGCCGTCCGCCGTCTTCGACGCGGTGCGGTCCAGCGGGTCGAAGGTGTACTTCGTCGACTTCAACGCGCCGGCGGCGTCCGTCTTCTGGGACTCCACCACGTGGTCGAAGCCGTCGTAGACGGATCGCTCGATGACCTGGCCACCCGCCGTGACCGACTCCTGGCGGCCGAACGGGTCGTAGTTGTAGTCGGCGGTCGAGCTGCCGGTGGTGACGGTCATCAGCCGGTTGCGGTCATAGGTGAACGTCGACGACGTGCCCTTGACCGCCTGGCTGATGACGTTGGCGTTGGCGTCGTGGACGTACGTCTCGGTGCCCGCGCCGGTACCGGTCTTCACCGACTTGGCGAGCCGGTCCACGGGGTCGTAGGTGTAGTCCGTGGTCGACTCGAGGTAGGCCGAGTTGTCGTCGGCGTTCATCTTCTTCGCGACGTCCTGTGCCTTGTTGCCGTTGGCGTCGTAGGCGTAGGCGTGCGAGGAGACGAGCGTGCCGGAGCTCTTCCTCTCCGACGTCGTCTTCGCGGCGCCGTTGAGGTAGTAGGTGTAGTCGACCGTGTTCTTGTTGGCCTTGGTCTCCTGCAGCTTCTGGCCGCGGCTGGTGTACGTGTACGAGGTGACCTTCGGCGAGGCGTCCGAGGCCGTCTTGCCGACCGACACCGTCTTGACCAACTCGCGCAGGTCATAGGTGTACTTGGAGAACTGGTCGGGGTGGGTGATCGTTTCCGGTCGCCCGTTGGCGTCGTAGGTGTACGACGTGGCCTTCTTCTCCGTACCCGCGAGCGCCTCGGTCACCTTCTGGACCTGGTTGAGGCCGGTGTAGGCGATCGTGTACACGTCGATCCCGGCACCAGAGGAGGTGTCGTCGACCGAGGTCAGGTTGGAGTTGGCGTCGTAGGCGTAGGTGAAGGTCTTCTTCTCGGAGTCCGTGTCGCCGGAGATGTCGCGCACCAGCTTGACGCCGTCGGCGACGACGATGCCGGCGCTGTTCTGGTCCAGCTTCAGCCGGGCGTCGTTGCCCTGCGCGAGGCTGTAGGAGCCGAGTGCGACCCAGGTGCCGGTGGCGGCGTTCTGGTCCTTGGTGACCGCGGGGTGGGTGGTGGTGCCCTGCGACAGCGTGTACTTCGCCGTGGTGGCGGCGCCGGTCACCTTCGGGTACTTCACGTACGCGGTGTACGTACCGTCCTTGGGGATGTTCAGCGTCCACGTGTAGGCGTCGGTACCCGTTCCAGCGGCGTGGGTGTGGTGGTCGTAGCCCTGCTGCCCGGCGATGTCACCCTTCGTCCACGTGCCCGTGGCCGATGTGTGCCGGCTGTCGGAGTTGTCCACCAGCACCACCGAACTGCCCACCGGCACGCCGTCGTCCGACTTGGACTTCAGCTTGCCGTCCGGGTAGTACGCCCATGACATGGTGCGGTCCGAGGAGCCGCCGGCGGAGGTGAGTGTGCGGGCCTTCTGCTGTCCGAGCTCGGTGTAGTCGTAGGTGGTCGAGATGTCCCACGGGTCGGTGGACTTCTTCACCCAGCCGTTGTCGAAGTACTCGTAGACCGTGTCGTTGCGGACCGTCTGACCCTCCGACGGCGGCAGCGACGTCTTCGAGACGCGGCCCACGGCGTCGTACACGGTCTGCGTGTAGACGTTGGGGTTGTTGTAGCGGGCGTCGGCGGGGTCGTACGGCTGGAACTGCTTGACCGGCCGGTTCAGCGCGTCGTATTCGGTGCGCGAGGCGAAGTCCTCCACCGCGGCGGTGGCCGTACCACGCGGGGTGATCACCCTGGTGGTGTTGCCGACCTGGTCGTACTCGAACTGGGTCTTGCGGAAGGTAGCCCCCTCGTAGGGTACGCGGACCTCCTTCTGCTTCCCGCGCTCGTCGTAGTCGACGTAGCTGACGTTGCCCTCGGCGTCCTTGGTCTGGATGACCAGGGAGTCCTTGTCGTAGGTGCGCGAGGTGGAGTTGCCGGCCGCGTCCGTGACCGTGGTGACCCGGTGGTTCAGGTCGTAGGCGGTCTTGCTCGTGTAGTCGGTCGTGTCCGCGGTCGCGTTCTTCTTCGGATCGATGACCGTGGTCAGGTTGCCGACGCTGTCGTACTCGTAAGCGATCTTGTCACCGGCCGTGTTGACCGCTGACGTGAGCTGGTTGATCGCGTCGTAGTACTGCGTCGTGACGTAGTCGGCCGGGTCCGACGTGGTCAGCGTGCCCTTGGGCTCGGTCGTCGTCCTGAGGTTGCCGACCTTGTCGTAGCTGTAGACCGTCTTGCGCTCCTCCGAGGTGGTCGTGTCCTTCGGCGAAGTGGCCGAGGCCATCTGATCCGCCGCGTCGTAGACCGCTGTGGAGACCGCCCCGTTGGGCGCAGTGGAGGTGGTGACGTTGTCGTTCGCGTCGTAGACCGGTGCCGGGGACGTGATCAGCACGCCGGCCGCCTGGTCCTTGGGCACCGTGTTGACCAGCGAACGCCCGAAGACATCGTACGTCTGGGTGATCTTCTTGCCCAGTGCGTCGGTGATCTCGGTGACCTGGCCGCGCTCGTCGTAGACGAAGTCCGTCGCCTTGCCCAGCGCATCGGTGATCTTCGCCGGGTAACCCGTCGGACCGAAGCCGCTGTTGGTCGTCGGGTTGCCGTTGGCGTCGGTCGCCTTGGTCAACTGGCCGTACGCGTCGTACTCATACGCAGTGGTGTAGTCGCCCGCCGTGGTGGTGGCGACGCCCTTGGGGTCGGTGACCGTCTTGAGGTTGCCGAAGGCGTCGTAGCCGAACTGCCACTTGCGTCCCTCCGGGGAGGTCTTGGTGGCCAGGTCGGCGGAGTAGCCGTCCAGACGCGTCTGGTAGCTGTACTGCTGGGAGTTCGCCGGGTAGGTGCCCGGGGCGCAGTCCGCCTGTGGCGGAACACCTGCCCTATTGTTCTCCGCGTCCCGCATCCAGAGGGGGTAGCCCGTCTTCTGGTCGTAGCAGTACGCGGCCTTGGCCCCGTTGGCCTCCTCCACGTACGTGACGTTGTTGTCGGCGTCCCACGCCATCTTGGCGACCTGGGACTTGGCGTTGGTCGTCTGGACCGGGCGGCCGAAGTCGTCCGTCACGTAGTCCGTGGCGTGTGCCTCGGCGTCGGTGACCTTGGTGTCGGTGAACGCGGGATTCGCCGTGTTCGCCTTGTACGCGAACCCGGTGAGGAAACCGAGACGATCGGTGATCGTCTTGGTCCACCAGTGGTACTTCGGGTCGTCGCCGGCCTGCGGCGCGTAGTACGCGAACTGCGTGCTGTTGCCGCGCGGGTCGGTTGCCTTGACCAGCTTGACGTTCTTGTTGCCCTGCGTGGCGTCGTAGGTGAACCTGAAGTCCTTCGGCTGGCTGGAGCCGACGCCGTCGGTGATCTGGCCGAGCAGGCCCTTGTCCGTGTAAAAGAAGGCGATCTTGCGGCCGGAGACGTCCGTCATGGACTTCACGTGGTCGTAGATCTTGGAGTTGGTCAGGTTCGAGCCCGTGACCTTCGCGCCCGAGCCGTCGATGTACTCGTAGGACGCGTCACCCTTCTTGAAGTAGTCGACGGTGAGCGTCTGCCGGCCGGCCGGGTCCGTGACGTAGGTCAGGAACTTGGTCGGCTTGTTGTTGGACTTGCGCTCCTCGTAGGTGAACGTCTGGGTGTTGCCGTTCTTGTCCACCGTCGAGGTCAGGTAGCCGTCGCAGCCGAACAGGAACCGGGTCCCGTCCGGGCGCGTGAGCGTCCAGGCGTCGGGGACCGGGTCCTTGGTCGGCTTGCAGTCCAGGCCGGCCTTCATCGTGACCTTGTAGTGGACGCCCGCCGGGGCCTTCCACGTGCCGTCCGCCTGCTTGCGGAAGACGTGCGTGGTGCCGTCACCGTCCGGGAGACGGATCTCCGTCGGGTTCGGGTTGGGGTGGAAGTCCAGCGCCGCGCCGAGCCGGATCGGTCCCGCGGCCTGCATCGACCAGCCGTGACCGGCGACCGTGTCGGAGGTGTCCTGGCTGTTGTAGGCGAAGCGGACGAAGGTGCTCAGGCCACGGCCGGGGTTGGTGAAGGCGTTGTACTGCCAGACGCTGTTGCCGGAGGCCAGGTTGTTCATGACCGTCGAGCCGGCGCCGGTGTTCTTGCCGGTGTAGCTGTAGAACTTCTCCATGCCGAGGCTGTTGGAGGTGGGGTCCTCCACCGCCACGTTCTGCTTCAGCGACGGGATGCCGCCGGTGCCGGCGGACAGCCAGCTGCCGTCGGCGATCTTGCGGACGTCCCAGCCGAGCACGTACTCGTTGCGCTTGTTGCCGGAGTCCGAGTTGATCGGTGTGGCGACCTTCGCCTGGATCGTGGCGGACTTGCCCGGCAGCAGGGCCGGGATCGCCGTCCTGAGCTGGTTGCCGCCCGTCGTCACGTCCGTGCCGTCGGGGAGCTTCCAGGTGTAGGACAGCTCGCGCTCACCCGCGGCCCACGCCGCGGACGTGGTGTTGGTGACCGTGAACTCCACCGTGTAGGTGGTGTTCGGCGTCATCCGGGCCGGGGTCGTCGGCGCGTAGTACGTGTCCTCGGTGGTCGAGTCGACGTAGATGACCTGCATGTACGGGCGCAGCTGCGGGTCGGAGGCCTCGGCGGACAGGAACAGGGTGCGTTCCTGCGGGCCGGTGGTGGTCTCGTCCTTCAGCTTGACCAGGACGCCCTTGTTGTTGGCGGGCGTCCTGACCCAGGACTGCATCAGCCCGGTGGCGTCCCACCAGTGGCGGCCGACCTCGTCGGTGATCTGCGGGACGGTGTCGGAGACGGCGGCGGAGAAGTCGCCGCCGGCGGTGGTCCACGGGGTGGTCGAGTTCGCGTTGTTCCAGGTGGCCTGGGTCTCGGTGAAGTCCCGTGTCAGCGCGTGGAGTTCGTAGACCGCACCGTCGGTGGTGCTGGTGGTCTCCGCGCCCCACATGTACATCTTGTTCTCCAGCACCGTGGCGGTGGTGGGGATCGACGTGGTGGGGAACTTCAGGGCGGCGCGGGTCTTGCCGTACGTGCCGGAGTTGTTGCCGACGCTCAGCCAGGTCTGGGCCTTGCCGGAGACCAGGCCGTCGTGGTTGACGGTCGGCTGCTGCGAGGAGAGCGTGGTGTCGACCTGGCCCGCCTGGATGATCCTCATCGTCCGGCCGGCCTTGGGGATGCCCACGATCCGGGTCGGTGACCCGAGGAGCTGACCGTTCTTGGTCCTGACCGCGAGCTGGTAGTAGTACGACTTCCCGATCTCGCTGGAGGAGGAGTCCGGGGTCGGTACCGCCGTGGTGTCCGTGTAGGCGGTCGTGCCCGTCGGGATCGGGGCGATCAGGGTGGCGGCGGAGGGGGTGAAGACCTGCTGCGTGGAGCGGTGCAGCTGGTACTCCACGATGTCCAGGCCGCTGTCACCGCTGGTGTTGGCGTACGCGGGCCAGGACAGCTCCGGGCCGGTGGAGTGGACCACGGTCGGCGAGTTCAGCGAGGTGCCGACGGCGCCGTAGGTCACCGTGAGGCGCGGGTACGTGGAGGTCTCGTCGCCGTAGGCGTTGCCGTCGGCGGCCTCGTAGCGCGGGCCGCCCTGCGGCGCGGTGGCCGTCTCGTCCTTGGCCTTGAGCACGAAGCCGTGGTTGACGGCCGTGCCGGAGACCCACTTCTGGACGGTGTCGGCGACGGGGAAGTCGTGCCACTTGTTGTAGTCCCAGGCGGCCTTGGTGATCTCGGCCGGGTTCACAAGCCGCACCGAGTCGGCCAGCGTCCGGGTCGTGGCCGAGCCGGTGTCACCCAGGACGATCTTGCCGGCGTTGCCCTTGGCGAAGCTCAGCTCCGTCGCGTCCAGGGTCTTCCAGACGCCGCCGGTGCCGGTCTGGTTGACCGTGTAGTTCTTGGTGCCGCCGTTGTGGGTGACCGTGTACGGGGCGGCCGTGGCCGCGTCCGCCGCGGCCGGGTAGTGCACGTCCACCCGGTAGGTGTCGGTCTCCGGGACCCTCGGCTGCCAGGCGTACGACTCGCCGGTGAGCGCGTTCTTGTTGGACGCGTAGTCGTCGTTGGTCGCCGCACCGCCCGTCGTGGTGCCGCGCGGCCACTCGCCGACGGCCGCCGTACCGGCGTCGCCGTCGTCCAGCTGCACGGTGGTGCCGGACAGCTCGCCCACCAGCGCGCTGGTGTTGGACCAGGTCGCGGGCGTCGCGCCCGCCTCGCTCCACGCGCCGGTGGCCCGGTGCGCTTCGAGGGCGACCGTGTTGCCGTTGGTGGTGTGCGACTGGTCGTAGTACAGGCTCAGCCGGGCCGCGTCGACCTTCACCCCGGCCGGGATCTCGTTCAGCGGGAACTTGATCAGGGAGCGGGCGACGCCGGTGTCGGTCTTGCCGACCGACAGCTTCCAGGTGTTGTTGAAGTTCACGCCGGGCTGGTCCGAGAGGACCATGGTGTCCTCGGAGACCGAGGCGATCGGCGTGATCGTGATCGTCGGGTCGATGACGACCGGGTACTGGCGCTCCTTGGCCGCGAGCCACTTCGCGTCCGGCGTGACGGTCAGCTTCCAGCCCTTGCCGTCCGCGTCACGGCTCAGCTTCTGGGTGACCGCGGTGCTGTACGTGCCGCCGGTGACCGACTGCGGGTCCTTCCTGGCGTCCGTCATGTACGGAGCCGGGATCACCATGACCGGAGTGCCCGGGGCCTCGCCGAAGAAGGCGATCGAGCCGTCCTCGCGGGCCTTGGGCGTCAGGCCGCCCTCGGTGTCCAGGGTGAAGGTGAACGACACCGGTCCTGCCGGGCGTTCGGCCAGGACGATGTCCTCCTTCACCTGCCCGTTGCCGACCCGGTACGACAGGTCCGCGCCGGCGACGGCGTCCTTGTAGACGACCCGGTCGCCCTTCGCCTCCGGCGTGAGCGGACCGGCGCCGGACAGGCCGAACGTGATCGCCCCGCCGGTCTCCGCCTCGAAGCGCATGAACCTGCCGGCGTCGGAGCCGAACCAGCTCTTGCCGGTGTTCGTGGTGTTGGCGAAGTCGAAGCCCTTGTCCCGGGTGGCGCGCACGGCGGTCTCGACCGGCTTCCAGGAGGCACCGGACCTGTACGCGGTCGGCACCGCCGTCAGCTCGGCCTCGACGCGGCCGTCGGAGAGCTGCCAGTAGCGCGCCTGCGAGGTGCGCTTGTCCGTCAGCTCCTTGACCCGCTTCGCCTTCGGGAGCTTCTCCCCCTCGGGCAGCTTCTCCCGGCTGGGTATCTCCAGGGCCCCGCCGACGGGCGGGGGCGTCGTCCCGCCCTCGTCGTCGTCCTGGAACCAGCCCGCGATCGTGTCGAGGACACCGGGGCCGTCGTCCGAGGACGAGGACGGTTGGGCCGCGTAGGCGGCCTGGGGCAGCAGTGCGCCCGCCACCGCCGACACGACCAGACAGGAGACGAATCTCCTGTGTGGAAATTTCACCGCAATACCTTTCGGTACCGGCACCCCCGCATCGCCGTACGCGAAATGGGCATGCCGAACGAGCCGGAGCGGATGTTTCCGCCCGGCTTGGAGCAATGCGAACCGGCCGCGAGAAGCAGAAGAACGCGAAATCGCAGAGTCGCGGGGGGTTTTCTAACCAGCCGCGGGAAAGCAAGTCAACCCTGGCGACATTAGGGACAATCGAGTACTCGGAAGGAGTGCCGTTCGCCCGTTTCCTCCGCTCGCTCGCGGGTGGACTTCGGCATGGTGTATAACCGCCCGGTTCATCCACCCGTCCATCGAAAGCCGGGCCCTTTCATGCCGTCCAGTGAAATCACGGAGAACTCCGCGCAGCAGGAGAGCGAACACGCGGGCGGCGAGGGCCCGTCGGACCGGCGGGGGTGGGTGGCCGCCGGGATGGTCCTGCTCGCCTGCCTCGGACTGGTCGGCTACGGCGTGCTCGACGCCGAGGAGCGGCCGAAGCCGCGAGCCGTGCCCACGGCCGAGGTGACGTACGAGGTCACGGGGGTGGGGACGGCCGAAATCGCCTACCTCGCCCGCAGCGAGGACGGCACGGCCACGGTCGAGCGGGACGTCACGCTCCCCTGGCGGAAGTCGGTCCGGGCGCCTCTCGGCAAGGCCCCGACCGTCGCCGTCACCCTCGACGGAAAGGGCGGGCAGGCGGCCTGCACGCTGGCGGTCCGCGGCAGGCACGTCCAGCGCGCCACCGCCACGGGCGAGTTCGGGCGTGCCACGTGTTCCGGCGAGCCCCTTTCCGGCGCGCGTGTCTCCGCCGGCGACGCGGGGTGACCCGCCGGATTTCGCGAACCCCCTGTCCGGTTTGCGCACTCGGGTGCGCCGGAGTGGGCCCGTCGTGTATAACCGCCGAGCCGTGCGGCGGGAATTCGGGGTCCGCATTCCCTGAAGTCGAAGGGTGATTTCCGTGGAAGGTTCTCCGCATCCGCGCCGCCGCCCCGGTTTCCCGTCGCACCACGTGAAAATCCGTCGGCGACCGGCCGCGGCGGATACCGATCGGCTGCCTGCAAAGGATGGGAAATGAGCCCGAGAGGAGCCCGCGCCAGGCGGGCGAACGGCAAGAAGCACGTGACGTGGCTCGCGGCGGGAGTCGTCGTCCTGGGAGGCACGGCCGTGACCGCCGTCGCCGCCTCGGCGGGTGGCGAGGACGCCCGCCCCGGCGACGGGGCGCCACGGGCGAAGGCGCACGCGCTGCCGCTGGACGGCAAGGATCCGAAGAGGCGCGCGCTCCCGCGCACCGGGACGCAGGCGTTCTCGCTCGTCGGCGTCTCGTGGGAGGACAGCGGCGACAGCTTCGGGGGCACCGCTCAGATCCGTACCCGCGGGGCCGCCACCGGCGAGTGGAGCGCATGGCGCGACCTCGACTTCGAGGTACGGGCGCCGGAGTCCGCCGAGGGCGGGGAGCCGGGCGTGCGGGGCGCCTCGGAGCCGCTGTGGGTCGGCCCGTCGGACGGGGTCGAGGCGCGGGTCGTCGCGGACGACGGGGAAACCTCGGTACCCGACGCGCTGCGCCTCGACATGATCGACCCCGGCGAGACCGTCAGGGGCAACGGCAACGGCGGCGTCAAGGGGAGCGGAAAGGCGGGCGGAAAGGGCGGCACCGAGCCCACCGCCTCCCCCGACACCACGCGGACCACACCGGCCGGCCCCGCGCCGGAGCCTTCCACCACCCCGCCCGAGGCCGCCACCGGCGAAGCCTCCGCGGACCCGGCCCCCAGCACGGCGCCCCCGCAGGAGCCCACCGGCCCCGCGCCCACCACCGAGCCGAGCCGGTCCCCGGAACCCGGCACCACCACCCCGACCACCCCGACGGCCCCCACCGCCCCCACCATCGTCAGCCGCGCCGACTGGGGCGCGGACGAGTCGCTCGTCCAGGACCCGCCCTCGTACCTGAACAAGGTCGACGCCGTCTTCGTCCACCACACCGCCGGGACGAACGACTACGCCTGCGCCGACTCCCCGGCCGTCATCCGCGCGATCCTCGCCTACCACGTGCGGACGAACGGCTGGAACGACGTCGGCTACAACTTCTTCGTCGACAAGTGCGGCACGGTCTTCGAAGGACGCGCGGGTGGCGTGGACCGGCCCGTCCTCGGCGCGCACACCTACGGCTTCAACAGCTACTCCTCGGGCGTCTCCCTGCTCGGCGACTACGAGAACGGCGGCGTGCCGACGGCCGCGGCCCAGCGGGCCATCGCCGACCTCGCCGCCTGGAAGCTCGGTCTGCACGGCGTCGACCCGGAGGCGAAGGTGACGCTCACCGCCGCCGCCGACACCGGCGTGTGGACGAAGGGCCAGGCCGCCACGCTGCACACCGTCTCCGGGCACCGCGACGGCTACGCCACGCTCTGCCCCGGCGCGACCCTCTACTCCGCGCTCCCCGGAATCCGCGCGGCCGCGGGCGGCTCCCCGTACGCCACCGGAAACTGACGGGCACGACCACCCCGCGCCCACCGGCGGCCGGGACCCCGCACGGGGTCCCGGCCGCCGTCTCGTGACCGGGGGCGGCCGGTGGGTCAAACAGGTGGTTCGCGCGACGCGCCCGAGAGCGGAGCCCCGATTCAGCATTTTTTCCTATTTGATTCCGTTCCATCTCCAGGTCGGTCGCACGACCGAAGACCGGTAAGGAACGAGGTCCGTTGAGGCGTAGAGGAGCCGGCGTGGCCGTGGTGCTGGGCACCCGGCCCGAAGTGGTGAAGCTGGCCGGGGTCATCCGCGGGCTCGGCGCCGACGCACAGGTGGTGCACACGGGGCAGCACTACGACGACTCCCTGTCGGGCGGGATCTTCCGGGGCCTGGGACTGCCGGATCCGCAGGTGACGATCCGGCGGGTGGGCGGGCTGCCGCGCGTCGAGCAGATGGGCTCCATGATCGGCCGGCTGGGCCGGGCGTTCGAGACGGCGCGTCCCGCGGTCGTCGTGGTGCAGGGGGACACCAACTCCGCCTGCGCCGCGGCCCAGGCCGCCCACTACCTGGGCATCCAGGTGGTGCACGTGGAGGCGGGGCTCCGCTCGTACGACCGGAGCATGCCGGAGGAGATCAACCGCAGGCTCATCGGGGTGCTCGCCGACGTGCACTGCGCGCCCACCGCGGGCGCCGTGGCGCAGCTGCGCGCCGAAGGCGTCGAGCCGGACCGCATCCACCTCACCGGCAACACCGTGGTCGAGGCCGTCCTCGCTTCCCTGCCCGGCCCCGGCTCCCGGGCCGCCGTCCTGCGGGAGTACGGGCTGCGCCCCGGAGGTTTCGTCCTCGCCACCGTGCACCGGCCGGAGAACACCGACGATCCGGAGCGGCTCGGAGCGGTCCTCCGCGAGCTCACCGGGCTGGGGCTCCCCGTGCTGCTGCCGATCCACCCGCGCACCGCGGCGCGGGCGCGCCAGTACGGGCTGGGACCACTGCTGGCCGGCCTGCGGGTCGTCGAGCCGGTCGACCACGCCACCTTCCTCGCGCTGGCCCACGGGGCACGCCTGCTGGTCTCCGACTCCGGCGGCGTGCAGGAGGAGTGCACGGTGCTCAAGAGGCCCCTCGTCGTCGTCCGCAACAACACCGAACGCCCGGAGGCGATGGCCGACGGCTTCGCCGTGCTGGCCGCGCCCGGCCCGGACGTCGGCGTCCGTGCCCGCGCGATGCTGGCGGATCCCGGTCTGGCGGCCCGGCTCGCGGCCCGCCCCTCGCCCTTCGGCGACGGCCGGGCCAGCGACCGCATCGTCGCCCTCACCCGCACCCTCGCCGAGCGAGCGGTGCCCCGTACCCGCCGGGATTCAGAGCGTCCCGCAGTGGCGGCTCCCGGCGTCCGCCCCGCCACGCTGCCCTCGCCGGCCACCGTACCGGCCGGCCCGACTCCCGCTGGAGGAGACCCGTGTACCGACCACCCCACGCAGCCGGCATCGCCGGTGGCGGTGTCCTCGCCGCCACCGGAAGCAGCGGCGATGCCGCTCTCTTCCTCACCGTTCTGAGCGTCCTCGCCCTGGTCCTCGTCGCGGCCGGAGTCTGGATGGTCCGCGCGGCGAGGGACGGTGCGGCGGGCGCCTGACCGCCGCACGCCCGACCGACGTCCGGACGCGGGCCGACCCCGTCGGCCCGCGTCCCGCCGCGCGAGACCGCGGCCGAGACCGTGTCCGGAGCCGCCCCGCAGGGCGCGGCCTACCCAGGAGGAACCCAGGAGATGGGTGGTTCCCCGAGCGCCGTGGTCACCTCCACGACGACGCTCTTCCTCGTGCTCGCCGTGGTCTCCCTCGGCCATCTGGTGGCACTCGTCGTCCCGTTCCTCCGCGCCGGGCCGCGGCCGGCGGGCGACGCCTCACACTTCGACTGGCACGTCATCGTCCCCTGCCTGAACGAGGCCGCGGTCATCGGCGAGACCCTGACCCGGCTGCGCGGAGCCTTCCCCCACGCCCACCTGTGGATCGTGGACGACGCCTCCGACGACGACACCGCCGCCATCGTCACGCTGCACCGGGAGGGCGACCGCCGGATCCATCTCGTGTCCCGCGAACTGCCCCGCGCCCGTACGGGCAAGGGCGACGCCCTGAACGCCGCCTACCGCGCCGTGGCCGCCGCGCTTCCCGACGGCGTCGAGCCCGACCGCGTCGTGATCGGCGTCTTCGACGCCGACGGCGTCCCCGGGCCCGGCTGCCTGGACGTCGTCGCCTCCCCCCACCTCCTCGGCGACCCGTCCGTGGACGCGGTCCAGATCGAGGTGCGGATGCGCAACCGGGACGAGCGGCGTCCCCTCCCCGGCTCGGGCCCGTTCCGGAACCTGCTCGCCCGCACCCTGGTCCGGATGCAGGACATCGAGTTCCGCGCCGCCGTCCCGGCCCTCCAGGCCGGCCGCTCCTTCACCGGGACCGTGTCCCTGGGGGGCAACGGCCAGTTCGTGCGCCTCGGCGCGCTGCGCGCGCTGGACGACGCCCCCGAGCGGGGCGGCCCCTGGCGCAACTCGCTGCTCGACGACTACGAGCTCGCCCTGCACCTGGCGCTCGCGGGCCGCACCGTGGCCTTCACCCGCGACACCTGGGTCGAGCAGGAGGGGCTGTGGAGCGCGGGACGCCTGCTCGTCCAGCGGACCCGGTGGAGCCAGGGCACGATGCAGTGCGGCCGCCACCTGCGCACCGTGTGGCGGTCGCGGCGGCTCTCGCTCCCCGGCAGGCTGGAGATCGGCTACTCCCTCCTCCAGCCGTGGCTCCAGCTCCTCGTCAGCCTGGCCTGTCCCGCGCTGCTGGTCGTCGCCGCGAGTCACTGGGCCGGCCGGTCCGACGGGCCCCTGGCGGGCGGGGGGACGGCCCGGTGGGGCGTGCTGCTCGGCTATCTCCTGCTGGCGGTCGTCCAGTTCGGCATGTGGGGTCCGCTGTACCGGGCGAAGTGCGAGCCCGGCCGGGGGTTCTGGCGCAGCGTCGGCTGGGGCTTCGCCTACACGGCGTACGTGTGGTGCTACTCGCTCGCGACCTGGCGCGCTCTGGGCCGTCACCTGCGGGGGCAGGGGGCGTGGGCCAAGACCCGGCGCAACGCGGAGATCGCCCCGCCGCGCGCCCCCGCCGCCGCTCCGGACCACGCGCGGGCCGGCTGACCCGGGCCTCAGCCGGCGCCGGAGGCCGCGGCGCCCGCCGGAGCGGTGCGCTCCGCGCCGGCGCCGCGCTCCGGGGCGAGCCCGTCGGGGTCCGCGTCCAGGGCGGGCGGCGCACCGGCCCCGCTCCCCGTCCCGGCCGCCGACACCGCGACGGCCATGACCAGGGTGAGGCCGGCGGCCAGGACGGCGAACACCAGGTGCTTGGTGTTCTCGATCGCCTCGCCGTAGACCGCCGTCAGGAACTGCGTCCAGGTCAGCGCCGCCGCGCACGGCACCGTCGCCACGAAGGCACGGCGCCGGGGGTCGGCCGTGCGGCGCCACCACGGCACCGCCGCGGCGCCCAGCACGGTGACCAGCGCCAGCGTCAGCCCGCCGCCGAGGTCGCGCACCAGCGCGCCGAACAGGGCGAGGCGGGACTCCTGCGCACCCGGGGGGAGGCCGGCCTCCGGGGGGTAGGAGCCGAGGTAGTCCGGGCGGGCCGCACCGAAGTCGTCGAGGGCGTCGTACGCGACGCGGGCGGTCACCACCGGGTGGGTGACCAGGAAGGACGCGATGTTCCCGTACGTCATCCGGTCCTCGTACCGGGCCCAGCGCGGATCGCTCTGCGGCGGGTCCTCCGCCCACCAGCTCCTGCCCTCGTACCGTGCGAAGTCCGCAGGAAGCCCCAGGTCGGCAGCGGCCTCACGGGGGTCGTCGCTGCGGGGGAGGAGGCCGACGAAGACCGTCTCCGTGGGGTTGATCCGCCGGAACTGCCCGGGCTGCGCCGCGATCTCGCCGACGGCCGCGCCGACGATCACCACCGCGGCCAGCGCGGGGGCGATCCGGCCGCGCCATCCCGCCCGCCACCGGCCCACGGGGACGCGGGCGAGCGCGAGGAGGACGAGGAAGGGCACCGCCATGGTCGCCGACTGGGCCTTGGACGCCACCGCGACGACGGCCCCCGCCGTGCAGGCGAGGAGCCCCGCCACCCGCGCGGCCGGCGCTCCCCCGAGGTGGACCGCCCCCGCGAGGGCCCAGACCATCCCCGTCAGCCCGGCGAGCTCACCGTACGGGGAGGCCGCGTACCCGGCGAAGGTGCTGTCCGCGACCACGAGGAACAGCAGCGCGCACACCACGGACCTGCGCAGGACGCTTCCGCGGAGGGCGGCCGCGAAGAGCGCGAAGGCCCCCGCGATCAGCACGCAGAACAGCACCGCGAGCGCCCGCAGGTCGAGGACCCCGGGAAGGCCGAGCGGACCGCTCAGGACCTCCGCGGCGCGGAGCAGCCAGTTGCCGCTGCCGGGGTAGACCTGTGCGGGGTCGCAGCCGTCCCGGGGCGCGCGGGTGTACGTGAAGTGGGCGAACCTGAGCCACTGCTCCACGCCGGGCGGGACGAGCGTCACGGCGTCGAGGGAGCACATCCTGCGGAACCCGTCGCCGTTGTCGGCCATGCCGACCGGGGACGGCACGAACAGCCGCACCGCCATCAGTCCGCCCGCGGCGGCACCGGCGCAGAGGGCGAACCGGTGGCGGAGCCCGAGACGATCACGCGCTGTGGTCATGCGGACACTTCAACGGCCGCCGGGGCGGCCCGCAAGGACGACACCCCGGACCGGGAAAGTCGTACACGGCCGGGCCGGAGCCCCGCCGGGCCCGGTGCGGCCGGCCGCGGATCCGCGGGGGGGCGTCCGGGTGACCCGGGCGTGTCGGTCCGCCCTCGTCCGAACACCCTGTCCGAACATGGGGAAACCTGGGAGCGCCTTCTGCGCGCGAGGCGCGGCGGAATCGGTCTGCTCAGGCGAAATGCCTGGTCAGATCGATTCTGCCGCGCCTCGCAGTGGTGGGGCGGGTGGGACTCGAACCCACGGCCGACGGATTATGAGTCCGCTGCTCTAACCGGCTGAGCTACCGCCCCTGACGCCGACGCGCGTACAAGTGTGCGCGCCGTCCTGCCGCAGCATAGCCGCTCATACGATCTCCTGCTCCGGATGATCGGGACGATCCGTGCTGCTCGCCCATGAAGACCACGAGCGGGAACGGATGGTTCCCGGAAACGCGAAAGAGGACCCCTGAGGGTCCTCTTTCGCTCTGCTCCCCCGACTGGACTCGAACCAGTAACCCTCCGGTTAACAGCCGAATGCTCTGCCAATTGAGCTACAGGGGATCGCGCTCCCCCGACTGGACTCGAACCAGTAACCTGCCGGTTAACAGCCGGCTGCTCTGCCAATTGAGCTACAGGGGATTGCTGCGGTTGCACCGAACGGTCCTGCCCGGGGTCTCCCGGGCGGCGGGCGCTCGCTGCGAGACATACATTAGCGCAAGCAGGGGGGTGCTCCGCCAATCGGTATCCCGGGACATCCCCAGGACCCTCCAGGGAAGGATCGCAGCGTGCGGTACAAGCTGACGTTCGTCGCGGGTCTCGCGCTCGGCTACGTGATCGGTACGCGTGCGGGACGCGAGCGGTACGAGCAGATGAAGAAGACCGCCAAGGACTTCGCGCGGAACCCGGCGGTGCGCAACGCCGCCGAGTCCGCCGCGCAGACCGGCCGCCAGTACGCCGGCAAGGCGGCCCACGTCGTCGGCGACAAGGTGGGCGACCGGCTGCCCTCCTCCGTCACCGACCGGGTGTCCGCCCTGCGCGGCCGCGCCCACCCCAACGGGCGGATCGGCGAGGACGACGACTGGGGCACCAGCAACACCTGACCCGGAACCGCCCCGCGTGATGCAGAATCGGATGCCATGGGGATAGTCGCCGGACTCGACAGCTCTTCGGACGCCACGCGCATCGTGGTCTGTGACACGGACACCGGAGCCGTACTGCGGCAGGGGCACGCCCCGCATCCGGTGGACGCCAAGGCCACCGACGTCGACCCGCAGAGCTGGCTGCTCTCGCTCGGGGAGGCCGCGACCGGCGGGCTCCTCGAAGGCGTGGAGGCCATCGGCGTCTGCGCCCAGGCGCACGGCGTCGTCCCGCTCGACGACCGGGGCGGCCTGGTGCGCCCCGCGCTGGTCGGCAACGACAAGCGGGCCCAGGTCGCCGCCGCCGACCTCGTCGAGGCGCTCGGCGGGCGCGAGGCCTGGAGCGAGGCCGTCGGCGGCGTCCCCCAGTCCGGGCTCCCGGTCGCCAAGCTGCGCTGGCTGGCCCGTACGGAACCCGAACAGGCCCGGCGGATCGCCGCCGTCCTCCAGCCGCACGACTGGCTGGTCTGGCAGCTCCTCGGCCGCCCCGCCCGCCGCACCACCGACCGCGGCGCCGCCTCCGGCACCGGATACTGGTCCGCCCGCACCGGCGCCTACCGCCCCGACCTCGTCGAGCTGGCGCTCGGGCACCGGGTCGCGCTGCCCGAGGTGCTCGGCCCCGCCGAGCCCGCCGGCACCACCCCCGAGGGGCTGCTGATCTCGGCCGGCACCGGGGAGACCATGGCCGCCGCCTTCGGACTCGGCCTGGGCACCGGGGACGCCGTCGTCTCGCTCGGCGCCTCCGGCTCCGTCATGGCCGTCCATCACGAGGCGCCGGCCCCCGGCTCCGCGCTCACCTCCTACGCCGACGCCACCGGGATGCACCTGCCGGTCGTCTCCGTCGCCAACGCGGTCCGCACCCTGCGCGGCACCGCCGAACTGCTGGGCGCCGAGTCGCTGGACGAACTGTCCGCGCTGGCCCTGAAGTCCACCCCCGGCTCCTCCGGCCTCGTGCTCCTCCCCTACCTGGAGGGCGAGCGGGTCCCGCACCTGCCGCACGCCGCCGGCACCCTCACCGGGCTGCGCCGCGAGTCGATGAAGCCCGAGCACCTGGCGCGGGCCTCCTTCGAGGGCATGCTGTGCGGACTCGCCGACGCCCTGGACGTGCTGCGCGACCGCGGCGTCGAGGTGCGCCGGATCTTCCTGCTCGGCGCCGCGGCCGCGCTGCCCGCCGTGCAGGCCCTGGCGCCCGCGCTGTTCGGCGCCCGGGTCGTCGTCCCCCAGCCGGCCGACTACGCGGCGCTCGGCGCGGCCCGGCAGGCCGCCTGGGCGCTGGGCGTCGCCCGGGGCACCCTCGCGCCGTCCACTCCCCCGGCCTGGCAGGGGGCCGCCGCGCAGATCCTGGAGCCGGGCGACGAACTGCCGGTGGGCCGGTCGGTGCGGCAGCAGTACGCGGCGGCGCGGGAGCAGATCCACCCGGGAGCCCTGGGCGGCTGACGGCGACGCGCCGGACGGTTCGTAAAGACTTTCCCAGGGCTCGGCGGCCCGGACATAACTCGGTCGTAACGGTCCGGGCCCTCGGGCGATAGTGGGAACCGTGCTCATAAGACTTCTCCGAACCCACCTGCGGCCCTACCGAAAACCCATCGCGCTGCTCGTCCTGCTCCAGTTCCTGGCGACCTGCGCGAGCCTCTACCTGCCGACGCTGAACGCCGACATCATCGACGAGGGCGTCGTCAACGGCGACACCGGCTACATCCTGCGGTTCGGCGCGCTGATGATCGGCGTCTCCGTGGTGCAGGTGCTGTGCAACATCGGGGCCGTGTACTACGGCGCGCGGACCGCCTCGGCGGTCGGCCGCGACGTGCGCGGCGCCGTCTACGACCGGGTGCAGTCCTTCTCCGCGCGCGAACTCGGGCAGTTCGGCGCGCCCTCGCTCATCACCCGGACGACCAACGACGTCCAGCAGGTGCAGATGCTGGTCCTGATGGCGTTCACCCTGATGGTCTCCGCGCCCATCATGTGTGTCGGCGGCATCGTGATGGCCCTCGGCCAGGACGTGCCGCTCTCCGGCGTGCTGCTCGCGGTGGTGCCGGTGCTCGGCGTCTCGGTGTCGCTGATCGTGAAGCGGATGCGGCCCCTCTTCCGCACCATGCAGGAGCGGCTCGACACGGTGAACCGGGTGCTGCGCGAGCAGATCACCGGCAACCGGGTGATCCGCGCCTTCGTGAAGGACGGGTATGAGGAGGAGCGCTTCCGCGGCGCCAACGGCGAGCTGACCGACGTGTCGATGGCGACGGGCCGGCTGATGGCGCTGATGTTCCCCACCGTGATGACGGTCGTGAACGTCTCCAGCGTGGCCGTCGTCTGGTTCGGCGCGCACCGCATCGACAGCGGCGGGATGGAGATCGGCGCGCTGACCGCCTTCCTCGCCTATCTGATGCAGATCGTGATGGCGGTCATGATGGCCACCTTCATGTTCATGATGGTGCCGCGCGCCGAGGTCTGCGCCGAGCGGATCGAGGAGGTCCTGGGGACCTCGTCGAGCGTGGTGCCGCCGGCCGAGCCGGTGACGAGCCTCGACCGGCGCGGGCACCTGGAGGTCAGGGCGGCGGACTTCCGCTACCCGGGCGCCGAGGAGTCCGTGCTCCGGGACGTGGAGCTGGTGGCCCGGCCCGGGGAGACCACCGCGATCATCGGCTCGACCGGCTCCGGCAAGTCGACCCTGCTCGGGCTGGTGCCCCGGCTGTTCGACGTGACCGGCGGCGAGGTCCTCGTCGACGGGGTGGACGTGCGGAAGCTGGACCCGGCGCTGATGGCGCGGACGGTCGGGCTCGTCCCGCAGAAGCCGTACCTGTTCTCCGGGACGGTGGCGACGAACCTGCGGTACGGCAACCCGGACGCGACCGACGAGGAGCTGTGGCACGCCCTGGAGGTGGCGCAGGCGGCCGACTTCGTGCGGAAGCTGGAGCACGGTCTGGACGCCCCGGTCGCACAGGGCGGCACCAACGTGTCGGGCGGCCAGCGGCAGCGGCTCGCGATCGCGCGGACGCTGGTCCAGCGGCCGGAGATCTACCTCTTCGACGACTCGTTCTCCGCGCTCGACTACGAGACGGACGCCCGGCTGCGGGCGGCGCTCTCGGACGAGACCGCGGACGCGACCGTGGTGATCGTCGCCCAGCGGGTGTCGACCATCCGGGACGCCGACCGGATCGTGGTCCTCGACGAGGGCCGGGTCGTCGGCACCGGACGCCACCACGAGCTGATGGAGGCGAACGAGACGTACCGGGAGATCGTGCTCTCCCAGCTGACCGAGGCGGAGGCAGCCTGATGGCCGGTCCTGGTGGACGCATGATGGCCGGGGGCGCCCCGGGCGAGCGGTCGATGGACTTCAAGGGGTCCTCGAAGCGGCTGCTGCGGCAGCTGGCGCCGGAGCGCGCGGCGCTCTGGGTGATGCTGCTGGCCGGCGTCCTGTCGGTGGCGGGCGCGGTCGTCGGCCCCAAGATCCTCGGCAGGGCGACCGACCTGATCTTCGCGGGCGTGGTCGGACGGCAGATGCCCGAGGGCGTGACGAAGGCGCAGGCCCTGGAGAAGCTGCGGGCGGACGGCGACGGCGGGATGGCCGACATGCTGTCCGGGGTCGACTTCACGCCCGGGCGGGGGATCGACTTCGGCGCGGTCGGCGAGGTGCTGCTGCTCGCGCTGGCGGTGTACGTGGCGGCGGGCCTGCTGATGCTGGTCTCCACCCGGCTGTCGATCAAGGTGATCAACCGCACCGTGTACCGGATGCGGGAGGACGTCCAGACGAAGCTGTCGCGGCTGCCGCTGTCGTACTTCGACAAGGCGAAGCGCGGCGAGGTGCTGTCCCGGGCGACCAACGACATCGACAACATCTCGCAGACGCTCCAGCAGTCGATGGGCCAGCTCATCAACTCGCTGCTGACGATCGTCGGCGTGCTGGCGATGATGTTCTGGATCTCGCCGCTGCTCGCGCTCGTCGCCCTGGTGACGGTGCCGGTGTCGGTGGTGGTGGCGGCGAGGATCGGCAAGCGGTCGCAGCCGCACTTCGTGCAGCAGTGGAAGTCCACGGGCGCGCTCAACGCGCACGTGGAGGAGATGTACACCGGGCACACGCTGGTGAAGGTCTTCGGCCGGCAGGACGAGGCGGCGAAGGGCTTCCGGGAGCAGAACGAGGCGCTGTACGAGGCCGGTTTCAAGGCGCAGTTCAACAGCGGCATGATGCAGCCGGTGATGTTCTTCGTCTCGAACATCAACTACGTCCTGGTGGCCGTGGTCGGCGGTCTGCGGGTGGCGAGCGGCACGCTCTCCATCGGCGACGTGCAGGCCTTCATCCAGTACTCGCGCCAGTTCTCGATGCCGCTGACGCAGGTGGCGTCGATGGCGAACCTGGTGCAGTCGGGCGTGGCCTCGGCGGAGCGGATCTTCGAGCTGCTGGACGCCGAGGAGCAGGAGCCGGACGCGCCGGTGTCGGAGCGGGAGCGGGACTTCAAGGGCAAGGTGGCCCTGGAGCACGTGTCCTTCCGCTACGAGGCCGACAAGCCGCTCATCGAGGACCTGTCGCTCACCGTGGAGCCGGGCCAGACGGTCGCGATCGTCGGCCCGACGGGCGCCGGCAAGACGACCCTCGTCAACCTCCTCATGCGGTTCTACGAGGTGACGGGCGGGCGGATCACGCTGGACGGGACGGACATCGCGTCGATGTCCCGGGAGGAGCTGCGGGCCGGGATCGGCATGGTCCTCCAGGACACCTGGCTGTTCGGCGGGACGATCGCGGACAACATCGCGTACGGCGCCACCCGCGAGGTGACCCGGGCGGAGGTCGAGGAGGCCGCGCGGGCGGCCCACGCCGACCGCTTCGTCCGCACCCTGCCGGACGGCTACGACACGGTCGTGGACGACGAGGGGGCGGGGGTCAGCGCGGGCGAGAAGCAGCTGATCACCATCGCCCGGGCGTTCCTGTCGGACCCGGTGATCCTCGTCCTCGACGAGGCGACGAGTTCGGTGGACACCCGGACCGAGGTGCTGATCCAGAAGGCGATGGCCCGGCTCGCGCAGGGCCGGACCTCCTTCGTGATCGCGCACCGGCTCTCCACCATCCGGGACGCGGACGTGATCCTGGTGATGGAGAACGGCTCGATCGTGGAGCAGGGCACGCACGAGGAGCTGCTGGTCGCGGGCGGGGCCTACGCCCGGCTGTACGCGGCGCAGTTCGCGGAGGCGGTCGCCGAGGTCGACTGACCGGGGCGCGCGTGCGGAGGGCCCGTGCCGGGTGCGGCGCGGGCCCTTCGCGCGTCGCCGGCGGGACGGACCGGTCCGAAGGACACGGTCTAGTCGAGGTAGCCGCGGAGCTGGTCGGCGTAGGTGTGGTCGCGGAGTTTGCCGAGGGTCTTGGACTCGATCTGGCGGATCCGCTCGCGGGTGACGCCGAAGATGCGGCCTATCTCCTCCAGGGTGCGGGGGCGGCCGTCGTCGAGGCCGTAGCGGAGCTGGACGACCTTGCGCTCGCGCTCGCCGAGGGTGGACAGGACGTCCTCCAGGTGGCGGCGGAGCAGCAGGAAGGCGGCGGACTCGACGGGCGAGGCGGCGTCGCCGTCCTCGATGAGGTCGCCGAGGTCGACGTCCTCCTCCTCGCCGACGGGGGTGTGCAGGGAGACGGGTTCCTGGGCGAGCCGGAGGACCTCGACGACCCGCTCGGGGGTGAGGTCGAGGTGGGCGGCGACCTCCTCGGCGGTGGGCTGCCGGCCGTGTTCCTGGAGCAGGTGGCGCTGGACGCGGATGACCCGGTTGATGAGCTCGACGACGTGGACGGGGACGCGGATGGTGCGGGCCTGGTCGGCGAGGGCCCGGGACATCGCCTGCCGGATCCACCAGGTGGCGTAGGTGGAGAACTTGTAGCCGCGGGCGTAGTCGAACTTCTCGACGGCCCGGATGAGGCCGAGGTTGCCCTCCTGGACGAGGTCGAGCATGGTCAGGCCGCGGCCGACGTACCGCTTGGCGACGGAGACGACGAGCCGCAGGTTGGCCTCGATCAGCTTCCGCTTGGCGATCCGGCCGAGGACGACGAGCCGGTCGAGGTCGTACGCGAGCTGCGAGTCGAGGTCGGGGGTGCGGGCCAGTTTCTCCTCGGCGAAGAGGCCGGCCTCCACGCGGCGGGCCAGCTCGACCTCCTCCTCCGCGGTGAGGAGGGGGATCCGGCCGATCTCGCGGAGGTACTGGCGGAAGAGGTCGGCGGAGGGGCCGTTGCCGCCGGGGTCGGCGGTGCGGCGCCGCTGGGCCGGGACCTCGGGGAGTTCGGGGACCTCCGGGAGTCCGGGGAGTTCGTCCTGGTCGTCCGGGTCGGTGGTCTGGATCTCGGTCTGCACGGCGGGCGACCTCCAGGAGGGGCGGAACGGCTCCGTCACCCAGTGTGGGGTACGACACATCGCCGCCACGAGGGGCGTGCGGTGACTTTTTGGGTGCGCGCGGTGACCGTCCGTGGGCCGGGGGTCAGAGGGCGGCGGCGCCGTGGTTGCGGAGGGACTGGCCGTACTGGGTGAGGACCCACAGCTCGTTCTGCACGGCGGCGAGCCTTTCGGCGTCGCCGTGGGCGCCGAGCCGGGCGAGGGTGCCCTGGACGTCGCGGATGCGGCGGTCGACGGCGCGGAGGCGGACCTGGACCAGCTGGGCGCCCGCGTACACCTCGTCGACGGTCTTGGCGAAGACCGTCTCGACGGCGAGTTCGGTGACGAGGGCGCGGACGGCGTCGTCGGGCGCGGCCTCGCGGACGGCGTCGAGGTAGTCGGCGGGGGCCCCGTCGGCGCCGCCGGCGTCCTGGATGCACTGGCGGACGGCGGCGTAGGGCGGGGCGGTGAACTCGTCGGTGCCGTAGGCGTCGAAGGCCGGGGAGACGAGGGCCGGGTACTGGAGGGCGAGCTTGAGGAGTTCGCGCTCGGTGCGGTGGGCGGGGCTGCGCAGGTTGAGCGCGGGCCCGGCGGGGCCGCGGGGGGCCTGGACCTCGCCGTACGAGCGCTGCTGCCGGCCGTCGCCGCGCGGCGGGCCGCCCTGCTCCTTGCCGCCGCCCCGCTGCCAGCGGGCGATCTGGGCGACCCGGCGGACGACGAACTGGGTGTCGAGGATGCCGACGAGCCCGGCGAGCTGGACGGCGACCTCGTGCTGGGAGGCCACGTTCTTGATCTTGGCGACGACGGGGGCGGCCTCGTCGAGGGCGGCGGCCCGCCCCGCCGGGGTGTCCAGGTCGTAGCGGTTCACGATCTGGCGGAGGGCGAACTCGAAGAGCGGGGTGCGGGGCTCGACCAGGTCGACGACGGCGTCGTCGCCCTTGGCGAGGCGCAGTTCGCAGGGGTCCATGCCGTCGGGGGCGATGGCGATGTACGTCTCGGCGGCGAACTTCTGGTCGTCCTCGAAGGCGCGCAGGGCGGCCTTCTGACCGGCGGCGTCGCCGTCGAAGGTGAAGATGACGCGGGCCGAGCCGTTGTCCATGAGGAGCCGGCGGAGGATCTTGATGTGCTCGCCGCCGAAGGCGGTGCCGCAGGTGGCGATGGCGGTGGTGACGCCGGCCAGGTGGCAGGCCATGACGTCGGTGTAGCCCTCGACGACGACGGCCCGGCTGGTCTTGGCGATCTCCTTCTTGGCGAGGTCTACGCCGTAGAGCACCTGGGACTTCTTGTAGACCGGGGTCTCGGGGGTGTTGAGGTACTTGGGGCCGTTGTCGTCCTCGCGCAGGCGGCGGGCGCCGAAGCCGACGATCTCGCCGCCGACGTCCCGGATGGGCCACATGAGGCGGCCGCGGAAGCGGTCGATGGGGCCGCGGCGGCCCTCCTGGGAGAGGCCGGAGACGATCAGTTCCCGGTCGGAGAAGCCCTTGCCGCGCAGGAAGCGGGTGAGGTGGTCCCAGCCGGCCGGGGAGTAGCCGACGCCGAAGTGGTCGGCGGCGGCCTGGTCGAAGCCGCGCTCGGCGAGGAACTTGCGGCCGATCTCCGCCTCGGGGGAGGCGAGTTGGGCGACGTAGAAGTCGGCGGCGATCTTGTGGGCCTCGATCAGGCGGATGCGCTCGCCGCGCTGGTGGCCGGGGTTGTAGCCGCCCTCTTCGTAACGCAGGGTAATGCCCGCCTTGGCGGCGAGGCGCTCGACCGTCTCCGAGAAGGAGAGGTGGTCGATCTTCATCACGAAGGCGATGGTGTCGCCGCCCTCCTGGCAGCCGAAGCAGTGGAACAGACCCTTGCTGGGGCTGACCTGGAAGGAGGGCGACTTCTCGTCGTGGAAGGGGCAGAGTCCCTTGAGGTTCCCGCCGCCGGCGTTGCGGAGCTGGAGGTACTCGGACACCACGGAGTCGATCGGGACCGCGTCCCGGACCGCCTTCACGTCGTCATCGTTGATCCTGCCTGCCACGCGTAGAGTCTACGGCTCGCCCGTGCGTGTCAGAGCAGGCTCCCCAGGGGGACGGAGGGGTCGCAGAGGGCGTCCGGGTCCACGGCGGCACGGGAACGGATGAGCTTCTGGATCGGCTCTGTGACGTCCCACACGTTCACGTTCATGCCGGCGATCACCCGGCCCTCGTGCAGCCAGAAGGCGATGAACTCGCGCTTGCCGGTGTCGCCGCGGACCACGACCTGGTCGTAGGAGCCGGGCGGGGCCCAGCCGGAGTACTCCATGCCGAGGTCGTACTGGTCGGTGAAGAAGTACGGGACCCGGTCGTAGGAGACGTCCTGGCCGAGCATGGCGCGGGCGGCGGCGGGGCCGCCGTTGAGGGCGTTGGCCCAGTGCTCGACGCGGATGCGGTGGTGGAGGGCGGGGTGCTCGAAGGCGGCGACGTCGCCGGCGGCGTAGATGTCGGGGTCGGTGGTGCGCAGGGAGGAGTCGACGGCGATGCCGCCGCCGTCGGCGCGGTCGACGAGGGCGAGGCCGGCGTTCTCGGCGAGGACGGCGCGGGGGGCGGCGCCGATGGCGATGAGGACGGCGTGGGCGGGGTGCTCCTCGCCGTCGTCGGTGCGGACGGCGAGGACCATGCCGTCCTGGCCGGTGATCTCGGTGATGCGGGCGCCGAAGTGGAAGCGGACGCCGTGCTCGGTGTGGAGGTCGGCGAAGAGCTGGCCCAGCTCGGGGCCGAGGACGCGGTGGAGCGGGGTGGGGTCGGCCTCGACGACGGTGACCTCGGCGCCGTAGGTGCGGGCGGCGGCGGCGACCTCCAGGCCGATCCAGCCGGCGCCGGCGATGACCAGGTGGCCGTTGTCCCGGCCGAGGGCCTTCAGCTCGTCGCGGAGCCGCTCGGAGTGGGAGAGCCGGCGCAGGTGGTGGACGCCGGCGAGGCCGGTGCCGGGGATGTCGAGGCGGCGCGGCTCGGAGCCGGTGGCGAGGAGCAGCTTGTCGTAGCGGATGACGGTGCCGTCGCCGAGGCGGACGGTGTGGGCGTCCCGGTCGACGGCGGTGACGGTCTGGCCGAGGTGCAGCTCGACGTCGTGGGCGGCGTACCAGGCGGGTTCGTGGACGAGGGCGGAGTCGCGGTCCTTCTTGCCGAGGAGGTAGCCCTTGGAGAGCGGCGGGCGTTCGTAGGGGTGGTCGCGTTCGTCGCCGATGAGGATCACCCGGCCGTTGAAGCCCTCCGCGCGGAGCGTCTCCGCCGCTTTGGCGCCGGCCAGGCCCCCGCCGACGATGACAAAGGTCTGATCTGCGTCGACCACGTTGATTCCTCCTCGTTGCGACCGTTTCTCTACGCTACGCCCCCGGGCCCGGCCCGGGTGGCACCGCCCCGGGACGTGCATGCGAGGGTCCCGCACGGTGGCGGAAGGCGAAAGGGGGCCGACGGGCCCTACGCCCCGGGGGTGCGGAGGCGGGCGTGGAGGGCGCGGGCGGAGGCGTCGGTGAGGGAGGCGATCTGGTCGACGATCACCCGCTTGCGGGAACGGTCGTCGGGCGCGGCGGCGAAGAGGGCGCGGAACTGCGGTTCGAGGCCGTCGGGGGCGCGGGCGACGAGCGCCTCGGCGAGTTCGGCGACGACGATGCGCTGGTCGGCGCGGAGCGCCTCCTGTTCGGCGCGCTGCATCACGTACCGGTCGGCGACGGCCTTGAGGACGGCGCACTCGTTGCGGGTGGGGCGGGGGACGACGAGCTCGGCGCCGTAGCGGGTGAGGCGGCCGGAGCCGTACGCCTGGCGGGTGGCGCCCTCGGCGGCGAGGCAGAAGCGGCCGATGAGCTGGCTGGTGGCGTCCTTGAGGCGGGCCTGGGCGACGGCGGAGCCGTCGTAGCCGTGCGGCCACCAGTCCTGGTCGAGGAGGCGGTCGAGGGCTTCGGCGAGTTCGGCGGGGTCGGTGTCCTCGGGGACGTAGCGGCCGATGGCGACGGCGAAGACGTCGGCGCGCTCGGGCTCGGCGTGGAGGAGGTTGGGGTCGATGTGGCCGGCGTGCAGGCCGTCCTCGAAGTCGTGGACGGAGTAGGCGACGTCGTCGGACCAGTCCATGACCTCGGCCTCGAAGCACTTGCGCTGCTCGGGGGCGCCGCGCCGGACCCAGTCGAAGACGGGCAGGTCGTCCTCGTACACGCCGAACTTGGCGGAGCCGGGGTCGGTGGGGTGGCCGCCGCGCGGCCAGGGGTACTTGGTGGCGGCGTCGAGGGCGGCGCGGGTGAGGTTGAGGCCGACGGGGACGGGCTCGCCGTCGGGGCCGGGGACGAAGCGCTTGGGCTCGATGCGGGTGAGGAGGCGGAGCGACTGGGCGTTGCCCTCGAAGCCGCCGCAGTCCTTGGCGACGTCGTTGAGCGCCTGCTCGCCGTTGTGCCCGAAGGGCGGGTGGCCCATGTCGTGGGAGAGGCAGGCGGCTTCGACGAGGTCGGGGTCGCAGCCGAGGGCGGCGCCGAGCTCGCGGCCGACCTGGGCGCATTCGAGGGAGTGGGTGAGCCGGGTGCGGGGGCTGGCGTCCCAGGCGTACCCCCGGGTGCCGGGGGTGACGACCTGGGTCTTCCCGGCGAGCCTGCGCAGGGCGGCGGAGTGGAGCACGCGGGCGCGGTCGCGCTGGAAGGCGGTCCGGCCGGGCCGCTTGTCGGGCTCGGCCGCCCAGCGCTCGGTGGCGGTCGGGTCGTACCCGGGGGTCTCGCTGGTGCCGTCGTAGCCTGCCATGCCTCGACGGTAACCGGAGGGGCCGACAAAAGGGTTCAGATGGCCGCGAGTTCCCGCGCGGGGGTGGCGGGGCGGCCGGCGCGGGCCCGGGCGGCACCGTCGTAGCGATGCAGCACGAGGCGGGCGAGGGCGGGGTGGGCGCCGAGCGGGTCGGCGGCGATCCAGGGGGCGTGGGCGGCGGCGCGGGCGGCGAAGAGGCCGGGGGCGGTGAAGCAGGAGGCGACGGCGATCCGGTGGCGGCCCCGGGCGGTGAGCGCGGCGACGGCCTCGGGGACGGTGGGGGCGGCGGCGGAGGCGTAGGCGGCGAGCACGGGGGTCCCGCCGAGGCGGTCGCCGAGGGCGGCGGCGGTCCGGCGCAGGACGGCGGCGGAGCGGGGGTCGCGGGAGCCGGCGGAGGCGAGGACGACGCCGGTGGCGCGGGAGGCGGAGTCGGCGGGGGTCCAGCCGGCCTCGGCGAGCCGGTCGGCGAGGGCCTCGACGAGCAGCGGGTGCGGGCCGAGGGGCGCCGCCACGCGGGCCCGGAGGTCCGGGAGGGCGGCGAGGGCGGCGGGCAGGTCGTGGGTGACGTGGTGCCCGGGGGCGAACAGGAGCGGGACGAGGACGGCCTCGCGGCCCTCGGCGGCGAGGGCCGCGAGGGCGGCGTCGAGGAGCGGCGCGTTCAGCTCGACGTGGGCGAGGCGGACGTCGAGTCCGGGGCGCAGCTCGCGGACCCGGTCGAGGAGCCGGGCGAGGGCGGCACGCGCGCGCGGGTCGCGGCTGCCGTGTCCGACGGCGACGAGGACGGGCGCGGGGGCGGGTACGGGGTCGGAGTCGGGTACGGGGTCGGGCGCGGGGGCGAGGACGGGGGCGGGGCGGTGGCTGGGGAGCTGCGTGAACGGCTGCATGGGCGGGATACCTCCTGCTCGGTCTTCCCCGCCGGGGCGTCGTACGGACGCACCCCGCGGAGTTGGAGTCCGAGCTGGTCCACGATCCGCCCCAGCAGGGCGGCGGCGTCCGCGAACGTGCTGTCCGGCTCCGTCATGGACCGATCCTGGCGCCGGCACGTTGCCTCCCCGTTGCGCGGCGGTCACGGCTCTTTTCCACGACCGCACGGGGGTGTTTCGCCGGGCTCACGCGCGCGTGGGGGCGTCCGTCAGGCGGCGAGCCAGACGCGGAGGGGGCCGAGTTCCGCGAAGCCGGCGGCGAGGGCGGCGGTCAGGTCGTCGCCGGACTCGTAGCCGACGACGGGGAGGGCGGGGTCGGCGGCGGCGAGGGCGGCGGCCCAGACGGCGGCCGGGTCGGTGCCGTCGGCGGCGAAGAGGTTGGAGACGCCGGTGGCGCCCCCGCCGGCGGAGAGGACGGCTCCGCCGAGGATCCGCCCGTCGGGCCCGGGGAGGGCGACGACCGTGACGGCCGGGTCGTCGAGGAGGGCCGGGCGGAAGAGGGCGGCCTCGTCCGCGTCGCCGCCGCTCCAGGCGTCGGCCCAGGCGGCGAGCGCGTCGGGGGTGCCGACGCGGGTCCAGGGGGCGGCGGGGGCGGCCGGGGGTCCGGCCGGGCGGCCGATCCAGGTGGCGTCGAAGAGCGGCCGGAAGCCGTGGGGCGCGAGGTCGAGGCGGGCGTAGGAGTCCTTGACGGAGGCGCCGGGCGCGGTCAGGTCGATGCCCGTGACGACGTCGGCGGCGGTCGCGTCCCCGGCGAGGGAGACGGCGTCGGGGTAGTAGAGCGGGGTGCGGCGGGGGCTGGTCCAGGCGCGGGGGCCGAAGGCGCCGGCGAGGCCGTGGGCCCGGCACATGGAGCCGCACCACTCGGCGTTGTTCCGCACGACGGCGGTCAGCAGTTCGTCGTTGATCACCGCCGGATCGTACGGAACGTTCACCCCTTCCCTCCCCCCTTTTTTCCTTCCGAATCACGGAATATCTTTTCCATTATGAGAATGCCCCCCGCGTCGCTCCCCCGGCGCGTCACCGCCGAGTTCACCGGCACCGCCGCCCTCGTCGCCGTGATCGTCGGCTCCGGCATCCGCGCCGACTCCCTCAGCCAGGACATCGGGGTCCGGCTGATCGCCAACGCCGCCGCCTCCGCGATCGGCCTCGGCCTGCTGATCGCGCTCCTCGGGCCGCTCTCCGGCGCCCACTTCAACCCCGTCGTCACCCTCTCCGAGTGGTGGGACCGCCGCCGCGAGCAGGACGGCCGCGAGGTCCTCGCCTACGTCGCCGCCCAGGTGGCCGGCGCCCTCACGGGCGCGCTGCTCGCCGAGGCGATGTTCGGCCGGGCGCCCGGCTCCTGGTCCACCGAGCCGCGCGCCGCGCTCCACCTGCTGCTCGGCGAGGCGGTCGCCACCGCCGGGCTCGTCCTCGTCGTCCGGGGCCTGCGGCACATCGGGCGCCCCCAGCTGGCCCCGGTCGCGGTCGCCGGCTACATCGGCGCGGCGATCTGGTTCACCTCCTCCGGCTCCTTCGCCAACCCGGCGGCCACCGCGGGCCGCTCCCTCACCGACTCCTTCACCGGCATCGCCCCCGCCTCGGTGCCCGCCTACGCCGCCGCCCAGCTCCTCGGGATGCTGCTCGGGATGGGCCTGGCGGGTGTGCTGTACGGCACGGACGGCGCCCCGGCAGAACCCCGGAAGGCCCCCGCGCGTCGAACGGGGTGACAACAGCCCGTCCCCCACCCCTGGAGGCACCGCCGATGCAGGTCCGGCTCCCCCGCACCGTCCGGGCCCGCCGCCGCACCGTCCAGGCCGTGATGGCGGCCGCCGTCCTGGCGCTCGCCCCCGCGACCTGGATGCACACCGCGGCCGCGGGAAAGCTCCGGACCACCGCCGACGTCCCCGCCCAGGACGTCGCCGTGGTCTTCGGCGCCGGCCTCTGGAACGGGCGGCCCACGCCGTACCTCGCGCACCGGCTCGACACGGCCGCCGAGCTGTACCGCACCGGCAAGGTGAAGGTCCTCCTCGTCACCGGCGACAACAGCCGGACCGAGTACGACGAGCCGGGCGCCATGCGCGCCTACCTCGCCGCCCGCGGCGTGCCCGACTCCCGGGTGGTCAGCGACCACGCCGGCTTCGACACCTGGGACAGCTGCGTCCGGGCCCGCGAGGTCTTCGGCGTCGGCCGCGCCGTCCTCGTCACCCAGGACTTCCACGTCAAGCGGGCCGTCGCCCTGTGCGAGCGGGCCGGGGTGGCCTCGTACGGCGTCGGGGTGGCCGAACCGCACGACGCCACCTGGTACTACGGCACCACCCGCGAGCTCGCCGCCGCCGGGAAGGCCGCCCTCGACGCCGCCGTCCGCCCCGACCCGCACTTCCTCGGCCCGCGCGAGACCGGCGTCGCCGACGCCCTCGCCTCACCCTCCGCGCGCCGCTGACCTGAGCGGAGAGCACCGCGCCCGTAATACGGGGCGTCGCCGCCCGTAACACGCCCGACGCACCCTGGACGGCATGTCCGACGCCACCACGGTCCCCACCCACTGCCCCTACTGCGCCCTGCAGTGCGGCATGCGGCTCCGCCCGACCGGCGCCGCGGAGCCGCCCGCCGAGGTGGTCGAGCGGACCGACTTCCCGGTCAACCGGGGCGCGCTGTGCGGCAAGGGCCGCACCGCCCCCTCCGTCCTCTCCTCCCGGGTCAGGCTCACCGGGCCCCTGGTCCGCAGCCCCGACTCCGGGGCGCTCGAACCGGCCTCCTGGGAGGAGGCGCTCTCCGCCGTCGCCGAGGGGCTGCGCCGGACCCGCGCCGACCACGGCCCCGACGCCGTGGGGGTCTTCGGCGGCGGCGGACTGACCAACGAGAAGGCGTACGCGCTCGGCAAGTTCGCCCGGCTGGTCCTCGCCACCTCGCAGATCGACTACAACGGCCGCTTCTGCATGTCCTCGGCGGCCGCCGCCCACCAGCGGGCCTTCGGCCTCGACCGCGGGCTGCCCTTCCCGCTGGAGGACATCCCGAAGACCGGCTGTGTGATCCTCGTCGGCTCCAACCTGGCCGAGACCATGCCCCCGGCACTGCGCTACCTCACCGAGCTGCGGGAGAACGGCGGCAAGCTGATCGTCGTCGACCCGCGCCGCACCCGCACCGCCGAGCAGGCCGACCTCCACCTCGCCCCCCGCCCCGGCACCGACCTGGCGCTCGCCCTCGGCCTGCTCCACCTGGTCGTCGCCGAGGGCCGCGTCGACGAGGGGTTCGTCGCGGAGCGCACCTCCGGCTGGGAGGCCGCCCGGGCCGGCGCGATGGCCCACTGGCCCGAGCACGTCGAGCGGATCACCGGCGTGCCGCTGCCGGACCTGCGCGCGGCGGTCGCGCTGTTCTGCGACGCCGAGAACGCGATGGTGCTGACCGCGCGCGGCCCCGAGCAGCAGTCCAAGGGCACCGACACCGTCGGCGCCTGGATCAACCTCTGCCTCGCGACCGGGCGGGCCGGCCGGCCGCTCTCCGGCTACGGCTGCCTCACCGGCCAGGGCAACGGCCAGGGCGGCCGCGAGCACGGCCAGAAGGCCGACCAGCTGCCCGGCTACCGCAAGCTCGACGACCCCGCCGCCCGCGCCCACGTCGCCGGGGTGTGGGGCGTCGCCCCCGAGACCCTGCCGGGGCCCGGGCGCAGCGCCTACGAACTCCTCGACGCGCTCGGCGGCGAGGTGCGGTCGCTGCTGCTGATGGGCTCCAACCCGGTGGTCTCCGCCCCGCGCGCCGCGCACGTCGAGGAGCGGCTGCGCTCGCTCGACTTCCTCGCCGTCGCCGACGTGGTGCTCTCCGAGACGGCCGCGCTCGCCGACGTCGTCCTGCCGGTGACCCAGTGGGCCGAGGAGACCGGGACGATGACCAACCTGGAGGGGCGGGTGCTGCTGCGCCGCCGCGCCCTCACCCCGCCGGCCGGGGTCCGCACCGACCTGGAGGTGCTGCACGCGCTCGCCGGGCTGCTCGGCTGGGAGAAGGGCTTCCCCGCCGACCCCGAGGAGGTCTTCGAGGAGCTGCGGCGGGCCTCCGCCGGCGGCCCCGCCGACTACGCGGGCATCAGCTACCGGCGGATCGAGGAGGAGCAGGGCGTCTTCTGGCCGTGCCCCGGCGAGGAGCACGCGGGCACCCCGCGGCTCTTCCTGGACCGCTTCGCGACCGCCGACGGGCGGGCCCGCTTCGTGCCGGTGACGCACCGGCCCGCCGCGGAGGAGACCGACGCCGACTACCCCGTGGTCCTCACCACCGGGCGGGTCGTCTCGCAGTACCAGTCCGGGGCGCAGACCCGGCGGGTGGCGGAGCTGAACGCCGCCGCGCCCGGCCCGTTCGTGGAGCTGCACCCGCGGCTCGCGGAGCGGCTGGGGGTCGCGGAGGGCGAGCCGGTGGCGGTGGTGTCGCGGCGCGGGCGGGCGGTGGCGCCGGCCCGGATCACCGGCGCGATCCGCCCGGACACCGTCTTCATGCCCTTCCACTGGTACGGGGAGGGGCGGGCGAACACCCTGGTGAACCCGGCGCTCGACCCGGTCTCCCGGATGCCCGAGTTCAAGGTGTGCGCGGTCCGTCTGGAGCGCGGCTGAACCAGTCGCCGGACGGGATGACCGGGCCGAGCGGCGCGTCCGGCGCCGCCAGGTACACCCAGGCGGACAGCCGCACCCCGTCCCCGACGCGTACGACGTCCATGGCCGCCCGCTCGTACCCGGCGGGCAGCTCCAGCCGGTCGAGCAGGCCGAACAGCGCCCCGTAGTCGCCGGTCGAGGGCGTGAGGAGGCTGCCGCGCACCTCGCCGCCGGCGGCCGGGACGACGTACGGGTAGCCGGGCCCGTCGTGCAGGACCGCGCCGGGCAGCACGGCGGCCGCCTCGGTGCCGATCCGGCCGGCGAGGAACCGGTCGTGGTTGTACCCGCCCGGGCGCAGCGTCCCGTACACGAAGAACGGGCGCTCCTCGTGCGGCGGGGCCTCGGGCTCCGCGGCGCCCTCGGTCTCCTTCTCGACCCAGCGGGCGTAGCCCTCGGCCACCCGGGTCACCCGGGTGGCGAGGATCTCGGGCGTCTCGTAGTCGTGGGCCGCGATCAGGTGCGCCTCCAGGGCCGGGTAGCGGGCCTCGGTGGTCTTGAGCACCACCTCCCACTCCTCGGTGGTCTCGATCGCGCCCCGCCAGTGGTAGACGGAGGTGACGGGCCCCGAGATCTGCGCGCACGCGGCGAGCCGGGCCTCGACGGCGCCGCGCGCCAGGGCGTCCGCCTTGGCGCGCGCGTCGGTGGTGGTGCGGACGGTGACGATCACTCCTCCACCGTACGGGCGAACCGGGCCGCGTGCAGCCGGGCACGGGCGGCCCGGGCGCCGGTGCCCCGTCCGCCCGGCGCGCGGGCGGCCCGCACGGGGCCGCGGCGGGGTCGTGACGGCCCCTCAGGCGGCGTACGGGCGGACGGCCTTGGCCTCCTTGAGGGCGCGTCCCCACCAGGCGAGCTGGTCGAGCATCAGCTTGGCGCCGGCCTCGGGCCCGGTCGGGTCCTTCAGCAGGCCGTCCTCGTCGAACAGGCCCTGGGCGTTGGGCAGGACGACGCCGTCGCGGACGGTCACGGCGTGCATCTCGGCGTAGACCTGGCGGAGCTGCTCGACGGCCCGGATGCCGCCGGAGATGCCGCCGTAGGAGACGAAGCCGACGGGCTTGGCGCGCCACTCGGTGTAGTGGCGGTCGATGAGGTTCTTGAGGGAGGCCGGGAAGGAGTGGTTGTACTCGGGGGTGAGGACGACGTAGGCGTCGGCCGCCTCCAGGACGGGGGTGACGCGGGCGAGTTCGGCGCGGACGCCGGGGTCGGGGTCGTACGAGAGGGAGGTCGGGAGGGTGATCTCGGCGAGGTCGACGACGGTGAGTTCGAAGTCGGCGCGCTCGGCGACGCGGGTGCGGAACCAGTCGGCGATCACCGGGGCGAAGCGGCCGGCGCGGTCGCTGGCGACGACGAGGGCGAGGGTCAGGGGGGCGGCGGCGCGGGCCGCGGCGGAGTTCGTGATGTCCATGCCGAGAATCGTGGTACCTCAAGTTTGGTCGAGGTCAAGCGCGGATTTTCCGGGGCGGCCCTGGGACGGCGCGGAGGAACCCCCGGGGGCGGCACGGAAGGACCCCCGGGGGCGGCGCGGAGGGGACGGACGCCGGGACTACCGTGAGGGCATGACGACGTCACCCGCTCCCGCGCACATCGAGATCGACGGGGTGCCGGCCGCCGATCCCGGGGCGCTCGCCGCCGTGCTGGGCGGCTACGGCCACTTCACCGCGATGCAGGTGCGGGAAGGCCGGGTGAAGGGCCTCGGCCTGCACCTCGAACGGCTGGACCGGGCCACCCGCGAGCTGTTCGGCGCGCCGCTGCCCGGCGCGCGGGTCCGGGAGCTGCTCGGCCGGGCCGTCGGGGCGTCGGGGCGCCGCGACGCCTCGGCACGGGTGTACGTGTACGAGCACGGGGCCCGCCCCCTGGTGGCGGTCACCGTCCGCGAGGCCGCGCCCGACGGGCCGGCCGCCCCGCGGCGGCTGACGGCCGTCGACTACCTGCGTCCGGCGGCGCACCTCAAGCACCTGGGCGGTTTCGGGCAGCGCTACCACGGCGACGCGGCCCGCCGGGCCGGCTTCGACGAGGCGCTGCTGACCACGCCGGCGGGCGAGGTCGCCGAGGGCGCGGTCAGCAACGTCGCCTTCTGGGACGGCACTTCGCTGGTGTGGCCGACGGCCCCGCACCTCACCGGCGTCACCATGGCCCTGCTCGCGTCCCGCCTGCCGTCGCTCCACCGCCCGGTGACCGTCTCCGAACTCCCCTCCTTCCGGGCGGCGTTCGTGGCGAACTCGCGGGAGATCGCACCCGTGACGGGCATCGACGCGATCGCGTACCCGGTGGACGAGGCCCTGATGGGGCGGGTGTTCGCCGCCTACGCGGCGGTGCCGGGCGAGGAGATCGTTTCCGCTGACGGGGGCGGCTGCGCCGACTAGCCTGCGGCCATGGTTCTCAAGAGGCTTTTCGGCGGCGGCATACCGCTCGAGGTGGACACGGTCATCGAGCCCGGGCCGGTGCGGCCGGGCGGCGTGCTGCACGGCGAGGTGGTGGTCCGGGCGCCCGAGCGCGACCTGGAGATCGAGTCGATCCACCTCAAGCTCCTCGCCAACGCGCCCCTCTTCCACAAGGGCGACGGCGACGGCGAGGGCGGCGGCGAGACCGTCGGGTACCCCAGCGCGAGCGGCTGGTTCAGACTGCGGAAGGGCCAGGAGAAGCGGGTCCCGCTGAAGTTCCGGCTGCGCTGGGAGACGCCGGTGAACGAGCTGCGGGGGGAGGACCTCGGAATCGTCATCGGCGTCAGCACCGAGGTCGACGCGGCCGGGGTGAAGGCGCAGACCGACATGGACCCGGTGCGGGTCGAGGCGCTGCCGCTGCACGAGGCGGTCCTCGACGCCTTCCGCGCGGAGGGGTACGCGCTCGACGGGACGCGGGTCTACGGGACGGTGATCCCCGACGTCGAGCGGCACCTCTACGCCTGGCAGGGCTTCCGGCTCGTCCGCCCGGAGCCGGCCGAGGGACGCCCGCGGCGGCTGGAGCTGACCTTCCACACCAACGCGGTGGGCAGCGAGGTCTTCCTCCGGAGGTTCGACGGGAAGTCGACGTACTGGGACGACAAGCCCCCGGCCCTCCGCTCCGTGGCCGCCCACCACGAGGTCGGCACCCGCGACTTCGCGGCGGACGTCCGGACGTGGCTGGACGAGGTCGCCGTCCTGGAGGAAAAGGACCGCGACGAGGACTGAACCGGCCCCGCTCACCCGTTCGGCACGACGGGCCGGCCGACGGCACACAAGCGGGTCTGACCTGCGGAAACGTCCGGAATCCAGCCGACGCGCCGTATCGGATGGCGGAATCCTGATGGGGCATCAGGAGGCGGGGCGCGCGGCGGGGCCGTTACCTCGGTCCTACGGAAGACCGAACGACCGCGCGCCCCGGAGGACCCCACCATGCGCCCCACTGCCCGCCTGCTCACCGGAACCGCGCTGACGGTCGTCGCGCTCGGCGCGTTCGCCGCGCCCGCCGCGCACGCGAACAACGACGGCCCCGAGTCGCTGGAGATCTACCCCTCCTCCGCCTCCCCCGGCACCACCGTCACCGTGAACACCCTGGCCTGCGGCAAGAACGGCCACGGCGTCGGGGACGCGAACTCGGTGGGCGCCGGCGAGTTCCAGCTGAACCCGAGCACCCACAAGGAGGTCGTGGTCGGGCAGTTCACCGTCGCCGAGCACGCCAAGCCCGGTACCCACTGGATCGGCGTGGCCTGCGACAACGGACGGACGGCCCGGGGCGAGCTGACCGTCAAGCACCGCGAGCCCAGCGGTCACGTCAAGACCGGTGTCGGCGGCAGCATCGGCCCCGACACCGCCCAGGTCACGGCGGGCGCGGCGGTGCTGACCGCGGCCGCCGTCGGCGGTGTGTGGCTCGTGCGGCGCCGGGCGAGCGGCGCCCAGGGCCACTGAGCACACCGCCCGTCCCGCCCCCGCCCGGCTCCCGCACACGGCCGGCCGGGGGCGGGAGCACTCCACTCCGGACCCCCCGCACGCCACCCGCCCGTGAGGAACCGACGTGAGCAACAGGAGCAAGGGCTGGGGCATCGCGGTGGCCGCCTGCGTCGGCCTCTGGCTCGTCCAGAACGGCTCGCAGGACGTCACCCCGCCCGTCCCGTCCGCCGCCCAGGCCTTCGCCGCCGGGCCGAGCGTGCACACCGACGCCGCCGCCGACCCGCTGCCCCCGTCGCCGCCGGTGCGGCTGCGCATCCCGGAGACCGACGTGGACGCCCCGATGACCCGGCTCGGCCTGGCCGGGGACGGCTCCCTGGAGGTGCCGCCGGCCGAGGACCGCAATCTGGCCGGCTGGTACGGGGACGGCGTCACGCCCGGCGCCAAGGGCACGGCGATCGTCGCCGGGCACGTCGACAACGCCGGCGGCCCGGCCGTCTTCTACACCCTGGGCGCCCTGAAGAAGGGCCACCGGATCGAGATCGACCGCGAGGACGGGAAGACCGCGGTCTTCACCGTCGACGCCGTCGAGGTCTACGACAACGACTCCTTCCCCGACGAGAAGGTCTACGGCGCCACCGACCGGGCCGAACTCCGGGTCATCACCTGCGGCGGCGGCTTCTCCGAGAAGCGCGGCGGCTACCAGGGGAACGTGGTGGCCTTCGGGCACCTCATCGGGGTGCGCTGAGCCGGACCGGACTCACGCCCACTGGTCCCACCCGAGCTTCGCCACCATCGAGAACACCACGACGAGCAGCACCCCGCGGACGAAGCCCGAGCCCTTGCTGAGCGCCATCCGGGCCCCGGCCATGCCGCCGGCCAGGTTGAAGGCGGCCATCAGGGCGGCCAGCTGCCAGTAGACGGTGCCCTGGTAGGCGAACATCGCGAGCGCGCCCGCGTTGGTGCAGACGTTGACGATCTTGGCGGTGGCGGAGGCCGTCACCAGGTCCAGGTGGAGCACGGCGGTCAGCGCGAGCACCAGGAAGGTGCCGGTGCCGGGGCCGAACAGGCCGTCGTAGAGGCCGATGCCGCCGCCGACGAGGACGATCGCGGTGACGATCCTGGCCCGGGTGAGCGGCGCCCGGTCCTCGCCCTCGGGCCGCGCCCCGAACGAGGGCTTGAGGATGACGAAGACCGCGACGGCGACGAGCACCACGATGATCAGCGGCCGCAGCACCTCCTTGCTGACCATCGTCGCGAAGAGGGCGCCGACCGACGAGCCCGCGAGGGCCGCGAGCCCGACCCGTACCGCCGTCCACACCGGCACCTTCGTCTTCCGGGCGTAGGTGACGGCCGCGCCCGTCGTGCCGACGATCGCGACCGCCTTGTTGGTGCCGAGGACGTAGCCGTTCGGGACCGTCGGGAAGGCGATCAGCAGCGCCGGCAGGAGCAGCAGGCCCCCGCCCCCGACCACGGCGTCGATCCAGCCCGCGACGAGCGCGGCCAGGCACAGCAGGACGAGGGTGGTGAGGGCGATGTCGGGCATGGCAGGGAGCCTAGGGAGACGATCGTTGGCCCGTCCATCAATCGTCCGATCGTTGAGCTAGCTCTGAGGTTGGACGGCCCGGCTCCCGGTCCGGGGCGGGCGGTGCGGCCGGGTCCACCGCGGCGGTGAGCAGGGTCGCGGCGAGCGCCCCGGCGGCGACGAGCACCCCGGCGAGGCGGCGGCGCAGCCGCTCCTCGGTGGGCGGCCGCCGGCGGGCCCGGTGGCGGGGCGGGGCGGTGTCAGGCACGGGCGGGCTCCTCGAAGTTCTCGGCGTGGATCCGGGCGGCCGGCACCCCGGCCCTGCGCAGCGAGGCGGTGGCGGCGCGGGCCATGGCGGGCGGCCCGCAGAGGTAGACGTCGTGGGCGGCGAGGTCGGGGACGAGGGCGCGCAGGGCGCGCGGGGCGAGCGGGTCGTACGAGCCGTCCGAGGGGCCGAGCAGGTAGTGGAGGGCCGCCCGCCGCCCGCGGGCGATGGCCTCCAGCTCCGCGCGCAGCACGAGCCCGCCCTCGTCGGAGGCGCGGTAGAGCAGGGTCATGTCGCCGGGGCCGCCGGGCAGGGTCTCGAAGAGGGCGCGCAGCGGAGTGATGCCGACGCCGCCGGCGAGCAGCAGGACCTTGCGGCGGGTGCGGCGGTGGGCGGTGAGCGCGCCGAAGGGGCCGGAGGCGAGGACGCGGGTGCCGGGGCGGAGCCGGCGGACCCGGCGGGTGTGGTCGCCCCGGACCTTGACGGTGATGCGCAGGGTGTCGTCGCGGACCGGCGCGGAGAGCGAGAAGGGCAGGGCGGTGCCCCACAGGCCGCGGCTGAGGAAGCGCCAGCGGAAGAACTGGCCGGGTTCGGCGCGGAGCCGGGCCACCCCCCGCCCGCGGATCAGGACGGAGACGACGCCGGGCGCCTCGTCGCGGACCTCGGTGACCCGCAGTCCGTGGCGGAGCGCGGTGCGGACCGGGACGGCGAAGCGGTACCAGAGGAGGAGGACGGCGACGGTGGCGTGGGCCATCGACCAGAGCCAGCGGGTGAGGAGGCCGCCCGCGAGGTCGGGCCCGGCGAGCTGGTGGACGAAGCCGAGGGCGGCGGCGAGCAGGGCGCCGAGGTGGACGGCGTGCCAGGTCTCGTGGCGGATCCGGCTCCGTACCGCCCGGGCGGAGGTGACGCCGACGGCGGTGAGGAGGAGGGTGCCGAGGCCGGCGGCGGCGATCGCCCCGTACGCGAGGAGGCCGCCGGCGGCGGTGACGAGGTCGGTGCGGGTGTGTACGGCGTGGCCGCAGAGGGCGAGGGCCGTGTGGGCGGCGATCAGACCGAGGACGTACCGGCCGCCGAGCGCGTGCCAGCGGGCCAGCCGGTCGGCGCCGACGCCGTGCTCGACGGCCGGGACCCGGGCCATCAGCAGGAGCAGGACGAGGACCCCGTACCCGGCGAGCAGGCCGGTGAGGTGGGCGCCGGTGGCGAAGAAGGCGTCGAGGCGGGCGGAGGGCCGGGCCTGCACCCCCCACAGCAGCGCGACGGCCCCGGCCCCGCCGAGGATCCCCTCCCGCAGCCGCCCGGGCGCGAGCCGCGGCGCGGCCCCCGCGGGGCGGGGCGCGGGCGGGGCCGCCGGGAAGGACAGGGCCGTCGGGGAGGGAGGTGCGGGCGGGGAGGGCGGTGCGGGCGGGGCCGGGCGTACGGCGTCGAACGGGACGGCGACGGGGGTGTAGAGGGGGTGGGGGCGGGCCTCGGTGGTCACCTTCGGCACCCTAGGGCGGCCCGCGGGCGGGAACCCCGGGCGCGGGCCCGCCGCCGCCATCCTTAAGCCCGTCTTGAGGCGAGCCTGATCACGGCTTAACCCGGCGGGCCCGGCCGCCGCCCCGGCGCCCGGCCCGCCGCCCTCACAGCCCGCGCCGCGCCCGTCGGAGATCAGCGTTCCGTACGGGAAACAGCCGGGATGCCACCGGGAAACACCGGGCCCGCACCCTTCCGGGTATGAGTACACGGATCGTGGTGGTCGGAGGCGGAACGGCGGGCCTCCGCCTCGCCCAGCGCCTGCCGGTCACCCTCCTCGGCGAGGAGGCGCACGCCCCGTACAACCGGGTGCTGCTCGCCGACGTCCTCGCCGGGCGGTACGCCCCCGAGGTCGCCGCCCTGCCCGAGCCGTGCGAGCCGGTGCGTCGCGGGGTGCGGGTGGTGGGGATCGACCGGGCGGCCCGGACGGTCACCTGCTCCGACGGCGAGGTCGTCGGCTACGACCGGCTGGTCCTGGCCACCGGCTCCAACCCGGTGCTGCCGCCGCTGCGCGGACTGCGCGGGCCGGAGCTCCCGGAGGGCGTGCACTCCTTCCGCACCCTCGACGACTGCCTCGCCCTGCGGGAGGCCGTCCGGCCCGGGGTGCGGGCGGTCGTCGTCGGCGGCGGCCTCCTCGGGGTCTCGGCGGCGCGGGCGCTGGCCGCGCTCGGCGCCGAGGTGGTCCTCACCCAGCAGGGCGAGGGCCTGATGGAGCGCCACCTGGACCCGCACGCCTCCGCGCTGCTGCGGGAGCACCTGGACGGGCTCGGCGTCGAGACCCACACCGAGTGCCGGGTCAGCGGACTGCGGCAGCGGGACGGGGCGGTGACGGCGGTCGAGCTGGCCGACGGCTTCGTCCTCGACGCGCGGGTCGTCGTCCTGGCCTGCGGGGTGCGGCCGCGGGTCGCGCTGGCCCGCGAGGCGGGGCTCGACGTGCGGAGCGGCGTCGTCGTCGACGACGAGCTGCGCACCTCGGACCCGTACGTCCACGCGATCGGCGACTGCGCCGAGCACGACGGCCGGGTCTACGGCCTGGCGGGCCCGGCCCTGGAGCAGGCGGACGTCCTCGCGGACGTGCTGTCCGGCACCGCCGGGCCCCGCTACACCGGCACCCGGGCCCTCACCCGGCTCACCCTCGGCGGGGCGCAGCCGCTGGACCTCGCCGCCTTCGGCGAGGCCACCCCGCGTCCGGGCGACGACGTCGTCCAGCTGGCCGACGCGACCAGGGGCGCCTACCGCAAGGTCGTCGTCCGCGACAACCGGCTCGTCGGGGGCGTCCTCCTCGGCGACCTGGCCGCGGTCGGCGCGCTCGCCCGGGCCTGGGAGGGCGACGAAGCCCTCCCGGAGGCCCCTCTGCTGCACCTGCTCACCCACGACGGAGGCTCCTCATGACCACCCCCACCATCGTCCTGGTCGGCCACGGAATGGTCGGCCAGCGGTTCCTGGAGGCGCTCGCCGACCGGGGCGTCACCGAGCGGGCCCGGGTCGTGGTCCTCTGCGAGGAGCCGCGCCCCGCCTACGACCGCGTCCAGCTGACCTCGTACTTCTCCGGGAGGACGCCCGACGACCTGTCGATGGTCGAGGACGGCTTCATGGAGCGGCACGGCATCGAGCTGTACACGGACGAGCCGGTAGTGGCGATCGACCGCGCGGCGCGGACGGTGACCGGCCGGTCGGGGCGGGTCGTCGCCTACGACCACCTGGTCCTCGCCACCGGCTCGTACCCCTTCGTGCCACCGGTGCCCGGCAAGGACGCCGCCGGCTGCTTCGTCTACCGGACGATCGAGGACCTCCTCGCGATCGAGGAGTACGCGAAGACGGCGACGACGGGCGCGGTGGTCGGCGGCGGGCTGCTCGGCCTGGAGGCGGCCGGCGCGCTCAAGGGCCTCGGACTGGCCACGCACGTCGTGGAGTTCGCGCCCCGGCTGATGCCGGTGCAGGTCGACGAGGGGGGCGGCGCCGCGCTGCTGCGGACGATCGAGCAGATGGGGCTGACCGTGCACACCGGCACGGGCACCCAGGAGGTCGTGACCGCCGACGGGGCCGTGACGGGCATGAGGCTGTCGGACGGCTCCGAACTCGCCGTCGACCTGGTGGTGTTCTCGGCGGGCGTACGCCCCCGGGACCAGCTGGCGCGCGACTGCGGCCTGGACGTGGGCGAGCGCGGCGGCATCGCCGTCGACGAGCACTGCCGCACCTCCGACCCGGCGGTCTTCGCGATCGGCGAGTGCGCGCTCGCCTCCGACGGGCGGGTCTACGGACTGGTGGCGCCGGGCTACGAGATGGCGCAGACGGTGGCCGGGGTGCTCGCCGGGGAGGCCGACGACTCCACCGGCTTCACCGGCGCCGACCTCTCCACCAAGCTGAAGCTGCTCGGGGTCGACGTGGCCTCCTTCGGCGACGCCCACGGCACCGCCGAGGGCTGCCTCGACGTCGTCTACTCGGACTCCCGCGCGGGCGTCTACAAGAAGCTGGTGGTGGACGGCGAGGGCCGGCTGCTCGGCGGCGTGCTGGTCGGCGACGCCGAGTCGTACGGCCTGCTGCGCCCGCTGACCGGCACCAGGCCGCCGGTCTCCCCCGAGCAGCTGGTCCTGCCGGCGGGCGCCGGGGCGCCGGTGGCGCTCGGGCCGTCCGCGCTGCCGGACGACGCCGTCATCTGCTCCTGCCACAACGTCACCAAGCACGCGATCGGCCAGTGCTCCTCGCTGGCCGAGGTGAAGAAGTGCACCAAGGCCGGCACGGGCTGCGGCAGTTGCGTGAAGGTCATCGAGAAGCTGCTGCCGAAGGCGGCCGACCAGGGGCTGTGCGGCTGCTTCTCCCACACCCGCACCGAGCTGTACGAGATCGCCCGCACCCTGCGGGTGACCTCCTTCGCCGCGCTCCTCGACTCGCACGGGCGGGAGTCCGCGAAGGGCGGCGAGGGCTGCGAGGTGTGCAAGCCGACCGTCGGCTCCATCCTCGCCTCCCTCAACAACGGCTACATCCTCGACGGCGAGCAGGCCGCCCTCCAGGACACCAACGACCACCACCTCGCCAACCTCCAGCGCAACGGCTCCTATTCGGTCGTGCCCCGCATCCCCGGCGGCGAGATCACCCCGGAGAAGCTGATCGTGATCGGCGAGGTGGCCCGCGACTACGGCCTCTACACGAAGATCACCGGCGGCCAGCGGATCGACCTCTTCGGCGCCCGCGTCGACCAGCTCCCGGCGATCTGGACCCGGCTGGTGGACGCCGGCTTCGAGTCCGGGCACGCCTACGGCAAGGCGCTGCGCACGGTGAAGTCCTGCGTGGGGCAGACCTGGTGCCGCTACGGCGTGCAGGACTCGGTGAAGATGGCGATCCGGCTGGAGCTGCGCTACCGGGGCCTGCGCGCCCCGCACAAGCTGAAGTCGGCGGTCTCGGGCTGCGCCCGCGAGTGCGCCGAGGCGCAGTCGAAGGACTTCGGCGTGATCGCCACGGCGAACGGCTGGAACCTGTACGTGGGCGGCAACGGCGGCGCGACCCCGCGCCACGCCGACCTGCTCGCCCAGGACCTGTCGGACGCCGAACTGATCCGGCTGATCGACCGGTTCCTGATGTTCTACATCCGGACGGCGGACCGCCTGGAGCGGACGTCGGTGTGGCTGGAGCGCCTGGAGGGCGGCCTCGACCACCTCCGGGACGTGATCGTGAAGGACTCGCTGGGCCTCTGCGACGAGCTGGAGGCGCTGATGGCGGCGCACGTCTCCGGCTACCGGGACGAGTGGGCGCAGACCCTGGACGACCCGGAGCGGCTGCGGCGCTTCGTCTCCTTCGTGAACGCGCCGGAGACGCCCGACCCGACGGTGCGGTTCGTCCCCGAGCGGGACCAGATCAAGCCGGACCTCACGATCCTGACGATCGGCACCCTGGAAGGAGCCCTGTCCCGATGACCACGACGACCCTCGAACTCTCCCCGGCCCCCGACTCCTGGATGGCGGTCTGCGAGGAGGCCCGGCTGACCCCGGGCCGGGGCCTGGCGGCGCTGCTGCCGGACGGCCGGCAGGCGGCGGTCTTCCGGGACCGGGCGGGACGGGCGTACGCGATCGACAACCGCGATCCGTTCACCGGGGCGCAGGTGCTGTCCCGGGGGCTGATCGGCACGGCGGACGGGCGTCCGTACGTGGCCTCGCCGCTCCTGAAGCAGCGCTTCGACCTGGAGACCGGGCGGTGCCTGGACGACGACGGGGTGGCGGTGGAGGTCTACCCGGTCCGGACGGTCTAGCTTGACCGGTCGTTCCAGAAAGGCATAGCCTCCCCGACATGGCCAGGACCAAGGAATTCGACCCCGGGGCCGCGCTCCGGGCGGCGCTCGACCTGTTCTGGGCGCGCGGCTACGAGGCGACGTCGATGGCGGACCTCGTGGAGCACCTCGGCATCGGCCGGGCCAGCATCTACGCGACCTTCGGCAACAAGCACGAGCTGTACCTCAAGGCGCTGGACCGCTACCTGGAGACCCGGGACCCCGGCCTCGTCGAGGAGCTGTCCGCGCCGGGGCCGGCCCTGCCGGCCGTGCGGGCGCTGGTCCGCCGCTTCGCCACCGAGGCGTCGACCGAGGGCGAGCGCCTGACCGGCTGTTTCGTCACCAACTCGGCGGCGGAGCTGGCCCCGCGCGATCCGGCGGTGGCGCGCCGGGTCGAGCTGAGCTGGGAGCAGGTCGAGACCCTGCTGCACGCGGCGCTCGCCCGGGCCCGCACCCAGGGCGAGCTCCCGGCGGACCGCGACCCGCGCGCCCTCTCCCGGATGCTCCTGGTCCTGCTCCAGGGGATCCGGGTGGTGGGCAAGGCGTCGGCGGACCCGGCCAGGGTCCGGGACGCGGCGGAGGAGGCCCTGCGGCTGCTCGACTGAGCGGCCCCGCGGACGGACGCCCCTGGTGGGCGCCTTTTCTCGGACCTGATTCTGGAACGTACGGTCAAGTACAGCACTCCGGGGGCGCCCCCGCGCCACCCCGGCCCTTCTCGTCGCCCGGCCCGCCGGGCGGCCACACCTTCCCAGGGGGAGTTCCCATGTCCGCACGCTTCACCGGCCGCGTCGTCCTCGTCACCGGCGCCGGCTCCGGCCTCGGCCGGGAGATCGCCCGCGCCTTCGCCGCCGAGGGCGCGAAGGTGGTGGCCGCGGGGCGCACCGCCGCGGCGCTCGACGCGACCGTGGCCCTGATCGGGGCCGACGGCGGTACCGCCACCGCCGTCACCGCCGACGTCACCAGCCCCGACTCCACCCGCGAGCTGGTGCGGCGCGCGGTGGAGACGTACGGAGGCCTCGACGTCGCCGTGAACAACGCGGGGATCTTCCGGGGCGGCCACAGCGCCGCCGACTTCCCCCTCGACGACTGGCGGGCCCTGCTCGACACCAACGTCACCGGCGTCCTGAACGCCCTCCAGGCCGAGGTCGCCCACATGCGGGCGCACGGCGGCGGCGCGATCGTCAACATCTCGTCCAACCTGGGCCCGCACGTCCGGATCCCGGGCGTCTTCGGCTACCAGGTGTCCAAGGCGGCCGTCTCGGCGCTCACCCGCGCCGCGGCCAGGGACCACATCGGCGACGGAGTGCGCATCAACGCGGTCAGCCCGGGCGCCTCGGAGTCCGCGATGTCGCTGCTGCCCGGCGAGACGGAGGCCGAGCGGGAGGTCCGGATGAAGGAGCAGTCGCCGCTCGGCCGGATCACCTCGGCGGCCGAGGTGGCGGCGGCGGTGCTCTACCTCGCGTCGGACGCGGCGGGCTCCGCCGTCGGCACGGACCTGGTGGTCGACGGCGGCGTCTCCGCCTGAGCCCCCGGGCGGGGCCGGGGCGCTCAGCCCTCCATCGCGGCCGGGTCCATCCAGAAGACCTCCCAGTGGTGGCCGTCCGGGTCGGCGAAGGAGCGGCCGTACATGAAGCCCATGTCCATCGGCTCCTTCGCCGGGCCGCCGCCGGCCTCCAGGGCCCGGTCGGCCAGCTCGTCGGCCTTCTCGCGGCTCTCGGCGTTCAGCGTCAGCAGCACCTGCGTGGTGGCGGAGGCGTCGGCGACCTTCTTGCCGGGGGCGGTGAAGGAGAGGAACTTCTCCTCGGTGAGCAGCATGACGAAGATGGTGTCGCCGATCACCACACAGGCCGTGCTGTCGTCGCTGAACTGCGGGTTGATCGCGTACCCGAGCTTCTCGTAGAAGGCGCGGCTCGTGGCGAGGTCCTTCACGGGCAGGTTCACGAAGATCATCTGCGGGGCCATGGCGTGGTCTCTCTTCTCCGTCGTGCGGTGCCGTCGTGCGGTGCCGTCGTGCGGTGCCGTCGTGCGGTGCCGTCGTGCGGTGCCGTCGTGCGGTGCCGTCGAGGAGTAGGACGGACCCGCCGGCCAGAACTCATCGCTCCGCCGGAGAATTCTTCCGGCTCAGGCCGCCGCGCGCAGGGTGAGCGCCGCCAGCGGGACGAAGCCGCCCGTTCCGCCGGTGGCCGCCTCGGCCTCCGCGCCGGGGCCGCCCAGCCGCTTCATCATCGAGACGGCGATCCGCTCCCCCGTCGCCTTGGCCCGGTCCGCGAGCGGCCCCCGGTGGAGCCCGTCGACGGTGGCGTGCCACAGCTGGACCCAGCGCCCGAAGTGGGCGGGGGCCAGGGGGCGGGCGGAGTGCAGCGCGGCGTGCGGGGCGAAGGCGTCCCGGGCGTAGTCGGCGGTACGGAAGAGGGCGCGCTCCCAGAAGTCCGCGATGCGCGGCAGGTGGACCTCCAGGTCGGTGCCGGCGATCTCGGTGAAGAACGGGCCGATGAGGGGGTCGGCGAAGGCCGCCGTGTAGAAGCGGCGCAGCAGCACGTCGAGGTCGTCGCGGCCGCCGATGTCGGTGAGCTCCCGGGTCTCGCGCATGCGTCCAGTCTCCCCGCCGCGCCCCGCCTCCCCCAGTGCCGAAGGTCCCGCGTCCGCTCAGGCCCCCGCTCGCCGCCAGCGGCTGAGGGTGTCGGTCGCCCGGTCGTGGGTGAGCCAGGTGCCGTCGCCGAGGGCCCGGAGGGAGCCGGTGACGGGGTGCGGGTAGGCGACGGGGCCGAGGACCGCGAGGGAGTGCGCGTCGAGCAGCCAGTGCCCCGGCCCGTCGTCCTCGCCGTTCTCGGCGACGGCGACGACCGTGTCCGCGTCGGCGAACCCGGCCGCGTAGTCCCAGCACCGGTCCTCGCCCAGCTCGGCGGCGTCCCGCCCGGCGAGGACGGTGCCGTCGGGGGCGTGCACCCGGAGGTCGTCGCAGGAGTGCTCGACGGTCAGGTAGACGGGCCGGTCGGGATGGACGTCGAGCAGGATCCGGTCGAGGTCCTCCCCCAGGTCCCGCACACCGGACGGGCCCGTCCCGTCCGGTGTGCCCGCCCCGTCCGCCCCGTAGAGCAGGACGCCGTCCTGCCCCATGCCGACGCACAGCAGCACGGTCCCGCCGCCCGGCAGCGAGAACTGGTGCGAGCCGGAGGCCGCGCTGTCCTCCAGGGGGAACCGGGCGGTCTCCCGCCCGTCCCGGGCGTCCAGCACCACCCAGTGCTCCGGCCCGTCCGCGTCGACCACGTGGGCCCAGACGGACCGCCCGTCCGCGGGGACGTGCACCGAGCCGTGCTCCAGCCCCCCGCAGACCTCCTGCTCGTCGCCGGTGTGCGGGTGGCCGACGACCGGGCCCCAGCAGCCGTGCCGGTGCTCCCACAGGGCGCGTCCGTCGGCGGCGACCGCCCGCACGGCCCGCTGGCCCGAGAAGACGGCGAAGCTCCCGTCCGGGGCGACCGCGTCGACGCCCCGGTCCCAGCCGGGCCAGGGGGCGGGGAAGGCCGCCTCGGGGCGGGGGGCGTCCGCGAAGAGCTCCGCCACCCCGTACACCTCCAGCCGGTCGCCGCGCCGCAGCGTGAGCCGTCCCGCCGGGGCCCCGTGGGGCGCCCCCGTCACGAGGGCCGCCGCCCCCGGCAGCCGTACCGATCCGATCAACCGCGCCGCGACGTCCATGGCCCGCAACCTAGACCATGCCCGCGGGCTCGTGCCGGGCCCGCGCCCCGCCGCCGACTCCCCCGCCCCGCAGCCGCCCCCTCCCCGTCACCGGCCGTTGACGCCCAGTCAACTCCCGGCCCCTAGGTTCACTCTCCGCGCGGCCCCGCCGCTGACCGTGCGGCGGGCGGTCACCACACCCCTGGAGAGAACACGTGGAGCGACGCAGTTTCCTGCGCGGAGCGGTCATCGGCACGTCGGCCGCCGCCTTCGGCGGCACCCTGATGGCGGGCGCCGTCCACGCGGCCCCCGCCCAGCCCGGCGCCGGCCCCTACGGCGCGCTCGGCGCGGCGGACGCGAACGGCATCATGCTGCCGGCCGGGTTCAGCAGCCGGGTCGTCGCCCGCTCGGGACAGACCGTCCCCGGCACCTCGTACACCTGGCACAACGCCCCCGACGGCGGCGCCTGCTACGCCGACGGCACCGGCTGGATCTACGTCTCCAACTCCGAGATCAACCCGAGCGGCGGCGCGAGCGCCGTGCGGTTCTCCTCGGCGGGCACGATCACCGGCGCCTACCGCATCCTGGCGAACACCCGGCAGAACTGCGCGGGCGGCAAGACCCCGTGGAACACCTGGCTGTCCTGCGAGGAGGTCAGCCTCGGCTACGTCTACGAGACCGACCCGTACGGCGTGAACGCGGCCGTCCGCCGGGACGCCATGGGCCGCTTCAAGCACGAGGCCGCCGCCGCCGACCCGGTCCGCAAGGTGGTCTACCTGACGGAGGACGAGACCGACGGCTGCTTCTACCGCTTCGTCCCGACCACCTGGGGGAACCTCTCCTCCGGCACCCTCCAGGTCCTCAAGGCCGGCACGGCCACCTCCGGCTCCTTCACCTGGCAGAACGTGCCGGACCCGGACGGCTCCCCGACCACCACCCGCACCCAGGTCTCCGGCGCGAAGAAGTTCAGCGGCGGCGAGGGCTGCCACTACGCCGACGACAAGGTCTGGTTCACCACCAAGGGCGACAACCGCCTCTGGCAGCTGAACCTCACGAACAACACCTACGAGCTCGCCTACGACGACTCGCTGGTGCCCGGCGGCGCCGCCCCGCTCACCGGCGTGGACAACGTCACCGGTTCCTCCTCCGGCGACCTGTACGTCGCCGAGGACGGCGGGAACATGGAGATCTGCCTGATCGCGCCGGACGACACCGTCGCCCCCTTCCTGCGGATCACCGGCCAGTCCGGCTCCGAGATCACCGGACCGGCCTTCTCGCCCGACGGCACGCGGCTGTACTTCTCCAGCCAGCGCGGCACCACGGGCAGCTCCTCGGGCGGCATCACCTACGAGGTGACCGGACCGTTCCGCGCGTAGCAGCGCTCCTCCGCCGGCCGCTGGGCCCCGCCTCCTCCGCCGAGGAGCGCGGCGCCCAGCGGCGTCAGCGTGTGCAGGACCGCGTTCCCGTGCCGCAGGGTCGCCACCAGCCCGGCGTCCCGCAGCACGCCCGCGTGCTGGCTGGCCGAGGCGAGCGAGACCCCGGCCCGGCGGGCCAGCTCGCTGGTCGTCCCGCCGTCCCCTATGGCCCGCAGCACCTCCGCGCGGGTCTGGCCCACCAGCTTCGCCAGCGAGGAGACGCCCGGCGGGCGGACCGTCGGCGCCTCCCCGTGCGTCACCGGGTAGACGAGCACCGGCGGCAGCGCCGGGTCCCGCAGCATCACCGGCGTGCCCCGGCAGAAGTACGAGGGCTGGAGCAGCAGCCCCCGCCCGTCCAGGTGCACGTCCCGGTCGACCGGGTAGGCCGCCTCCAGGACCGGCGCCCGCCAGGTCAGCATCGGCGGCAGCGAGCCGAGCAGCTCCTCCGCGCCGCCGTCCAGGACCGCCCGGCCCCGGCGGGCCCGGTCGGCCTCCACCCGGGCCTGGATGTGCGGCCAGTACGGCTCCACCGCCGCCCGGTGGTAGCTGCGCAGCGCCCCGAGCAGCCGGTCGAAGGGCTCCGGGCCGCCGTCGGCGAGGGCCCGCAGCGAGTGCGGCACGGTGCGGCCGCCGCTCCGGTCGGCGGCCAGCAGGGACAGCTCGGAGCGGAGCCGGCCGGGGGCAGTCGCGCGGACCGCCGCGAGCCCGTCGTCCAGACCGTGCAGGCCCTCCGCCGGGGTGAGGAAGTCGGGGAAATAGCCGCGGCTCGGAACGAGGGCGGCGAGCAGCCGGGTCTCCCCGCCGAGCCGTGCCCTCGTTTCCGTGCGCCACCCGCCGAACACCACCGGACCGCGCCGGTCCCTTAAACGGTGAAAGCTGAGAATCGTTTCCCACAGGACGTCAGGACGGGCGGCGATCCGCACCCCCGCCAGATCGTCCGCGGTGAAATGAATACGAAGCATGAAGTCCCCACCTGTGCACTCGCAACCACCCCGCGATCGAGTATGCACACCATCACAGCACGTTACCAGGGTGTTTCAGCCACAGATGAAAAGCATCGCGGCGAACAGGGCCCAACGGAAATGCTGTGCGGGTCGGGCAGGAAACCTTCAGGACCGAGGTGACGTGGTGAAGACCGTGGGGGGCTTTGCCCGTCCGGCGGCGGTCGGCGAGGGTTGCGGCTCACCTGCCCGACACCGGAAAAAGGAAGCGGCCCCCGGGTGGGGATCCGGGGGCCGCGACCGAAACGTCCGCAAACAAAGACGTTCAATTTCCAATAATTCAATGCTGCCGTAATTGCGCATGAATCTGACGTGAAAACGACGGGACGGACACCTCCGCACAAGGTGTCCGTCCCGCCTCTTTCGGATCCGGGACCGCCGTCCGCCGGTGAGGGTTCGGAAGGGATGACCGACGGCGGTCCCGGGGGCTTCACGGGGCCCGCGGGCCCCTCGGGTCAGCGGCTGTCGCTGCCCTTCGACTCGGCCGCCGCGCGACCCGCCTCCAGGCGCGCCACCGGGATCCGGAACGGCGAGCAGGAGACGTAGTCGAGGCCGACCTCGTGGAAGAAGTGCACCGACTCCGGGTCGCCGCCGTGCTCGCCGCAGACGCCGAGCTTGATGTCGGGGCGGGTGGCCCGGCCGGCCTGGACCGCGGAGCGCACCAGGGCGCCGACGCCGTCCTTGTCGATGGTCTCGAAGGGGCTGACGCCGAAGATGCCCTTCTCCAGGTACGCGGTGAAGAAGCTGGCCTCCACGTCGTCGCGGGAGAAGCCCCAGACCGTCTGCGTGAGGTCGTTGGTGCCGAAGGAGAAGAACTCGGCGGCCTCGGCGATCTGGCCGGCGGTGACGGCCGCGCGGGGCAGCTCGATCATGGTGCCGAGCGCCAGCTTCAGCTCCACGCCGGTCTCCGCCACGACCTCGGCGATGACCTTCTCGGCGTCCTCGCGGACGATCTCCAGCTCCTGGACGGTGCCGACGAGCGGGATCATGATCTCGACGCGCGGGTCGCCCTTGGCCTCGATGCGCTGGGCCGCGGCCTCGGCGATCGCCCGGACCTGCATGGTGAACAGGCCGGGGATGACCAGGCCGAGGCGGACGCCGCGCAGACCCAGCATCGGGTTCTGCTCGTGCAGCCGGTGCACGGCCTGGAGCAGGCGCAGGTCGTTCTCGTGCGGCTCCTTGCGGGACTCGGCGAGGGCGACGCGCACCGACAGCTCGGTGATGTCGGGCAGGAACTCGTGCAGCGGCGGGTCGAGCAGGCGGACCGTGACCGGCAGGCCGTCCATCGACTCGAAGAGCTCGACGAAGTCGTTCTTCTGGAGCGGGAGGAGCGCCTTGAGGGCCTCGTCGCGCTCGGCGTCGGTGTCCGCGAGGATCAGGCGCTCGACGTACTGGCGGCGCTCGCCGAGGAACATGTGCTCGGTGCGGCACAGGCCGATGCCCTGGGCGCCGAAGCGGCGGGCGCGGGAGGCGTCCTCGGCGTTGTCGGCGTTGGCGCGGACGCGCAGCCGGCGGACGCGGTCGGCGTAGGCCATGATCCGGTGGACGGCCTGGACCAGCTCGTCGGCGTCGTCGGCGCCGGCGTGCATGCGGCCCTCGAAGTACTCGACGACCGGGGACGGCACGACGGGTACCTCACCGACGTAGACCTTGCCGGTGGAGCCGTCGATGGAGACGACGTCGCCCTCCTCGATGACCGTGCCGGAGGCGGTGGTCATGCGGCGGCGCTTGGTGTCGACCTCCAGCTCCTCGGCGCCGCAGACACAGGTCTTGCCCATGCCGCGGGCGACGACGGCGGCGTGCGAGGTCTTGCCGCCGCGCGAGGTCAGGATGCCCTCGGCGGCGATCATGCCGTCCAGGTCGTCCGGGTTGGTCTCGCGGCGGATCAGGATGACCTTCTCGCCGGAGCGGGACCACTTGACGGCCGTGTACGAGTCGAAGACGGCCTTGCCGACGGCCGCGCCCGGGGAGGCGGCGATGCCGCGCCCGATCTGCTCGACCTTCGCGGTCTCGTCGAACTTCGGGAACATCAGCTGGGCCAGCTGGGCGCCGGTGACGCGCTGGAGCGCCTCGGCCTCGTCGATCAGGCCCTGGTCCACGAGCTGGGTCGCGATGCGGAAGGCGGCACCGGCGGTGCGCTTGCCGACGCGGGTCTGGAGCATCCAGAGCTGGCCGCGCTCGATCGTGAACTCGATGTCGCAGAGATCCTTGTAGTGGGTCTCCAGCGTGTTCATGATCTGCATGAGCTGGTCGTACGACTTCTTGTCGATCGACTCGAGGTCGGCCAGCGGCACGGTGTTGCGGATGCCGGCGACGACGTCCTCGCCCTGCGCGTTCTGCAGGTAGTCGCCGTAGACGCCCTCGTGACCGGAGGCGGGGTCGCGGGTGAAGGCGACGCCGGTGCCGGAGTCCGGGCCGAGGTTGCCGAAGACCATCGAGCAGACGTTGACGGCGGTGCCGAGGTCGCCGGGGATGCGCTCCTGGCGGCGGTACAGCTTGGCGCGGTCGGTGTTCCACGAGTTGAAGACGGCCTCGATGGCGAGGTCCATCTGCTCCCGCGGGTCCTGCGGGAAGTCGCGGCCGGTGTCGGCCTTCACGATCGCCTTGAACCGCTCGACGACCTTCTTCAGGTCCTCGGCGTCCAGGTCGGTGTCGCTGGCGACCTTCTTGGCGGCCTTGGCCTCGTCGAGGGCGTCCTCGAAGTGCTCGCCGTCGACGCCCAGCACGGTCTTGCCGAACATCTGGATGAGGCGGCGGTACGAGTCCCAGGCGAAGCGCTCGTTGTCGGCCTGGCGGGCGAGGCCGGCGACGGACTCGTCGGAGAGGCCGATGTTGAGGACGGTGTCCATCATGCCCGGCATGGAGAACTTGGCGCCCGAGCGGACCGAGACCAGCAGCGGGTCGTCGGCCTGGCCGAGCTTCTTGCCCATCTGCCGCTCGAGGGCGTCGAGGTGGGCGGAGACCTCGTCGCGCAGGGCGACGGGCTCCGAGCCGGACTCGAGGTAGACCTTGCACGCCTCGGTGGTGATCGTGAAGCCGGGAGGCACCGGGAGACCGAGGTTGGTCATCTCGGCGAGGTTGGCCCCCTTGCCACCGAGCAGGTCCTTCAGGTCCCTGTTGCCCTCGGTGAAGTCGTACACGAACTTCTGATCATTGTTTTCCGACACGGGTCTCGACTCCTCGACGACTCGGTTGGCTGCCCTGACGGCGAGGAACATACCCAGATCGAAGGCTTCTGGGGAGGTACGCCTAGCGGTCACACGGTCGTAACCACCCGTCCGCCCCCACTTCGAAAGTTACCGAGGCGAAGCTTCCGCATTCACGCCCCGAAGCCCGCTTGACCCAATCCAGGGACAACACGCTCAGATGAGCGGCTTCACTGCGCATTTGCGTTCAACTCTTGAACGCAAAAAGGGTGGCACCCAGTGCCACCCCTTCAAGCCGTACACCCCTCCGTAACCTGCTCATCTGAGCACCACCCCCCTCAGGGGTGGCGAGGATCACTCGCCCGGAGGGCCGGGAATCTCAGCCCCCGGACGTGTCCAGCTCGGCGTCCTCGCCCACTCCGGCGCAGTCGTAGGGGTCCTTCAGCCAGCCGTCCGGCAGGACGACCCGGTTGTTTCCGGACGTACGGCCCCGCGGGCCGTCCGCGCCCGCCGGCCACGGCTGGTCCAGGTCCAGCTCGCTCAACTGAGCGCGCAGCTCGTCCAGGGAGGAGGTGATCGCCAGCCGCTTGCGCATCTCCGAACCGACCGCGAACCCCTTCAGGTACCAGGCCACGTGCTTGCGGAAGTCGATGACGCCGCGCGACTCGTCGCCGATCCACTCGCCAAGCAGCGTCGCGTGCCGCACCATCACGTCCGCGACCTCCCGCAGGCCCGGCGTCCGGTAGCCGCCGGTGCCCTCCAGGCCCGCCACCAGGTCCGCGAAGAGCCACGGCCGGCCCAGGCAGCCGCGGCCCACGACCACGCCGTCGCAGCCGGTCTCGCGCATCATCCGCACCGCGTCGTCCGCCGACCAGATGTCGCCGTTACCCAGCACAGGGATCTCCGGCACGTGCTCCTTGAGCCGCGCGATCGCGTCCCAGTCGGCCGTGCCGCCGTAGTGCTGCGCCGCCGTCCGCCCGTGCAGGGCGATCGCCGTCACGCCCTCCTCGACCGCGATCCGGCCCGCGTCGAGGTAGGTGATGTGGTCGTCGTCGATGCCCTTGCGCATCTTCATCGTGACCGGCAGGTCGCCCGCGTTCGTCACCGCCTCGTGCAGGATCGCGCGCAGCAGCGGCCGCTTGTACGGCAGCGCGGAGCCGCCGCCCTTCCGGGTCACCTTGGGCACCGGGCAGCCGAAGTTCAGGTCGATGTGGTCGGCGAGGTCCTCGTCGACGATCATCCGCACCGCCTTGCCGACGGTGACCGGGTCCACCCCGTAGAGCTGGATCGACCGCGGCTTCTCGGTCTCGTCGAAGTGGATGAGCTGCATCGTCTTCTCGTTGCGCTCCACCAGCGCCCGCGTCGTGATCATCTCGCTCACGAAGAGGCCCTTGCCGCCGGAGAACTCGCGGCAGAGGGTGCGGAAGGGGGCGTTGGTGATGCCGGCCATGGGCGCGAGCACCACCGGGGGCTGCACGACGTGCGGGCCGATGGAGAGGGGAGAGAACGCGGTCATTCCCCCATTGTCCCGCACCGCCGGCACTCCCCCCGGGCCCCGCCGGCCGCGCCCCGGCGGACCGGTCCCGGGGCGCGGGGCCGCCCGCGGCGCGGATGGCACAGGGTGCCGCGGCGGTGACGGGGCCGTGGCGGGCGCCGGCGCCCCTTCACTCCTCGACGGCGGCCCCGGAGGCCGGGTACGGCGGACCCGGCGGCCCGGCACGGCGGCCGGGTACGGCGAAGGGCCCGGGTCGCGGTCGCGGCCCGGGCCCTTCCCGTGGTGACTACTCCTCGGAGGTGTCGGCGGCTCCCTGCGTGCGCTCGCGCATCTTCTTCAGGAGGTCCTGCTTGCGGGCCTCCGCGGAGTTCCGGTCGGCGGCGCGGGCCGGGCCGGCGCCGTTCTGTTCGGCGCGGGACAGCTTCTTGCGCTGTCCGCCGACGCCCAGGAGGTTGTTGCGGCTCTTCGCCATGGGGGGCTCCCCTTCGGTGAGGTGTGCGTGTGCGGTGGTCGGTGGATCGGCCTGCGCGCCGCTCTCACTCGTAGATCGGGAGGTGAGCAAACATGCCCCGCACCGTACCGGCCCGGTTCGGGTCGGTGCATCCGGTTTTCCCGCCCCCCCGGCGCAATGAATGACAGATATTGAAATCTGTCATCGGTCATGCCATGGTTGAAGAGCACCCCCCGTTTCCTTCCTCCCCCAGGAGACCGCCATGCTCCCCACCCGCCCCCTCGGCACCACCGGCCCCGCCGTCTCCGCGCTCGGCCTCGGCTGCATGGGCATGTCCGCGCTGTACGGCGAGGCCGACCGGGCCGAGTCGCTCGCGACGATCCACGCGGCCCTGGAGGCCGGCGTGACCCTGCTCGACACCGGCGACTTCTACGGCATGGGCCACAACGAGCTGCTCATCGGCGAGGCCCTGCGCACCGCGCCCGCCGCCCTGCGCGAGCAGGCACTGACCAGCGTCAAGTTCGGCGCGCTGCGCACGGTCGAGGGCGGCTTCACCGGGTACGACGGCCGGCCCGCGGCGGTGAAGAACTTCGCGGCGTACTCGCTCCAGCGGCTCGGCACCGGCCACATCGACGTCTACCGGATCGCCCGCGTCGACCCGGACGTGCCGATCGAGGAGACCGTCGGCGCCATCGCCGAGCTGGTCGAGGCCGGGCACGTGCGGCACATCGGCCTCTCCGAGGTCGGCGCCGACACCCTGCGCCGGGCCGTCGCCGTCGCCCCGATCGCGGACCTCCAGATCGAGTACTCGCTGGTCTCCCGGGGCATCGAGGAGAAGATCCTGCCGACCGCCCGTGAGCTGGGCATCGGCGTCACCGCGTACGGAGTCCTCTCCCGGGGCCTGATCAGCGGCCACTTCACCCGCGACCGGGCCCTCGCCCCCGGTGACTTCCGCGGCATGAGCCCCCGCTTCCAGGGCGAGAACCTGCACCGCAACCTCGACCTGGTGGACCGGCTGCGCGCCGTCGCCGAGGCCAAGGGCGTCTCCGTCGCGCAGACCGCCATCGCCTGGGTGCTGGCCCAGGGCGACGACGTCGTGCCGCTGGTCGGCGCCCGCACCCGGGCCCGGCTCGCCGAGGCGCTGGGCGCCCTCGACGTGGTGCTCGACCCGGCCGACCTCGCCGCGATCGAGGAGGCCGTCCCGGCCGGCGCCGCCGCCGGCGAGCGCTACCCGGCCGCGCAGATGGCCCACCTGGACAGCGAGCACTGACGGGTACTGTCCTTCCATGGCCGCCACCGAAACCCTCACCGCCGAGCGCATCCTCGAAGCCACCGAGGAGGTGCTGCGGCGCTACGGCCCGGCGAAGGCGACGGTCGTGGACGTGGCCCGGGTGCTCGGCGTGAGCCACGGCAGCGTCTACCGCCACTTCCGCACCAAGGCGGCGCTGCGCGAGGCGGTCACGGAGCGCTGGCTGGAGCGGACCGTCACCGAGCTCCGCCCGTACGCGGAGGGGACGGGGCCGGCCGACGGGCGGCTGACCGGCTGGCTGACGGCCCTCTTCGCGCTCAAGCGGAACAAGGCGGGCGGCGACCCCGAGCTGATGGCCACCTTCCAGGTCCTCATCGGCGAGAACAGCGCGGTGGTCGACCGGCACGTCGAGCACCTGGTGGGCCAGATCGCCCGCATCCTGGCGGACGGCGTCCGGGAGGGCGTCTTCGCCGCCGCCGAGGGCGAGGAGGTCACCACGACCGCCCGCGCCGTCTTCGACGCCACCGACCGCTTCCACGACCCGGCGCACGCCGCCGACTGGTCCGCGCCGGACATCGAGGCGGCCTTCGCCGCCGTGGTCTCGCTGGTCCTCAGGTCCCTGCGCCGGCCTTGAAGATCATTTGGCGCGGAGTTTCCCCTTCCCTGTCCCGTTCCTCCCTAGCGTCTCCCCCACCGCACGCACTCAGGGGGAGACCATGTCCGTCACCGCACGGCCGCCCGGCCCGCCGGCCCGCTCGGGAAAGGCGTCCGCCCTCGGCTGGATCCTGACCATCGGGCTCAACGTCGTCGCGCCGGTCGTCACGTACCGCACGCTGACGGAGGGCCACGGCTGGTCCGAGTTCTCCGCCCTGCTGCTCAGCAGCGCCTGGCCGGTCCTGGACAGCGCGATCATGGTGGCCTGGCGGCGGAAGGCCGACGAGTTCGCCGTGGTCACCCTGGTCTTCCTGGTGATCACGGCCGTCGTCTCGCTGGTCGGCGCGCACACCGCCCGCGCGCTGCTGGTGAAGGACTCGGGCGTGACCGGCCTCTTCGGCCTGCTCTGCCTCGGCACCCTGCTCGCGCCGCGCCCGCTGATGTTCTACTTCGGCCGGAAGTTCGCCACCGACGGCACCCCGGCGAGCACCGCCTGGTGGAACGGCATGTGGCGGTACGAGGGCTTCCGCTCCACGATGCGCACGATGACGCTGGTGTGGGGCGTGGCGTACGTGGCGGAGGCGCTGGCGCGGATCGCGCTGGCGTACGCCCTGCCGACCGACACCATGGTGGTGCTCAGCCCGGTGATGATCTACGGCGTGCTCGGCGCGCTCGGCGTCTGGACCGCCTGGTTCGGCAGGCGCCGGGCGGCCGAGGGGGCCCGGCGGGCCGCGGAGGCGCAGGCGGAGGCCGGTGCGGGGGCCGCCGGGACGGCCGCCACGGCCTGAGGCCCGTACGCGGGTGCGCGGGAGCCCCCGGTCCGGAGTGCCGGACCGGGGGCTCCCGGGTACGCGCTCAGCCGGTTCAGCAGCCGATCAGGCGGCTGGCCAGGTAGCCCTGGATCTGGTCGAGGGAGACGCGCTCCTGCTTCATGGTGTCGCGCTCGCGCACGGTCACCGCGTTGTCGTCGAGGGTGTCGAAGTCGACGGTGACGCAGTACGGGGTGCCGATCTCGTCCTGACGGCGGTAGCGGCGGCCGATGGCGCCGGCGTCGTCGAACTCGATGTTCCAGTTCTGCCGCAGGTCCGCCGCGAGGCCCTTGGCCTTCGGGGAGAGCTGCGGGTTGCGGGAGAGCGGCAGGACCGCGACCTTGACCGGGGCCAGGCGGTGGTCGAGGCGCAGCACGACGCGCTTCTCCATGACGCCCTTGGCGTTGGGCGCCTCGTCCTCGGTGTACGCGTCGAGCAGGAAGGCGAGCATGGTGCGGCCGACGCCGGCGGCGGGCTCGATGACGAACGGCGTGTAGCGCTCGCCGGACTCCTGGTCGAGGTAGGAGAGGTTGGCGCCGGAGGCCTTGGAGTGGGCGCTCAGGTCGTAGTCGGTGCGGTTGGCGACGCCCTCCAGCTCGCCCCACTCGCTGCCGCCGAAGGAAAAGCGGTACTCGATGTCGGCGGTGCGCTTCGAGTAGTGGGAGAGCTTCTCCTGCGGGTGCTCGAACCAGCGCATGTTCTCCTCGCGCAGGCCCAGGCCGGTGTACCAGTTCCAGCGCTGCTGCATCCAGTACTCCTGCCACTCCTCGTCCTCGCCCGGCTTGACGAAGAACTCCATCTCCATCTGCTCGAACTCGCGGGTCCGGAAGATGAAGTTGCCCGGAGTGATCTCGTTCCGGAAGGACTTGCCCATCTGCGCGATGCCGAACGGGGGCTTCTTGCGCGAGGTCTGCTGGACCTGGGCGAAGTTGGTGAAGATGCCCTGCGCGGTCTCGGGACGCAGGTAGGCGATGGAGCCGCTGTCCTGGGTCGGGCCGAGGTGCGTGGCGAGCAGGCCGGAGAAGTTCTTGGGCTCGGTGAAGGTGCCCTTGTTGCCGCAGTTCGGGCAGTTGAGGTCGGCGAGGCCGTTCTCGGGGAGGCGGCCGTGCTTCTCCTCGTACGCCTCCTCCAGGTGGTCGGCGCGGAAGCGCTTGTGGCAGGAGGTGCACTCGGTGAGCGGGTCGGTGAAGGTGGCGACGTGACCGGACGCCTCCCAGACCTCGGTCGCCAGGATGACCGACGAGTCGATGCCGACGACGTCCTCGCGCGCGGTGACCATGTAACGCCACCACTGGCGCTTGATGTTCTCCTTCAGCTCGACACCCAGCGGCCCGTAGTCCCAGGCGGCGCGCTGGCCGCCGTAGATCTCGCTGCACGGGTAGACGAAGCCACGGCGCTTGCTCAGGCTGACGATGGTGTCGATCTTGTCGGCGGCCACGGTGCTCTCTTCATTACGACGGTGGATGTGAACTGCGGCGCGGAGCGCCTCGGTGGGGGGTGGTGGTCGGGAGACGGGTGGGCGAATGCCACAGGTTACCGGCGCCCGCACCCCCTGTATCAAATCGGTTCGGCGGCCGGCGGCCCCGGGGAGCGCGTGGCCCGGACCACAGCTTCGGCAATTGACAACCGTTTCCAGTTTTGTTGAAAATGAGTGTCATGAACGTACGCCGTCTGATACCCGCCACCGCCGTCGCCGGAGCCGTCGCCCTCGGCCTCGTCACCCTCACCGCCTGCGGCGGGACCTCCGACGCGGCGGACAAGGGGACCGACGGCAAGCTGGACGTCGTCGCGTCGTTCTATCCCATGCAATACCTGGCGGAGCAGATAGGCGGCGGCCACGTCTCCGTCCAGACCCTGACCAAGCCCGGCGTCGAACCCCACGACCTGGAGCTCAAGCCGCGGCAGATCGGCGAGCTCGGCGAGGCCGACGTCCTCCTCTACCTCAAGGGCATCCAGCCCGCCGTCGACGAGGCCATCGCCCAGGCCGGCGTGAAGAACACCGTCGACGCCGCGACCCTCACCACCCTCGAAGCCCACGGCACCACCGCCGGCGAAGGCCACGCCCACGAGGGCGAGGAGCACGCCGGGGAGGAGTCCCACGAGGGCCACGACCACGGCTCCGAGGCCGGGACCGACCCCCACGTCTGGCTCGACCCGGTGAAGTACGCCGAGGTCGCCGAGGGCGTCGGCGCCGCCTTCGCGAAGGCCGACCCGGACCACGCCGCCGACTACGAGAAGAACACCGCCGCCCTGGTGAAGAAGCTCGGCGACCTGGACACCGCCTTCGAGACGGGCCTGAAGAACACCGAGACCCGCACCTTCATCACCACCCACTCCGCCTTCGGCTACCTCGCCGAGCGCTACCACCTGGACCAGGAGGGCATCTCCGGCGTCGACCCCGAGTCGGAGCCCAGCCCCGCCCGCATCAAGGAACTCCAGGACATCGCCGCGAAGGACAAGGTCACCACCGTCTTCTTCGAGACCCTGGCGAGCGACAGGACCGCGAAGACCCTCGCCGGCGACACCGGGCTCAAGACGGACGTCCTCGACCCGCTGGAGGGAATCACGGACAAGTCCCGGGGCGATGACTACATCGAGGTCATGCAGTCCAACCTCGCCGCCCTGAAGAGCGCGCTCGGCGCCAAGTAGGAGACACGCAGTGAACGACGACCCCGTCATCTCCGTCCGCGGAGCCACCGCCGCCCTCGGCGCCCGTCCCGTCCTGCGCGGCGTCGACCTCACCGTCGGCCGCGGCGAGGTCGTCGCCCTGCTCGGGGCCAACGGCTCCGGCAAGTCCACCGCCGTCCGCGCGGTCATCGGCCAGGTGCCGCTGACCGGCGGCACCATCGAGCTGTTCGGCACCCCCCGGAAGCGGTTCCGCGACTGGGCCCGCGTCGGCTACGTCCCGCAGCGCACCACCGCCGCGAGCGGCGTGCCCGCCACCGTCCGCGAGGTCGTCGCCTCGGGCCGGCTCGCCCGCCGCCGGTTCGGCTGGACCACCCGGGCCGACAGGGCCGCCGTGCAGCGGGCCATGGAGCTGGTCGGCCTCGCCGACCGCGCCAAGGACGCCGTCACGGCCCTCTCCGGCGGCCAGCACCAGCGGGTCCTCATCGCCCGCGCGCTCGCCTCCGAACCCGACCTCCTGATCATGGACGAGCCGATGGCCGGCGTGGACCTCGGCAGCCAGGAGATCCTCGCCGCCACCCTGCGCGAACAGGTCGCCGGCGGCACCTCCGTCCTCCTCGTCCTGCACGAACTGGGCCCCCTGGAGCCGCTGATCGACCGGGCCGTCGTCCTGCGCGACGGCTGCGTCGTCCACGACGGCCCGCCGCCCGAGGCCCTCGGCCAGCACGCGCTGCCCGGCCACGACCACGTCCACCCCCACGCGGCCGGAGAGCCGCTCCGCACGGGACTGCTGAGCTGACCATGGACTTCCTCGAACCTGCCTTCATGCAGCGGGCGCTCCTCGCGGCCGTCCTCGTCGGCATCACCGCCCCCGCCGTCGGCATCTACCTCGTCCAGCGCCGCCAGGCGCTGATGGGCGACGGCATCGGCCACGTGGCGATGACGGGCGTGGGCCTCGGCTTCCTGCTCAACTCCAGCCCGGTGTGGATGGCGACCCTCGTCGCCATCGCGGGCTCGGTCGTGATGGAGCTGATCCGGGCGTACGGCAAGACCCGCGGCGACCTCGCCCTCGCGCTGCTCTTCTACGGCGGCATGGCCGGCGGCGTCATGCTGACCAGCCTCTCGACGACCGGCTCCAACGCCAACCTGACCTCGTACCTCTTCGGCTCGCTCTCCACGGTCTCGTCGCAGGACGTCACCGCGATCGCGCTCCTCGCCGCCTTCGTCGTCCTCGTCACCGTCGGCCTGCGCCGGCAGCTCTTCGCCGTCAGCCAGGACGAGGAGTTCGCCCGCGTCACCGGTCTGCCGGTGCGGCTGCTCAACCTGCTGGTCGCGATCACCGCCGCCGTCACCGTCACCGTCGCCATGCGGGTCGTCGGCCTGCTCCTGGTCAGCGCGCTCATGGTGGTCCCGGTCGCGGCGGCCCAGCAGCTGACCCGGTCCTTCAAGGCCACCTTCGCGCTCGCCGTCCTCATCGGCACCGGCGTCACCCTGTCCGGCACGATCACCTCGTACTACCAGGACGTGCCGCCGGGCGCGACGATCGTGCTCCTCGCGATCGGCGTCTTCATCGCCCTGGCCGTCCTGGCGGCACCGCTCGCCCGGCGAAGGGCGCGGGCCGCCGAACGGGCGTCGGCGGAGTGCGACGCCCGCTGCGTGCCGGAGACCCGGCGACCGGCGGACGACGTCAGGGTCTGACCCGGCGCAGGGGGGACTGGCAGAATGGCGGGGGCAACGGATACATCAAGGAGGCCCCCGTGGTGACGGCAGGACCCCCCGTACGCGGTCGTTCGACCCGGCAGCGAGCCGCCGTGTCGGCGGCACTGAGCGAGGTGGACGAGTTCCGCAGCGCGCAGGAACTGCACGACATGCTCAAGCACCGCGGCGACTCCGTCGGCCTGACCACCGTCTACCGCACCCTCCAGTCGCTGGCGGACGCGGGCGAGGTGGACGCGCTGCGCACCAGCGACGGCGAGACCGTCTACCGCCGCTGCTCCTCGGACGACCACCACCACCACCTGGTCTGCCGCGCCTGCGGCAAGGCGGTCGAGGTCGAGGGCCCGATGGTCGAGCAGTGGGCCGAGGCGGTCGCGGCCGAGCACGGCTTCGTGAACGTGGCGCACACCGTCGAGATCTTCGGCACCTGCGCGGAGTGCGCGGCGAAGTGAGCTGAGACCTGACATACGTGAGGGCCCGCGCCGGACACCGTCCGGCGCGGGCCCTCACGCGTGCCGTCGGAGCCGGCTGCTGTGCCGGTCGAGGAGGGCGCGCAGCCGGTCGGCGTCGGCCGGGTCGGCGAGGCCGTGCTTGGGCAGGTAGGCGAAGCCGGAGCCGGTCCTCCGGGGCGTGAGCAGGACGAAGAGCCGGTCGGTCTCCGCGTACCGGGGCAGCATCGCCCAGCGGATGACCTGCTCGGTGTCCCGGGCGGCCCACCGGCCGCCCTCGGCGTCGACGACGGCCCGGGCCTCGCCCTGCGCGCGGACGGCGAGGAAGAGCGCCCGCGCGACGGCCCACCCCATCAGGCGGACCACGACCACGGCCGCGGCGCCGAGCCCCGCCATCCCGGCCACCGTCCCCGGGTCCGGCTCGCCGGGGAGCAGCAGCTCCAGGAGGGCGATGAGGAAGGCCAGGGCGGCGGCGCCGTACGCGGCCAGGCGCAGCGCCCGCCACCAGCGGGCGGCGTCCAGGGTGACGCGCACCGCCTCGCGCACGTCGGCGAGGGCGGGGAGGTAGGTGAGTTCGATCCGGTCGTGGAGCGTGGGGTCGTCCGTGGTCCCGTTCACGCGCCGGATCGTAGCGTCACCCGCCCGGTGCGCCCTCCCGGGCCTCAGGCCTTGTCGAGGACGGCCAGGTCGGCCGGGTCGACGCCGCCGAAGCGGCGGTCGCGCTGGGCGTACTCGACGCAGGCGCGCCACAGGTCGCGGCGGTCGAAGTCGGGCCACAGCACGTCCTGGAAGACCATCTCGGCGTACGCGCTCTGCCAGATCAGGTAGTTCGAGGTGCGCTGCTCGCCGCTGGGGCGCAGGAAGAGGTCCACGTCCGGCATGTCCGGGTAGTAGAGGTACTTCTGGATCGTCTTCTCGGTGATCTTGGCCGGGTCGAGCCGGCCGGCCTTCACGTCCTCGGCGAGCGCCTGCGCGGCGTCCGTGAGTTCGGCGCGGCCGCCGTAGTTCATGCAGAAGTACAGCGTGAGCTTCGTGTTGTCCTTGGTCTGCTCCTGGGCGACCTGGAGCTCCTTGGCGACGGACTTCCAGAGCTTGGGCATCCGGCCCACCCAGCGCACGCGGACGCCGAGCGAGTCGAGCTGGTCGCGGCTCTTGCGGATGAAGTCGCGGTTGAAGTTCATCAGGAAGCGCACCTCCTCGGGGGAGCGCTTCCAGTTCTCGGTGGAGAAGGCGTAGAGGGAGATCGCGCCGACGCCCATCTCGATCGCGCCCTGGAGCACGTCGAGGACCTGCTCGGCGCCGACCTTGTGGCCCTCGGTGCGGGGCAGTCCGCGCTCCTTGGCCCAGCGGCCGTTGCCGTCCATGACGATCGCGACGTGCTCCGGCACGAGCTCGTGCTGGAGCTTCGGCGGACGGGCGCCGGACGGGTGCGGCTCGGGGGTGGCGTACTCCCGGCGCTGGCGCCCGAGCAGTCGTGCGATGGCCATGGCGTGGTCTCTCCTAGCTTTTCTCTACGTACCGCAGGGAGCGCAGGCCGCGCTCCAGGTGCCAGTGCAGATAGGCGGACACGAGTCCGCTGCCTTCCCTGACGTGACGCGGCTCGCACGCGTCCGCCGTCGCCCAGTCGCCGGTGAGCAGCGCGCTGAGCAGGCCGATGGCCTCCGCTGAGGGTACGACGCTTCCGGGCACCCGGCAGTCGCCGCATATGACGCCGCCCGCCGCGACCGAGAAGAAGCGGTTCGGTCCGTCGAGTCCGCACTTCGCGCAGTCCTCGAAGCTGGGGGCGTAGCCGTTCACGGCGAGGGAGCGGAGCAGGAAGGCGTCGAGGATGAGGTGGGGGGCGTGCTCGCCCCGGGCGAGGGTCCGCAGGCCGCCGACGAGCAGGAGGTACTGCTGGACGGCCGGTTCGCCCTCGTGGTCGGTGAAGCGTTCCGCCGTCTCCAGCATCGCGGTGCCGGCGGTGTAGCGGGCGTAGTCGGTGACGATGCCGCCGCCGTACGCGGCGATCGTCTCGCTCTGCGTGCAGAGCGGCAGCCCGCGTCCGACCAGCTCGCTGCCGCGGGCGAAGAACTGCACGTCGACGTGGGAGAAGGGTTCGAGGCGGGCGCCGAACTTCGACTTGGTGCGCCGCACCCCGCGCGCCACGGCCCGCACCCGGCCGTGTCCCCGCGTGAGGATCGTGATGATGCGGTCCGCCTCACCCAGCTTCTGGGTGCGCAGCACGATCCCGTCATCACGAAACAGACTCATGCCCCCCATTCTCCCGCACGCGGCCCCCCTCCCGGCCGCCCGGCCGCGACTGCGCCCCGGACGACCGCCCCGGGGCGCGGCGGGGCCGGGGTCAGGGGACCTCGCCGCGGCTGCGGGCGTTGGCGTGGGCGGTGGCGGCGCTGAGGCGCTCCGCGGAGGTGGCCTCGCGGACCTCCTCGGGCGCCACGTCCCACTCGCGTCCGCCGCCGAGCGGGCGGATCTGGACGTAGGGGCCCTCGTGGCCCATCACCCTCGCGACCCGCCCGGTGCGGATCTCCACGACGTACGCCCCGATCTGCAGTGCCATGACCGGCCCTCCTCCCCGGCGGTCCGGGCCGGCGGTGCCGGGCCGGGCCACCGTGCGGTGTCCCTTGCGAACGAGCGGCCGAGGGGACGGCGGAGCGGCGGCGCCGGAGGCCGGTCCCGGGGTGCGGAAGGGATTCCCTCCGCACTCCGGGACCGCGCAATTCCGGTGCCGCGCGCCGTGCCGCTCCGACTTCCCCCGTGGTCGTTCTCTCCTGGTGTCTTCCTTCACCAACGTATGCCTTTCTGAATCCATTTCCCGCTTCCCCACTCCCGGGTGACCGGCGATCCGTAGAATCGTCGGACGCACCAAGGGAGTTCGGTCCGTTCCCGCACACCACCCGGGCCGGGATGTTCGAGCGGATAATTCGATTCGCGGCCGTCGGGTCGGCCGTGGAATCGGCGGGACACCGCAAATCCGGGGGATTCTCGAACGGCCGTCCCGGGACACCGTGGAGCCATTCCCCGGACGGAACGAAACGCCCCCGGATTTCGCTCCCGGCGCACGCCGGGGCGCATGAAGGGGGCGCGAAACGGCCGCGGCACGGGGCCGGGCATGGTGCGGGGCGTGCCGGTGCCCCTACGATCGGCGAGGGAGCGTCGCCCTGTCGCCCGGAGGCGCCCCGGGACGCACCGACGGCGGCGGAGGAACGCGGACGATGACGGCCACCCCCTCTCTGGTCCTGCGCGGTGGCGAATCGGTTCTCCGCTTCGCGGGCGGCCCGGTCACCCTGCACCGCACGGACAAGGAGCACCTCATACCGCTGGCGGCGATCTCCTTCGTCCACGCCGAGGGCCGCTCCGTGGCGATCGTCCTGACGGCGTCCGGGGCCAACGAGCCGACGATCTACCGGGTCGCCGACGTCGACGAGACCGGCGCGCTCGCCTTCGCGGACGCCGTGACCTCCGCCCTCCCGGAGACCCCCGCGCCCGACGGCGCCGCGCTCGTCGTCACCAGCGTGCCCCGCGCCCCGGAGCCCGCCGCCGGCTCCGGCGTCCCCCGGAAGGCGGTCGTGGCCGCCGTGGCCGCGGCCGTCCTGCTGATCGCCCTGGCGGTGTTCGCCGCAAGGGGCTGACCCGGGGCCCGCCCCCGGCTCTACGATCATGCTCATGCCGATACCCATCGCTTCCCTCCCGGTCCTCGTGGGCCGGGACGGAACCGTCCTGTCCGCCGAGGACGAAGGCCTCGTCCTCGACCTCCCGACGGAACAGATCGTCTTCACCGCCGACGGCCTCGGCCGGCTCCGCGCCGAGGGCGGGACGGTCCTGATCGAACTGCGGGCGAAGACCGGGGCGACACCGCGCGTCCACCGGATCGACGGCGTCGACCCGGACGGGGCGGCCCTCTTCGCCGACACGATCAACGACCTGCTCGCCGGGCGGACGGACCGGGACGACGTCGACGGCGCCCGCTTCGCCGCGATCCGCTCGCTGGCCCCGGGGTGGCGCCACAGGTTCGCCCGCCGGATCGTGCGGGGCGCCCTCCTCCACCTGCTCGCGCTGATCGCGCTCGCGGTGGTCGCCGGGTCCCTGGGCCACTGGGACGTCGTCATCGTGGAGATCCCGGTGGGCGGCATCAGCTGGGCGGCGCTCGGATTCGGCGCGTACGGCCTCGGGCACAGCCTGCGCGAGCGGTGGCTGCGGCGGCACGGGGTCGCGGTGACCGCCACCCGGGCCACGTCGCCGGGCGCGTACGTCTACCCCGACGGGACCGGCGACTACCGGATCTTCGTGCACGGCACGGCCGGTGCGGCCCTCACCGTGTTCCACCCCCGGGAGGACCCGGCGGACGTGCTCGTGCCCTCGCCGCCGTTCACCCGGCTGGTGAACACGGTCGGCGGCGCCTTCCTGCTCGCCTGCGGGATCGCGGGCACGGTCGCGCTCGCGCTGCTGGCCGTGACCTCGTTCACCTCAGGCGGACTTTGAGAAGTCATAAGCCTGCCTTATGGGGGCATAGACCGGGGTCGGGTACCACTCGGCGCCGGGTGTTAATTAGGGTGGCCTAAGTGTCGGCGGCCTCGCCGCACCCCGCTTGCGAAGGGAACCCAGTCATGCCCCGCCCCCTCCGGGTCGCGATCGTCGGCGCCGGCCCCGCCGGCATCTACGCCGCCGACGCGCTGCTGAAGTCCGACACCGCCGCCGAGCCGGGCGTGTCCATCGACATCTTCGAGCGGATGCCGGCCCCCTTCGGCCTGATCCGCTACGGCGTGGCCCCCGACCACCCGCGGATCAAGGGCATCATCACCGCCCTCCACCAGGTCCTCGACAAGCCGCAGGTCCGCCTCTTCGGCAACGTGAACTACGGCACCGACGTCCACCTCGACGACCTGCGCTCCTTCTACGACGCGGTGGTCTTCTCGACCGGCGCCATGTTCGACCGCGAGCTGAGGATCCCCGGCGTCGAGCTGGACGGCTCCTTCGGCGCCGCCGACTTCGCCTCCTGGTACGACGGCCACCCGGACGTCCCGCGCACCTGGGACCTGTCCGCCGAGAAGGTCGCCGTCCTCGGCGTCGGCAACGTGGCCCTCGACGTCGCCCGCATCCTCGCCAAGACCGCCGAGGAGCTGCTGCCCACCGAGATCCCCGCCAACGTCCACGAGGGCCTGAAGGCCAACAAGGCCGTCGAGATCCACGTCTTCGGCCGCCGCGGCCCCGCGCAGGCGAAGTTCAGCCCCATGGAGCTGCGCGAGCTGGACCACTCGCCGAACATCGAGGTCATCGTCAACCCCGAGGACATCGACTACGACGAGGGCTCGATCGCCGAGCGCCGCAAGAACAAGCAGACCGACATGGTCGCCAAGACCCTGGAGAACTGGGCGATCCGCGACGTCGGCGACCGCCCCCACAAGCTCTTCCTGCACTTCTTCGAGTCCCCCGTCGAGATCCTCGGCGAGAACGGCCAGGTCGTCGGCCTGCGCACCGAGCGCACCGAACTCGACGGCACCGGCAACGTGAAGGGCACCGGCGTCACCACCGACTGGGACGTCCAGTCCGTCTACCGCGCCGTCGGCTACCTCTCCGACGAGCTGCCCAAGCTCCCCTGGGACGCCGTCAGCGGCACCGTCCCGGACCAGGGCGGCCGGGTGATGGAGGGCGAGGAGCACATGGCCTCCACCTACGTCACCGGCTGGATCCGCCGCGGCCCGGTCGGCCTCATCGGCCACACCAAGGGCGACGCCAACGAGACCGTCGGCAACCTCCTGGAGGACTTCGCCGCCGGCCGGCTCCTCACCCCGGCCAGCCCGGAGCCCGAGGCGATCACCGCCTTCCTGGAGGGCAAGGGCCTCACCTACACCACGTGGGAGGGCTGGTACGCCCTGGACGCCGCCGAGAAGGCGCTGGGCGAGCCGCAGGGCCGCGAGCGCGTGAAGATCGTCGAGCGCGAGGACATGCTCCGCGCGAGCGGCGCCATCGACTGACGCGCGACCGCGCCGCGCGCATGAGGGAGGGGGCGCCCACCGGGTGCCCCCTCCCCGCGTCCGGTCCTACGCTGGAAGGACCGGAAGGGGTGAGGGCCGTGTCCGCACCCGTGATCGACCGCGCCGGACGGGCCCGCGACGCGGTGACCCGCGAGGCCTGGGCCGAGGCGTACGCGCTGCTGCACGCCCGCGACCGGCACCCGGACCGGCCGCTGACCGCCGACGACCTCTCCGCGCTCTCCGACGCCGCCTGGTGGTGCGGGCACCTCGACGAGTCCGTCGCCGCCCGGCTGCGGGCGCACGCCGCCCACGTCGCGGCCGGCGACCACCGGGGCGCCGGACTCGCCGCCTGGTGGCTCCACCACGAGTACGCGGACCTGGGCCGGCCCGCCGTCGCCGCCGGCTGGCTGCACCGCGCCCGCCACCACCTCGACGGGCTGCCGCCCTGCCCCGAACAGTCCTTCCTCGCCTGGGCCGACGCCGAGGAGGCCACCGCCCGCGGCGACGGCCCCGCCGCGCTGGCCGCCGCCGGCCGCATGACCCGCCTCGCCGAAGGCTCCGGCAGCCCCGACCTGCTGGCGCTCGGCCGCCAGGCCGCCTCCGCCGTCCTGCTCGCCCAGGGCCGCCGGACGGAGGGGCTCGCGCTCCTCGACGAGGCGATGGGCGCGGCGGAGGTGGGCGAGCTGAGCGACATCGTCACCGGCCGGGTCCACTGCCTGGCCCTCACCCGGTGCGGGGAGGCGGCCGACTTCGGCCGGGCCGTGGAGTGGACCCGCACGGCGATGGAGTGGTGCGCCGCCCACGGCACCGGCGAGAACCCCTTCCGCGGGGTGTGCCGGGCCCACCGGGTCCAGGTCCTGGACCTGCTCGGCGAGTGGACGGCCGCCGAGGAGGAGGCCCGGCGGGCCTGCCGCGAGGTGCCCGTGGACCACCTGGAGGCGGCGGCGTCCGCGTACTGCGCCGCCGGGGACGTCCAGCGCCGCCAGGGCCGCCTCGACGAGGCCGCCCGCTCCTACGCCCGCGCCCACGAGCTGGGCCGGCTCCCCCAGCCGGGGCTCGCCCTGCTGCGGCTCGCGCAGGGCCGCGCCGACGCGGCGGCGACCGGGCTGCGGCTCGCGCTGGCCTGCCAGGACGCCCACCACGGCCCGTCGGCCCGGGCCCGGCTGCTCGCCGCCTCGGCCGAGGTCTCCCTCGCCGTCGGAGCCGTACGGGACGCGGCGGACGCGGCGGCGGAGCTCGACGCCCTCGCCGGGGACGTGCCGCTGCTGCGCGCCCTCGCCGACACGGCGGCCGGCGCGGTGGCCCTGGCCGGGGGCCCCGGCGAGGCGCTGCCCGTGCTGCGGCGGGCGCTCGACCTGTGGCTGCGGCTGCGGGTGCCGTACGAGGCGGCGCGGACGCGGACGCTGGTCGCGGCTGCCGACCGGGCCGCCGGGGACGAGGAGGCCGCTCGGCTCGAACTGGCCTTCGCCCGGGAGGGCTTCGAGCGGCTCGGGGCCGGGTCCGACGCCCGCCGGGCCGCCGCGCACGGCCTGGTCTGAACGGCCCGTACCGCCCGTCCCCGGGACGGGCGGTACGGGGGACGCGGCGGCGCCGTCGTCGCCCCCGGCGACGTCTTCCGGATCGACCGGAACGCCGTGCCGTGGGCCCGGGCTCAGGAGACGGTGCGGGCGGAGGCCAGCAGCCGCAGCACGTCCTCGGGCGGGAGGCCGAGCGCCGTCCCGACGGTCCCCAGGACCTCCTGCTCGGCCGGGCTGTAGCCGCCGTCGGCCAGCGCGATCCGCGCGGCCTGGAGCAGCAGGGCCTCGCGCCCGGCGGGCTCCAGGTGCGGGGTGAGCGGGGCGACGGCCTCGTGGATCTCGATGGCGAGGAGGGCGCCGTCGGGGTTGATCTCGGGCATGAACCGCCCGGTGTCGGCCTCCAGCGCCTCGACCAGGTCGACGAGCTGAACGGCCGTGCACTCGTCGTACCCGGCCGACCGGACGGCGTGCACGGCGCGGTCCAGGACCTCGCGGGAGCCGGTGCCGCCGGCCGCGAGGACGGCGAGGGCGACGGTGTGGACGGCGTCCCGCAGCATCGCGGAGAAGCGGCCGGTGGTGGGCCGCTCCAGCACCTCGGTGCCGAAGCGGGTGTGGCAGGCGGCGCACTCCACCACCGGGCCGGTACAGCCCCGTGGCACGAGCGGGACGCCGAGGACGGCGAACCTGCGGCGGCCGGTGCGCCGCCGGTAGTTGCGGTCGCCGCCGCACTCCTCGCAGAAGAACTCGCCGTCGCCGATGGTGTTCCAGGAGGTGCGGATGCCGCAGACGGTCAGCTTCCCACCACGCGTTTTCCGGGCAGAGCGCACGCGCACCTCCTCAACGGCCCGGCTGCACTGCCGGTGCGTTGGCGTGATGTTAGCCACATCCTTGATGTGGCGTCAGCACCTCGTCACCACTTCGCACCGGAGATGGCCGAGACGCGCCACCCGGGTTTCAGGCCCGGCGGCGGCGCTTCGCGAAGGCCAGGAAGCCTCCGCCGAGGAGCAGGGCGCCGACGGCCGCCCCGATGACCCCGGGTCCGATGGCCGAACCCGTCGTCGCGAGATCACCCTCCGGGGTGGTCGCGGAGGGGGCGGGCGCGGCGGTGGTCTCCTCCGGGGTGCCGCCGGGGGCGGGGCTCTCGGAGGGGGCGCCGGAGGTCGTCGCGGAGGGGGCCGGGGTGGCGGGCGCGGTGGTCTCCGGGGCGCCGGGCGCGGAGGTGGTGGGGCTCGGGGCCGGGGCTGTGGTGACCGGCGGGGTGGGGACCGGGGTGTCGGTCGGCTTCGGCGTCTCCGGGGTGACGACGGGGCCGGGGGCGGTCTCGCCGGGAAGGCAGCCGGTGAAGGTCATCTGGTGGGTCTCGGCGCCGGGGACGGTGACGAGTTCCTTGGCGATCACGGCGCCGTTGACGTGGCCGGGGCCGACGCCGGGGCCGCCCATGTGGACGGTGGCGTTCGGCGCCAGGATGGTGCCGGGCCAGGAGGTGTAGTTCTTCTTCACCATGGTGGCCTGCGGGAAGTTCCACAGCAGCTTGGAGCGGATGGTCCGGTAGGCCGGGTCCGGCACGTTGTAGTCGTCGACGACGGCCGCGCCGCCGGCGAGGTTCTTGTAGTAGACGCCGTAGGTGGCGTGGGCGTTCATGTCGTAGGCGGTGCCGAGGACGTTCACCAGGGTCGAGGCGCCGACCGGGACGTCGAGGGTGATCGAGCGGGCCTTCTGGAGCTCGGCGGCGTCCACGGCGAAGACGTTGAGCGTGCCGTCGGTGCCGGTGAGGAAGAGGCCGTCGCCGGAGGCGGCGACCGTGCCGTTGGGCTTCTGGGCCGCCCAGCCGGCGGAGCGGGCGCGCAGGTCCGTGAACTCCTTGCCGAAGTCGACCGGGGAGGCGCCCTCGGCGATCGGGCCGTCGACGCCGAAGTTCCTGCCTCCGGAGGCGTTGACGACCTTGCCGGCTATGCCGGTGCCCTTGGTGATGACGACCTGGTTGGCCGTCAGGGTGCCGCCGACGACGAGGCTGTGGCCGCCGGGGAGCTTGCCGAGGTCGCCCGGGGTGAGCTGGTGGCCCACGGAGAAGCCGGAGGGCGCCTTCGGGTCGCCGAAGGCCGCGTCGCCGCCGACCGCGACCGCGCCCTCGGAGTCCGAGTGCCGCACCGAGTCGCCCTCGACGAACTCCGCGTAGAGCCCGGCGGTGCCGAGCGGGTTCGGGGTGCATTCGGCGGGGGCGGCGGAAGCGGCGGGGGCCCAGGCGAGGGCGGCTCCGGTCACCGCGAGGACGGTGGCCACGGCAGCGGACGTGCGCATGCGGAACTCCAGGTCAGGGAGTAAGGGGAGGGAAGGTGTGGGGGGTCCCGTGGGGAGTGGTCTGAACCATCCGTCACGCCGTGATGTGCCGTCAACTCACCGCATAGGGCGCCGTTTCGGGCAAGTCCGAATGATCTTCCTTAAGCAGGCCTGAAACCGTGACGCACCTCACAAAAAACGGCGCCCCGCCCCCTCGTGGAGGGGCGGGGCGCCGTACGGGGCGCGAGGTCAGCGCGCGGAGCGGTTGACCGCCGAGATGACCGCCTTCAGGGAGGCGCGGGTGGTGTTGGCGTCGATGCCGATGCCCCACAGCACGCGTCCGTCGATGGCGCACTCGATGTACGAGGCGGCCTGCGCGGAGGCGCCCTCGCTCATGGTGTGCTCCTGGTAGTCCAGCAGGCGGGCGTCCACGCCGATCGACTGCAGGGCGTCGAAGAAGGCGGAGATCGGGCCGTTGCCGGAGCCGGTCAGGACGGTGTCGACGCCGTCGACGACCGCCTCGACGCGCAGGGTGTCGGTGCCGTCCGTGTCCGAGGTGGACTGGCCGGAGCGCAGCTGGATGCGGCCCCAGGCGTTCTCCGGGTTGGGCAGGTACTCGTCCTGGAAGACGGACCAGATCTGCGCCGGGGTGACCTCGCCGCCCTCGGCGTCGGTCTTGGCCTGGATGATCCGGGAGAACTCGATCTGCATCCGGCGGGGCAGGTCCAGTTTGTGGTCGTTCTTCAGGACGTAGGCGATGCCGCCCTTGCCGGACTGCGAGTTGACCCGGATGACGGCCTCGTAGGAGCGGCCCACGTCCTTGGGGTCGATGGGCAGGTAGGGAACGGCCCACTCGATGTCGTCGACGGTCTTGCCCTGGGCGGCCGCGTCGGCCTCCATGGCGTCGAAGCCCTTCTTGATGGCGTCCTGGTGGGAGCCGGAGAAGGCGGTGTAGACCAGGTCGCCCGCGTAGGGGTGGCGCGGGTGGACCTCCATCTGGTTGCAGTACTCGCTGGTGCGGCGGATCTCGTCGATCTGCGAGAAGTCGATCTGCGGGTCGACGCCCTGGCTGAACAGGTTCATGCCCAGGGTGACCAGGTCGACGTTGCCGGTCCGCTCGCCCTGGCCGAACAGGCAGCCCTCGATGCGGTCGGCGCCGGCCATGATGGCCAGCTCGGCGGCGGCGACGGCGGTGCCGCGGTCGTTGTGCGGGTGCACGGACAGGCAGACGTGCTCGCGGCGGGTCAGGTGGCGGGACATCCACTCGAAGCGGTCCGCGTGCGTGGAGGGGGTCGAACGCTCCACGGTGGCGGGCAGGTTGAGGATGATCTCGCGGCCGGGGCCGGGCTGCCAGACGTCGCAGACGGCCTCGCAGACCTCCAGGGCGAAGTCCAGTTCGGTGTCGGTGAAGATCTCGGGGCTGTACTGGTAGCCGAAGGTGGTCTCCGGGCCCAGCAGCTTCTCGGCGTACTCCATCACCAGGCGGGTGCCGTCGACGGCGATCTGCTTGATGTCGTCCTTGGAGCCGCGGAAGACGACCCGGCGGAAGGTCGGCGCGGTGGCGTTGTACAGGTGGACGGTGGCGCGCTTGGCGCCGACCAGGGACTCCACGGTCCGCTCGATCAGGTCCTCGCGGGCCTGGGTCAGGACGGAGATGGTGACGTCGTCCGGGATCGCGCCCTCTTCGATGATGGAGCGGACGAAGGCGAAGTCCGTCTCGCCGGAGGACGGGAAGCCGACCTCGATCTCCTTGTAGCCCAGGCGTACCAGCAGGTCGAACATCTCGCGCTTGCGGGCCGGGGACATCGGGTCGATCAGGGCCTGGTTGCCGTCGCGCAGGTCGGTCGACAGCCAGCGGGGGGCCTTGGTGATCCGCTGCTCGGGCCAGGTGCGGTCGGGGATCTCGACGGCCTCGTAGCGGCCGTACTTGTGGATCGGCATCCCGGACGGCTTCTGCGTGTGCGTCGCGTTGGTGATCGGCGTCGGACGGCTGACGAACGGAGACTGGGACATTGCGTAGGGCTCCTCGGGTCCTTCACGGGGGACGGCCGACTGTCGAACGCAACACCGAAACCCGCGGGGAGGGGGTCGGCCTACGACTACAGGCCCTCGCCGCGGCAGCTAAGGAGAAGCAGCCCGAAACGCATGATGTGCGTCACCATAGCCCACTGCCGGGGAAGCCGGACGTCCTGTTCCAGTATGCGGGACGGGGGTGCCGTCAAGAGCGAAAGGTGACTCATCACTCCATTTCGCCAATCCTCGTCACTTCCCGTGACAGTGGCGTCGCCCGGTGCCACATTGCCGGGTATGACCTCCCCCTTCTGCACGATCGTGCCGCCCCACCTCCTGGAGCACCTGGCGGCCTCCGGGAACCCCGCCGTCGCGGCCGCCGCCCGCCGCACCCTGATCGCCGACGCCTCGGCCCGGACCGCCCGGGTCCTGCCCCGCGCGGCGGCGGCCCCCGCGGAGCCGCCGGCCGGGCCCGCGGCCCCGCGCCGCACGATCTACGACGCCGGGCACCGCACCGACCTGCCGGGCACGAAGGTCCGCGGGGAGGGCGAGGAGGCGACGGCCGACGCCACGGTCAACCGGGCCTACGCGGGTCTCGGCGCGACCTTCGCCCTCTTCCGGGACGTCTTCGGCCGCGACTCGGTGGACGGGGCGGGGCTGCCGCTGCTCGCGACCGTCCACTACGACGAGAAGTACGGCAACGCCTTCTGGAACGGCGAGCAGATGGTGTTCGGCGACGGCGACGACGAGATCTTCCTCGACTTCACCCTCCCGGTGGACGTCATCGGCCACGAGCTGGCGCACGGCTTCACGCAGTACACGGCGAACCTGGAGTACTTCAGCCAGTCCGGCGCGCTCAACGAGTCCGTCTCGGACGTCTTCGGCTCGCTGGTGAAGCAGCACGCGCTCGGCCAGACCGCCGACCAGGCCGACTGGCTGATCGGCGAGGGCCTCTTCCACCCGGACGTGGAGGGGACGGCGCTGCGCTCGATGAAGGCGCCGGGCACCGCGTACGACGACGACGTGCTCGGCAAGGACCCGCAGCCGGCCCACATGGACGACTACGTGCGCACGAGCCGGGACAACGGCGGGGTGCACATCAACTCCGGCATCCCGAACCACGCCTTCTACCTGGTGGCCACCGAGCTCGGCGGCCACGCCTGGGACCGGGCCGGGCGGATCTGGTACGACGTGATGACGGGCGGGACGCTCGCCCCGGAGACCCGCTTCGCCGAGTTCGCGGCGGCGACGGTGGCGGCGGCGAAGGCGCGGTACGGCGACGCGGCGGAGTTCCAGGCCGTCGCGAAGGCCTGGGCGGCCGTGGGCCTGCCGACCGACTGATCCGGCTGGTAGACAGGGCCCATGCGGATTCGAGTGCGGCGCACGGGCGGTTTCGCGGGCATCGAGCGGTCGGCGGAGGTGGAGGTCACGGGCCCCGAGTGGGAGTCCCTGGCCTCCGCCGTCCTCGCCGGCCCGGAGGCCGCCCGGGGCGTCCCGGACGGCTTCTCCTACGAGATCACGGTCGACGGGCGCACCGTGAGGTGCGCCGACCCCCACCTCACGGACGCCCAGCGGACCCTCGTGACGAGGGTCCTCGAAGAGGGCGCCTGACCTCCCGGCGGCCGGCCCACCGGCTCAGGGCAGCTCCGCGGTCGGGTGCGGGGGCGCCGGGACGCCGAGGTCGGTGAAGGGGGCGGTCAGGAGGGCGTACTGCTCCGGGGTGAGCCGGCCGCGCTTGAGGACCGCCCGGGAGGCGATGCAGATCGCGGACTTGGCGTCGGAGTGGAGCCCGTCGAGGTGGCCGTTCAGCTCGCCGGCGCGGGGCAGCAGCGCCGAGCGGACCCGGTGCACCAGCGCCGAGTCCTGCGCCGCCGACGGCCGCGCCGCCCGGCTCGCCTCCCGGCCGCCCCGGGACCGGTCGTCGACCATGCGGTCCCAGGCGGTGGCGAGGGCGGCGGCCGGCAGGGCGACCGCCGCGTCGGCGAAGCGTTCCGTCGCGGTGTCGAGCACCGCTAGAAGCCCAGGCGGCGGAGCTGCTTGGGGTCGCGCTGCCAGTCCTTCGCGACCTTGACGTGCAGGTCGAGGAAGACCGGGGTGCCGAGGAGGGCCTCGATGTGCTTGCGGGACTTCATCCCGACCTCCTTCAGGCGGCTGCCCTTGGGGCCGATGATGATGCCCTTCTGGCTGGGGCGCTCGATGTACACGTTGGCGTGGATGTCGAGCAGCGGCCGGTCGGCGGGGCGGCCCTCGCGGGGGATCATCTCCTCGACGACGACCGCGATGGAGTGCGGCAGCTCGTCGCGCACGCCTTCGAGCGCGGCCTCGCGGATCAGCTCGGCGACCATCACCTGCTCCGGCTCGTCCGTGAGGTCGCCCTCCGGGTAGAGCGGCGGGGACTTCGGCAGGAGCGGGATGAGCAGGTCGGCGACGAGCTGGACCTGCTTGTCGCCGACGGCGGAGACCGGGACGATCTCCGCCCACTCGATGCCGAGCTCGCGGCCGAGCTGGTCGATGGCGATCAGCTGCTCGGCGAGGGTCTTGGAGTCCACCAGGTCGGTCTTGGTGACGATGGCGACCTTGGGGGTCTTCTTGATCTCGGCGAGCTCCTTGGCGATGAAGCGGTCGCCGGGGCCGAGCTTCTGGTCGGCGGGCAGGCAGAAGCCGATGACGTCGACCTCGGCCCAGGTGGTGCGGACGACATCGTTGAGCCGCTCGCCGAGGAGGGTGCGCGGCTTGTGGAGGCCGGGGGTGTCCACCAGGATCAGCTGCGCGTCCGGGCGGTGCACGATGCCGCGCACGGTGTGCCGGGTGGTCTGGGGGCGGTTGGAGGTGATCGCCACCTTCTGGCCGACCAGAGCGTTCGTGAGGGTGGACTTGCCCGCGTTGGGGCGCCCGACGAAGCAGGCGAAGCCCGCCCGGTGGGGGGCGGTGTTCTCATCGGTCTCATCACTGCGCACGCTCATGGGGGCCATTGTCCCCGATGAGCGGGCGCGCCACGCACTCAGTGTCCCGGCCGGGCCCGGCGGCGCCGGATCCGCCGGCCGGCGAGGCCCCCGGCGGCGGCGAGCGCGAGCGCTCCGGCGACCGGCCAGGGCAGGGCGAGGAAGGAGACGGCGGCGCTCTCGCGGACGTCCTTGGCGGTGGCGGTGAGAGTGATCTCGGCCCAGTCGAACTGCGGCGAGCCGGTCCACCGCTCGGTCAGCCGGATCCGCTGCCGGGGCAGCAGCTCGGACGGCACCCGGTCGAGGTCGCGGTCGAGCAGGGTCCGGCCGAAGAGGCCCTCGGCGGTGAGGACGACCCGGGGGTCGAGGGTGACGTTGCCGCGGTTGTGGAGGGTGTACGTGACGAGGGCGGTGCTCTCCCGGGTGCCGGGGACGGCCGGCCGGTCCTGCTCCACGGTGACGTCCTCGACGGCGAGCGCGGGCACGGCGGGGCCGCTGACCTTGAGGTAGACGCGGGCGGCGACGGCCCGCTGGACGCCCATGGCGACGGAGCCGCCGCCGGCCGGGCTGATCCGCTCGTCGAGGGCGACGAGGGCGCCGGGGTGGTCGCCGGGGTCGGCGTCGGCGGGGACGGTGAGGGTGAAGGGGACGGTGACGGAGGAGCGCGGCGGGACGGTGACCGTGGTGCGCTCGGGCCTGATCCAGGCTCCGGCGCCGGTCTGCTCCTCCTTGAGGGTGCGGATGGCGAAGCCGCCGTCGCGCTCGGTGTTGTAGGCGTCGGCGCCGTAGAGCCGGAAGGTGAGCGGGGCGGCGGTCTTGTTGGCGACGGTGACCCGGTCGCGGAGGGTGGCGCCGGGGTCGGCGGTGAGGAAGTAGTAGGGGCGTTCGCCGAGCCGGGCGGCGGCCGGGTAGACGGCCCACTCGCCGTTCTCGGCGGCCTGGGCGGCCGGGGCCCCGAGGAGCAGCAGGGCGGCGCTCAGGAGGAGGACGTACAGCTTGCGTCGCACGGTGCGGAACCCCCGGGGGTGCGGTGGGGACGTGTGGGTGGGGACCGCCGAGGGGCCGGCCGGGGGTGCGCCCGGCCGGCCCGTCGGCCGCCGTCAGGACAGGGTCAGCGTGAGCACGCCCGCGTAGTTGCCGGGGGCGGTGAACGCCGGGACGTCCAGCGCGAGCCGGGCGTCGACGGTGAACTCGCCGCCGGTGACCGTGCCGTTCGCCGTGGAGGCGAGGGTGGCGCCGGAGCCGACGGGTCCGGCGGAGCCGGCCGCGCAGGCGCTGGGGCTGCCCTCCTTGGCGATGCAGGCCGGGGTCCAGCTGAGCTTGTCGGCGCCGATGGCGCCGCCCGGGCCGGTGAAGTCGGTGACCTTGCCGGTCACGGACCAGCCCGCGGGGCCGCCGCGGAAGTCCTTGACCGTCACCGTCTGGAGCGCGCCGGTGGCGGAGCCGCCCTGGCCGAAGTCGACCGCGGAGAGCGAGACGGCGTCACCGGCCTGGGTCATGGACAGTTCGCCCGCGCGGACCGTGGCGGTGACCTTCTGGCTGTTCGGCGGGGTCGGGGTGTCGTCGATCACCTGGTACGGGAGCGGGCCGGCGCCCTTCTCGGCGTTCCAGGAGCCGCCCTCGTAGGCGACGATCCCGGTGGTGGCGAGGTCGTTCACCTTGAGGCGGGCGACGAAGCCGCCCTCGCTGTCGGTGGTGACCGTCATCCGGTCGGCGGTCTCCGCGGCCCCGGCGCGGGCGGCCACGGTCACCTCGGTGAGCGGGGTGAACTCGGCACCCGTGACGGTGACGCGGACTCCGGGGGCTCCGGAGGCGGCGCCGAGCGCGAGGGTCCGCTCGTTGGGCACGGGCTGGTCGCCGGCCTGGACCGTCTCGGAGACGGGCGCGGGCGGGTTGAGCACCGTGCACGGGGTGTCCAGCTCCATGAGGTAGCTGGTGTGGATGTTGTAGTCGCCCGGCGAGAGGGTGATCGCGCCGGCCGTGGTGACCGTGAAGGAGCCGGTCATGGAGAAGCCCGGGAAGGCGCCCTTGCCGGGGACCGGCGGGTTCTTCTTGGGTCCGGTGACGCTGACCGCGCCGGTCTGGGCGCCGCCGAGGACGACCTTGCCGCTCGGGGTGAGGATGTCGGCCGGGAGCGCGAGGTCGACCGGGTTCGACGCGGCGGGCTTGGTGACCGAGTAGGTCACCTTGACCGTGTCGCCGACCTTGGGGGTGGCGTTGTCGACCGAGATCACGGCGGTGGTGGTGCCCTCGATGGGCGGGATGCCGGCGATGGGCGGCGGGACGCAGCGGGTGGTGAAGTCCACCGACTGGGCGCTGCCGAGCGCGGTCGCCGGGGCGGCGAGCGCGCCGCCGGCCGCGAACGCGAGGGCGGTGGCGCCGAGAACGGCGGTCCACCGCCGTCTTCGGGCCGCCGTCCGGGTCCGGGTGAGTGCCATGTGAGTGCCCCCTCCTGAGGGTCGAGAGGGCGCCATTGACGGCCGGGGGGCGAGAGAAGTCAATAACGACGGACGCCATCGACTGATGACCCATCAGATAATGGCAGGATCGGTCGATGTACCGACTTCTCCGGAATGTTCCCGGGCACGCCGAAGACCGGCGCCGCCCGCGGCGGCACCGGTCGGAGGTGGTGCGGTGGATCAGCTGACGACGAACGGCCCCGGCGACTGCGAGGTCACCGCGTCGCAGTTCACCGTGACGCCGAAGATCACCAGCTTGAGGGCGACTCCGGCGAAGTACGAGTTGAGGCTGTCGCCGGCCACCACGTTGGTGGCGGTCAGCGGGCCCAGCTTCGCCGTGCCGCCGGCCGGGATCGCCGGGTTCTTCTTGCCGGTGAAGACCCGGTCGGGGCCCGTCGCGTTGTCCAGGATCAGCGTGGAGCTGATCGTGTCCGCGCCGACCGCGATCGGCGTGGTGACGGGCGCGGCGATCGTGACCTGCCCCGTGGTCCCGGAGTGGGTCATGGTGAGCGTGGCGGTGCCGCCGCCCCAGCTGCCGCAGTCGTACGTGGCCGTCGCCGAGCCCGGCGAGACGGCGGCGGACGCCGTGGGGGCGAAGACGAGCGACATGCTGGCGAGGCCCGCGGCGAGCGCCCCGGCCGCCCCTAAGGTGCTTCTTCTCATGGCGGGTTCGTACCCCTTCCGATGACGAACGCAGGGGTGCGGGCACTGCGTGGAATGGCGGAGACCTGACGGCCCGTCGGACCGTCCGCCGCCTATTGAGACGCAGACGGCACGGGAAGGCAAGAGAAGTCGCGGAGATCCTTCACAAACGCGCAAGGGCCCGGCCGTGGCCGGACCCCTTCCGTTCCCCGCGCGGCGCTCAGCCCGCGGTGACCGCCGCGCGCAGCTTCCCGTCGGGCCCCGCGAGCAGCACCGGCGTCTGCGGTCCGCCCAGGTCCCGCACGGCCGCCCGGTCCTCGTCCGACGCGGCCTCGGCGCCGGACACCACGGCCGCCGCCTCCAGCGACCGCGCCCCGCTGGCCACGGCCATCGCCACGGCGGTCCGCAGCGCGCTCAGCTTCAGCGACTCCAGCTCCACCGTGCCCGCGACGTAGGTGCGGCCGGTCTCGTCCCGTACGGCCGCGCCCTCGGGCACGCCGTTGCGGGCGCGGGCGCTGCGCGCCAGCGTGATGATCTTCAGGTCCTCGGGGCCGAGGTCCCCGTGCTCACTGCTGAGTGTCATGGACCGAGCATAGGTCGGGGCCGCCGGTCGGCCCGCCGGCGGGTACGGGACCGCCGGTCAGCCCGCCAGCGGGTACATCGCCCCCCGCCGGCCCTCCGGCGAGACCAGCCACTCCAGTTTCTCGGCCGTGCCGGCCTCCGGCAGCGGGGTGTGCAGCACGATCACCAGGTCCGGGCGGGCCGGCACCCGCAGCTGGGTGGCCTCCATGACCAGCAGCCCGGCCACCGGATGGTCCATCTCCTTGCGGTTCTGGCCGCCCGGCCGGATGTCCCGGCGCTCCCACAGCTCCGCGAACTCGGCGCTCGCCGCCTTCGCCTCCTCGACCACCGCGCGGAAGCCGTCGTCGTCCGGGCACTCCGAGCAGGCCGACCGGAACTGCGCCACGATGCTCGGCGCCAGCTCCTCCCAGCCGCGCATCCGCGCCCGGTACATCTCGTCGGTGAAGAAGTCGATCAGGCAGTTCCGGGTGACGTCCGGGCGCATCCCGAGCACGGCCGCCGCCGCGTCGTTGTACATCACCGTGTTCCAGTACACGTCCATGATGTGCGCGGGGAAGGGCATCCACGCCTCGATCAGCCGCCGCAGCCCGTCGCACATGTCCCGGTCCTCCGGGGCCGCTTCGAGGGCCGGCGGGTTCAGCGCCGCCAGGACGTACAGGTGCCGGCGCTCCGCCGGGCTCAGCCGCAGCACCCGCGCCACCGAGTCCAGGACCTGCGGGGAGACGGTGATGTCCCGGCCCTGCTCCAGCCACTGGTACCAGCTGACGCCGACCCCGGCGAGGACGGCGACCTCCTCCCGGCGCAGCCCGGGCGTGCGCCGTCTGCCGCCGCCGTCCGGGAGCCCCGCCTCGGCCGGGGTGACCCGGGCCCGGCGGCTCATCAGGAACTCGCGCAGCTCCGCCAGCCGGTGCGCCTTGCCCCCGGCGCTCTCCGCCGCTGTGACCACGTGTGCTTCCTCCCCCGGACGCCTGGTGGTGCGACCAACAGGATAAGTTCCCGCTCCCCGGCGTTGTTCCCGGACCACGAGAGTCGTGGTCATGGCAACCGTGTCCTCTCCCCCGCCCGCCCCCGCCGTCCCCGCGCCGCCGGCCCCCGCCCTCACCGGCCGCTCCCGGCTCGTCCTCTTCGTGCTCTGCGCCGCCCAGTTCATCGTGGCGCTCGACTTCTCCGTCCTCAACGTCGCCCTCCCCGTCCTCGGTGCCGACCTCGGCCTCGACCGCTCCGCCCTCCAGTGGGCCGTCACCGCCTTCGCCCTCCCCTCGGGCGGCTTCCTGCTCCTGTTCGGGCGGATCGGCGACCTCTACGGCCGCAAGCGGCTCTTCCTCGGCGGCCTCGGGCTCTTCGCCGCCGCGTCCGTGCTCGCCACCGTCGCCTGGGACCCGGCCTCCTTCCTCGCCGGCCGCGCCCTCCAGGGCGTCGGCGCCGCCGCGATCGTGCCCACCGGCATGTCGCTGCTCACCACCTCCTTCCCGGAGGGGCCGCTGCGCGACCGGGCCCTCGGCATCTCCGGCACCCTGATGTCGCTGGGCTTCACCATCGGCATGGTCCTCGGCGGCGTCATGACCGACACCCTGGGCTGGCGCTCCACCATGGGCCTGCTCGCCGTCTTCACGCTCGCCGTGCTGCCGCTCGCCCCCGGCCTGCTCACCGAGTCCCGCACCCCGGACCGCCCCCGGCTGGACGTGCCCGGCGCGGTCACCGTCACCGGCGGCCTGCTCGCCCTCATCTACGCCCTGACCACCGCCGCCGAGCGCGGCTTCGGCGGCGCCGACGTGCTCGTCGCCCTGGCCGGCGGAGTGCTCCTGCTGGCCGCCTTCGTGGCCGTCGAGGCCCGCCACCCGGCGCCGCTGGTCTCGCTGCCGATGCTCCGCCGGCGCACGGTCGCCTTCGGCAACCTCGGCGGGCTCGTCACCTTCTCGACGATGTCGACGATCGTCTTCGTCCTGACCCTCTACCTCCAGTCCACGCTGGGCCTGTCGGCCTTCGCCACGGGCGTCGTCTTCGGGATCCAGGGCCTGTTCTCGGTCCTCGCGGGGACGCTCACGCCGAAGGTCGTCGGGCGGATCGGCGCCCGCCGCACCCTCGCCGTCTCGCTCGCCGGGCAGGCGGTCCTCACGGCGGGGCTGCTCGGGATCGGCGAGCGCTCCGGCGCGGTCGTGGCGACCGTCGCGGTCACCCTCGCCTCGATGTTCCACCTCGGCGCGATCATCTCGTACGGCCTGACGGTCACCTCGGGCGTGCGGGACGAGGAGCAGGGCCTGGCGACCGGCCTGGTCACCACCACCCAGCAGGTCGGCCTCACCGTCGGCATCCCGATGCTGGGCGTCCTGGCCACCACCGGCGAAAGCCTCTACGAGGGGGTGCGCACGGTCATCGCCCTGGACGCGGCGATCGTGCTCGGCGCGGCGGTCCTGATCGCCCTGGGCCTGCGCCGCTCCCGCTGAGCTACGGCCGGTCGAGCCGGAGCCGCACCGCCTTCGGCAGGCCCGCGACGACCAGGTCGTACGAGTCCTCGACGAGCTCCCGGACCATCCGGTCCGGGAGCCCGGCCACCTCGACCGTGTTCCAGTGGCGCTTGTTCATGTGGTAGCCGGGGGTGATCGCCGGATGCTCCTCGCGGAGCCGTACGGCGTCCTCCGGATCGCACTTCAGGTTGACCCGCAGCGGCTCGGCGTCCAGCCGTGTCAGCGCGAAGAGCTTCCCGGCCACCTTGAAGACCGAGGTGTCGGGGCCGAAGGGGAACTCCTCGCCGGCGTCCTCGAACTCCAGGCAGAAGGCGCGCAGCTGCTCGGGGGTCATGCCCCGCCCTCCTCCTCCGCGCCGGCCGGGACGACCGGCTCGACGAGCACGGTGACGATCTTGTTCCGGCGGCCGGCCGGGGCCTCGGCGGTCAGCCGCAGCTCCCGCCCGTCCGGCAGGGCGACGACGGCGGAGGCGCCGGAGATGGGGACGCGGCCGAGGGCCTTGGCGAGCAGCCCGCCCACCGTCTCCACGTCCTCGTCGTCGAACTCGTCGGGGCCGAAGCCGTACAGCTCGCCCAGGTCGCCGATGTCGAGGCGGGCGGTGACCCGGTGGCGGTCGTCGCCGAGCTCCTGGACCGGCGGCAGCTCCCGGTCGTACTCGTCGGTGATCTCGCCGACGATCTCCTCCAGGATGTCCTCGATGGTGACGATGCCGGCCGTGCCGCCGTACTCGTCGATGACGACGGCGACGTGGTTGCGCTCCTGCTGCATCTCGCGCAGCAGGTCGCCGGCGTTCTTGGTGTCGGGGACGAAGGCCGCCGCGCGCATCGCGGTGGAGACCAGGTCGGCCTCGGCGTCGCGGTTGATGTGCGTCTTGCGGACCAGGTCCTTGAGGTACACGATCCCGACGATGTCGTCCTCGTTCTCGCCGGTCACCGGGATGCGGGAGAAGCCGGAGCGCAGGGCGAGGGTGAGGGCCTGCCGGACGGTCTTGTACCGCTCGATGCAGATGAGGTCGGTGCGGGGCACCATGACCTCCCGCACGAGCGTGTCGCCGAGCTCGAAGACCGAGTGCACCATGCGGCGCTCCTCGTCCTCGATCAGCGACTCCTGCTCGGCGAGGTCGACCATCGCCCGCAGCTCGGCCTCGGAGGCGAAGGGGCCCTTGCGGAAGCCCTTGCCCGGGGTCAGCGCGTTGCCGATGAGGATCAGCAGCTGCGGGATCGGGCCCATGATCCGGGCCAGCGGGACGAGGACGTACGCGGCGGCCGTGGCGGTGTTCAGCGGGTGCTGGCGGCCGATGGTGCGCGGCGAGACGCCGACGGCCACGTAGCTCACCAGGACCATCACGGCGATCGCGACGAGCAGCGCCTCCCAGGTCTCCGGGAAGTACTCCAGGCAGGCGTAGGTGACGAGGACGCCGGCCGCCATCTCGCAGGCGACGCGGACGAGCAGCGCCACGTTGAGGTAGCGGGTGGGGTCGGAGGCGACCTGTGCGAGCTTCTCGGCGCCGCGCCGTCCGGAACGGACGGCCTCGGCGGCGCGGAAGCCGGAGACGCGGGCGAGCCCGGCCTCGGCGCAGGCGGCGAGCCAGGCGACGACGACCAGGGCGACCGCGCCGAGGATCAGCTGGATGCTCATCGGGCGCGCGGGGTCAGTTGACGGTGGGGGCCGGGGACGGGCCGGTGAGGCCCCGCTCGGCGCGCCAGCCGTCGACGATGGCGGCCTGGAGGCCGAACATCTCGGCCTTCTCGTCCGGCTCCTCGTGGTCGTAGCCGAGCAGGTGGAGGACGCCGTGGACGGTGAGGAGCTGGAGCTCCTCGTCCATGGAGTGCCGGGTGGGGGCGTCCTCGCCCTGCTTCTTGGCGACCTCGGGGCAGAGCACGATGTCGCCGAGGAGCCCCTGCGGGGGCTCCTCGTCGTCCTTGGCCGGCGGGCGCAGCTCGTCCATCGGGAAGGACATGACGTCCGTCGGTCCGGGGAGGTCCATCCACTGGATGTGGAGCTGCTCCATCGCCTCCGCGTCCACCACGATCACCGAGAGCTCGGAGAGCGGGTGGATGCGCATGCGCCCGAGGGCGTAGCGGGCGACGTCGAGGATCGCCTGCTCGTCGACCTCGGTGCCGGACTCGTTGTTGACGTCGATCGACATGTGCGGTGCTTCTACTTCCCGTTGCGGCCGGTGCGCTGCTCGTTGGCGCTGTCGTACTTCTCGTACGCGTCGACGATACGGCCGACGAGCTTGTGCCGGACGACATCGTGGGACGTGAGCCGCGAGAAGTGGACGTCGTCGACCCCGTCCAGGATCTCCTGGACCTGCCGCAGGCCGCTCTTCGTGCCGTTCGGCAGGTCGACCTGGGTCACGTCACCGGTGATGACGATCTTCGAGTCGAAGCCGAGCCGGGTGAGGAACATCTTCATCTGCTCGGGGTTCGTGTTCTGCGCCTCGTCGAGGATGATGAACGCGTCGTTGAGCGTGCGTCCGCGCATGTACGCCAGCGGCGCGACCTCGATCGTCCCGCTCGCCATCAGCTTGGGGATGGAGTCCGGGTCGAGCATGTCGTGCAGGGCGTCGTAGAGCGGGCGCAGGTACGGGTCGATCTTCTCGTAGAGCGTGCCGGGCAGGAAGCCGAGCCGCTCGCCGGCCTCGACCGCCGGGCGGGTCAGGATGATCCGGGTGACCTGCTTGGACTGGAGGGCCTGCACGGCCTTGGCCATGGCCAGGTAGGTCTTGCCGGTGCCCGCGGGGCCGATGCCGAAGACGATCGTGTGCTTGTCGATGGCGTCGACGTACCGCTTCTGGTTGAGCGTCTTGGGGCGGATGGTGCGGCCCCGGCTGGACAGGATGTTCTGGGTGAGCACCTCCGCCGGGGTCTCGTCCGTGCCTTCGCCGTCCTCGCTCGCCTTGAGCATGGCGATGGAGCGTTCCACTGCGTCCTCCGTCATCGGCTGTCCGGTGCGGAGCACCAGCATCATCTCGTCGAACAGGCGCTGGACGAGGGCGACTTCGACGGCGTCGCCGACCGCGCTGACCTGGTTGCCCCGGACGTGGATGTCCACCCGGGGGAAGGCCTGCTCGATGACCCGGAGCAGGGAGTCGCCGGAACCGAGGACGGTGACCATGGGGTGCTTGGCGGGCACCGCGAAGTGGGCCCGGGCCTCGCCCGGCGTTCCGTGGGGAGCTGTGGGTGTCTGCGTCATGGGCCGGCCCTCTGGCCTGCGCCTACCTCCTGCTGCGCGGTTCTCGCTGCTCGACAACCTCTCGCTCCCCAGCCTACGACCTGGGGCCGCCGTGTCCGAAGCGGTTTACGGGACCGCCGCCCGGAAGCCGATGGTGGGCACCGCCCGGCGGGGCGGCCAGGGGCGGGCGGGGGCGGGGAGGAGGTCCTCCAGGAAGGCGTAGCGGGCGCGCAGCGCCTCGGGGTCCTGGCGGTCGTCGTGCTGGACGTGCTGCCACCAGGCGGCGATCTCGGTCCAGGTGGGGGCGGAGAGGGAGCCGCCGAACTCCTGGACGGAGAGGGCGGCGGTGAGGCCGGCGAAGGCGAGCCGGTCGGCGAGCGGCCAGTCGGCGAGGGTGCCGGTGACGAATCCGGCGACGAAGACGTCGCCGGCGCCGGTGGGGTCGAGGGCCTCGACGCGGATGGCGGGGACCTCGGCGGTCTCGCCGGTGGCGCCGTCGACGGCGTAGGCGCCCTCGGCTCCGAGGGTGACCACGGCGTAGCGGACCTTGTCGGCGAGGGCCCGGGCGGCGGCGCGGGGGCAGTCGGTGCGGGTGTAGCGCATCGCCTCGGCGGCGTTGGGCAGGAAGGCCTCGCAGTGCTCCAGGTCGGTGAGGCCGGCCAGGTCCCAGCGGCCGGTGTCGTCCCAGCCGACGTCGGCGAAGACCCGGGCGCCGTCGCGGGCGGCGCGGGCGACCCACTCCTCGGTGCGGCCGGGGGCGAGGGAGGCGACGGCGGCGCGGGCGCGCGGCGGGCGGACCGGGGCGCCGTCGGGGCGGGGCGCCTCGTGGCCGTGGGAGACCATCGTGCGCTCGCCCTCGTAGGCCATGGAGACGGTGACCGGGGAGTGCCAGCCGGCGACGGTGCGGGAGAGCGAGAGGTCGATGCCCTCGCCCTGTTCGAGGGCGTCCCAGCAGTACTCGCCGTAGTGGTCGTCGCCGAAGGCGGCGGCGAGGGAGGTGCGCAGGCCGAGGCGGGCGAGGGCGGTGGCCATGTTGGCGACGCCGCCGGGGCTGGAGCCCATGCCGCGGGCCCAGGACTCGGTGCCGCGCACGGGGGCGCTGTCGAGGCCGGTGAAGACGATGTCGAGGAAGACGGTGCCGGTGAGGAAGACGTCGCAGGCCGGGTCGGCGGGCTCGCGGACGGTCTCCAGCGGGTCGATGCCGGCCTCGGGGCCGTACGGCTCCGCGCGCCGGCCCCCGCGCTCGTCCTCGCGCTCGTCCTCGCGCTGGTCTCCGCTGGCTGTGCTCACGGCGAACTCCCCGGTCGTGGTGCGGCGGGATCGGCACCGGGTGCCGATCCGGACAGTGTGCCCGATGGGGCCGGGGAGGCAGGGGTGACGCGACGGATCGCCGCTGGATACCCCGGATCTCCCCATCCAAACCGATTGTGTCCCGTATCACAGGACGAATCGGGGGAGAGTGCCTTCTCCGCCCATTCGGTTGCTTGATACACATGGTGCCGCGACCCCGTGGATCACCGGGCGCCGTCTCATTCCCCCGTTCAGTTCCTGGAACGCCCATGCCGTCGCGCCCACGCGCCCGAGGGGCCCTCGCCGCCCTCGTCGCCCTCTTCTCGGCCGGTTACCTCGCCCCGTATCTGCTGCCGACCGTCGTCGGCCGGCTCGCCGCCGGACTCGGCCTCGGCCCCTCCCAGGCCGGCCTGGTCGGTTCGGTGCTGCTGCTCGGCTCCGCCTCCGCCGGCTTCACGCTCGCCGCGCGCGTGGAGCGGATCGGCCCGCGCCGGACGGCCCGCCTCGGACTGCTCGCGATGGCCCTGGGGTACGGCTCCGCCGCCGCGACCGGCACCCTGCCGCTGGTGGTCGCCGGGGTGGTCCTCGGCGGCTTCGGCTCGGGCACGGCGACGGCGGTGGCGGCCTCCGGGATCGCCGGGCGGCCCGACCCGCAGCGGGCCTCCACCCTGGGCCTGCTGTCGGTCTCGGCCACGGCCGGCGCGCTCTACCTGACGCTGCCCCGGCTCGGCGGCGGCCACTCCCTGCCGCTCCTCGCGCTGGCCTGCGCGGCGGTGCTGGTCTGGCCGGTCACCGGCCGGCTGCCGGGGACCGTCCGGGCGGACCGGGGCGCCCGCGGGATGCGGGCCCCGGCGGCGGGACCGCTGCCGTACCGCCGGGCGGGCGCCGTGCTGGCCGGCTGCCTCCTCTGCTGGTCCCTCGCCCAGAACGCCCTCTGGGGCGTGAGCGGCCGGATCGGCACCGGCCAGGCGGGGCTCTCCGAGGTGACCGTCGGCGCGGTCTTCGCGCTGGCGCTCGGCGCGGGCCTCGCCGGGGTCACGGCCGCGGGGGCGCTCGGCTCACGGCTCGGCCGCGCGGTGCCGATCGGCGCCGGCACGGTCCTGATCGCGGCCTGCGTGCTGCTCAGCTCGGCCGCCGGCGGCCTGGCCTCCTTCGCGGCCGGCGAGATCCTGTGGAACGCCGTCTACCCGGTGGTCCTCTCCTACCTCCTGGGCCTCGCCGCCTCCCTCGACCCGCGCGGCCGCTGGGCCGTCCTGGTCGGCTCGGCGTCCTCGCTCGGCACGGCCTGCGGCCCGCTGGCCGGCAGCGTCCTCTCCGAGACGGCCGGCTACCCGGGCATGGGCGCGGTCCTGGCCGGTCTCCTGCTGCTGGTGGCCGTCCCCATGACGGCGGTGGCCCGGCACGCCTCCGGCCGCCCCCTGGTCCCCGGCTCGATCCGCCGCCGGGGCGGCGCCCCCGCCGCGTTCGTGGCGGGCGCGGCGCCCGCGACGACGGCCCTGCTGCCCCAGGTCGGCGCCCCGGAGCAGCAGATCGCCACGATCCCGGCCCCGGCACCCGCCCGCCGCCGTCCCGTCCGGTCCGCCTTCCGTCTGGCCCGCCCGTCGGACCGGGGCTGACGGGCGCCCAAGTCGGAGGGGCGCGAGCCACCGGAGGCGCTCGGCGGACGGATCGCAGGGCACCCGGTGGACGGCCGCCCGGACTCCGCCCCCGCGTCCGCCACGGCCGGGCACAGCCCGCCGTGCCGGTTCACGGTCCGCAGCGGGGCTGCGCCGCCGCTAGAAGCGGTACGCCTCCACCTCGGCGAGGTAGCGGGCCCGGCGGGGTTCGTCGTCCTCCAGGAAGGAGGCCTCGAAGGAGTGCCGGGCCAGGGTGCGCAGCTGCTCCGGTTCCAGCGCCAGGGCGTCGCGGACGCCGTCGTAGTTGTCGCCGGCGTAGCCGCCGAAGTAGGCCGGGTCGTCGGAGTTCACCGTCACCAGCAGCCCCGCGTCCAGCATCTCCCGCAGCGGGTGGTCGGCGAGGGTGTCGATCACCCGGAGCCGGACGTTCGACAGCGGGCAGAGGGTGAGCGGGATCCGCTCGCGGGCGAGGCGCTCGACCAGCTCCGGGTCCTCCATGCAGCGCAGGCCGTGGTCGATCCGCTCCACGCCGAGGACGTCGAGGGCCTCGCGGACGTACGCCGCCGGGCCCTCCTCGCCCGCGTGGGCGACCCGGCGCAGGCCGAGCCGGGCGGCCTCCTCGTAGACCTCGCGGAACTTCGCCGGCGGGTGGCCGACCTCGGCCGAGTCGAGGCCGACGCCGGTGATCCGGTCCAGGTACGGCTTCGCGGCCTCCAGGGTGGCGAGGGCCGACTCGGCGGACTCGTCGCGCAGGAAGCACAGGATGAGCCGGGTGGAGACCCCGTACCGCTCCTCGGCCCGGTCGAGGGAGGCCGCCAGGCCCTCGATCACGGTGCCGATCGGGACGCCGCGGGAGGTGTGCGCCTGCGGGTCGAAGAAGATCTCGGCGTGCCGGACGCCCTGGGCGGCGGCCCGCTCCAGGTAGGCGTCGGCGAGGTCGGTGAAGTCCTCGGGGGTCCGCAGGACCGCCATCAGGGCGTAGTACAGGTCCAGGAAGGACTGGAGGTCGCTGAAGCGGTACGCCTCGCGCAGCCCGGCGGTGTCCGCGTACGGCAGCGTCACCCCGTTCCGCTCGGCGAGCGCGAAGGCCAGCTCGGGTTCGAGGGTGCCTTCGATGTGGAGGTGCAGTTCCGCCTTGGGGAGGGGCATGGGTGGTGCTCTATCTCTTCGGTACGGGGACCCGCATGAGGTCCTGGGCAATGCTCAGCTCGCCCTCGAATCCGGCGGCCCTGGCCTGCCGTTCGAACTCCTCCGGGTCGGAGTAGCGCTGCGAGAAGTGGGTGAGGACGAGGTGCCGCACGCCCGCGTCGCGGGCGACGGCGGCGGCCTGGCCGGCGGTGAGGTGGCCGTGGTCCTCGGCGAGGCGGACGTCCGCGTCGAGGAAGGTCGACTCGATGACCAGCAGGTCGGCGCCCTCCGCGAGGGCGTGCACGCCGTCGCAGAGCCGGGTGTCCATGACGAAGGCGAAGCGCTGCCCGCGCCGGACCTCGCTCACCTCGTCCAGGGTGACGCCGTCGAGGACGCCCTCGCGCTGGATCCGGCCCACGTCGGGGCCCTCGATGCCGTGCGCGGCGAGCCGCGCGGGCAGCAGCCGCCGCCCGTCGGGCTCGACCAGCCGGTAGCCGAAGGACTCGACGGGGTGGGAGAGGCGGCGGGCCTCCAGGGTGAAGGCCTCGGTGACGGCGAGGACGCCGTCCCGCGCGACCGGTGCCTCGGCCAGTTCGACGGACTCGCGGTAGGCGGTGGCGTACCGCAGCCGCTCGAAGAAGTGCCGGCCGCTCTCCGGGTAGTGCGCGGTGACCTGGTGCGGGACCTGGTCGAGGTTGATCCGCTGGATCACCCCGGCCAGGCCGAGCGAGTGGTCGCCGTGGAAGTGCGTGACGCAGATCCGGTTCAGGTCGTGCGCGGCGACCCCGGCGCGCAGCATCTGGCGCTGGGTGCCCTCGCCGGGGTCGAAGAGGAGGCCGTGGCCGTCCCAGCGCAGCAGGTAGCCGTTGTGGTTGCGGTGCCGGGTCGGGACCTGGCTGGCGGTGCCGAGGACGACGAGTTCGCGGACGGACACGGGCCGGTCCTATCCGGGGGGCCAGTTGAGGCCGCGGCCGCCCAGCACGTGCGCGTGCGCGTGGAAGACGGTCTGGCCGGCGCCGGCGCCGGTGTTGAGGACGATGCGGTAGCCGCTGCCGTCGACCTTCTCCTGCTCGGCGACCTCGCCGGCCTCGCGCAGCACGTCGGCGGCGACGCTCGGCGCGGCGGCGGCGAGCGAGGCGGCGTCCGGGTAGTGGAGGCGCGGGATGACGAGCACGTGGGTGGGCGCCTGCGGGTTGATGTCGCGGAAGGCCAGCGTGGTCTCCGTCTCGCGGACGAGCGTCGCCGGCACCTCCCCTGCCACGATCTTGCAGAACAGGCAGTCGCTCTGCGGCTCTCCGGCCATGCTCCGGGCCTCCTCGCCCTCGGGTGGTCAGTACCTGCGCATGCTATCCGGCGGCCCCGTCAGTCCTTGGGCATCCGCCGGTTGAGGGCCGAGCGGCTCACCCAGTACGTGATGACCACGGCCCAGAAGAGCGGGGTGCCGAGCGCCCCGACGACCCCGGCGTCGAAGGACCAGAGCGCCAGGGTGACCGCCGAGTACAGGCCGAGCAGGCCCACGGCGGCGGCCATGGCGAGCACCGGCCGGCAGTTGCGGGCGACCAGCAGCAGCGGGCGGCGCAGCCGGGGCGGCACCCGGCGGGCCATCCACACGGCCCAGCCGGCCCAGGCCCCGACGAGCACGACGGCGCCGACGGCGAAGGGCACGACGGCGTCGGCGCCGGTCGCGCCGGTGCGGACGGGGGCGGAGCCGAGCGCGGAGGCGAGGAAGCCGAGCAGGGCGACCCAGCGGGCGCCGGCGGCGGTGCCCCAGGCCATCGCCTCCAGGTTGAAGCGGGCCTTGCGGTCGGTGAGGTCGAGGGCGGCGGAGGCGACGAAGCCCTCGGCGGCCTGGGTCCAGGCGCCGCGCCGCAGCCAGCGGCGGCGGAGCCTCAGCAGGGAGAGGTTGTTGTGGGCCTCGCTGCTCTGCGGGTTGAGCCGCAGGGTGGTCTCGTACGCCCGCCGGGCGGTGGCGTGGTCGCCGCGCCGCTGGGCGGTGAGGCCGACGAGGAAGTGGGCGGCGTCCTCCTCCGGGCCGAGGGCGACGGCGGTCCGCGCGGCCTCGTAGGCGGCGGTGGTCCTGGCGAGGTCGCGGCCGCGGCCGGCCTCGGCGGTCTCGGCGAGCGCGGTGCCGAGCGCGTAGTGGCTGCCCCAGAACCGCGGCGCCAGCTCGACCGTGCGGTGGGCGGCGGCCTCGGCCTCCCCGTACCGCTTGAGGGCGAGCAGGATCTGGGTGCGCATCAGGTGCGCCATGACCAGCTCGGGCTCGGCGCGCAGGGCCTGCTCGACGGCGGCGAGGGCGGTCGTGTGGTCCCCCGCCCGGTGCCGGCACCGGGCGAGCAGGGTGAGCGCGTCGGCGTCCTCGGGGTCCTCGGCGAGGTGCCGGGCCGCGAGTTCGCCGGCCTGCTCGTACCGCCCGGCCTCGTACAGCGCCTCGGCCCGGGCGAGCGCGGAGGGCGTGGCGGGTCCGGCGGGCGTGGCGGGGGTGGTCACAGCTTGCGCTTCCGCTTCAGGTAGGCGAGGAGGTCGTCGTAGAGGCCGCCCTCGTTGGCGAACATGGCGACGTTCCGCGCGGCGGCGAACCAGGGCTCGGTGGACGGCCGGAGCTGCTTGGCGGCGCCGAGCAGGTCCTTGGTGGTGATGAGGCGGACGGAGCCGGTGCGGGCGGAGTCCAGGAGGGCGGCCTCGGCGGCGGTCTCGCACAGGTGGGCGAGGTCGGCACCGGAGAAGTCCTCGGTGACCTTGACGAGCTTGCCGAGGTCGACGGCCTCGATGGGCCGCTCGCGCAGGTGGTAGCGGAGGATCGCCTCGCGGGCGGCGGCGTCGGGCGGCAGCACGAGGAGGGTGCGGTCGAGGCGGCCGGGGCGGCGCAGGGCGAGGTCGACGTCCCAGGGCACGTTGGTGGCGGCGAGGACGAAGACGCCCTCGTTGCCGGCGCCGGAGGCGATGCCGTCGAGTTCGGTGAGGAGCTGGTTGACGACGTTGCGCAGCCCGTTGCTGTGGGTGCGGGAGCGCTTGCCGCCGAGGGCGTCCAGCTCGTCGAGGAAGACGACGCAGGGGGCCTGGCGGCGGGCGGTCTCGAAGATGTCGTGGATGTTCTTCTCGGAGGCCCCGATCCACATGTCGAGGACGTCGGAGAGCGACACGGTGAGGAAGTTCGCGCCGAGTTCGCCGGCGACGGCCCGGGCGATGAAGGTCTTGCCGCAGCCGGGAGGGCCGTAGAGGAGGAGCCCGCCGCGGAGCGACTTGCCGTAGAGCCGGCGCAGTTCCGGGTTGCGCATGGGGGCGAGGAAGGCGGCTTCGAGCCGGTCCTTGACGTCGGTCATGCCGCCGACGTCGGCGAGGCGCACCGCCCCGGGGGCGTCCACGTCCCAGGCGGCGGCGTCCCCGGCGAGCCCGTCCCCGCCGTCGGCCTGCGGCTCCTCCAGGAACCGCGGGCCGACGAGGTCGGAAACCTGCTCCTCGGCGGCGGCCCAGTCGAAGGAGGGCTTCGGCTCGGCCGGCCCGGGACCGGGCGCGGGCGGTCGTACGGGACCGGGCGCGGGCGGCTCCGCGGTCTCGGGCCGTACGGCCGGGGGCTCGGGCGCCGCCGGCGGCATCCCCATGGCGCGGACCATGAGCGCGCGGGCGTCCGCGTCCCCCGGCGCGTGCTGGAGGGCGACGGCGGCCTCGGCGACGGCCTCGTCGTTCCGCCCCTGGGCGAGGAGGAGTTCGGCGAAGTGGAGGCGCAGGGGCACGTCGCCGGGGGCGGCGGCGAGCGCGGCGCGCAGACTGCTGATCAGGGGGGACTCGTCGGCCATGGGGGCCAGCCTAGAAAAGACCCGGGGCGCTTGGACAGCGGGTCCCCCGCGAGGCCGGGCTCAGCTCCAGCGGCCGGTGCGGGCGAGGACGAGGGCGGTGGCCGCCGTGCCCGCCGTGGAGGTCCGCAGCACGCTCCGGCCGAGGCGGTACGGCTTCGCCCCCGCCGCCTCGAAGACGGCCAGCTCCTCCGGGGAGACGCCGCCCTCGGGGCCGACGACCAGCACGATCGAGCCCTTCGCGGGGAGTTCGGCGGTGGCGAGGGCGCCGCTCGGGTGGTCGCGGTCCTCGTGGAGCACGGCCGCGAAGTCGGCGCCGGCGAGCAGCTGGGCGACCTGCTTGGTGGTCATGAGGTCGGCGACCTCGGGGAAGCGGGTGCGGCGGGACTGCTTTCCGGCCTCGCGGGCGGTGGAGCGCCACTTGGCGAGCGCCTTGAGGCCGCGGTCGCCGCGCCACTGGGTGATGCAGCGGGAGGCCGCCCACGGCACGATCGCGTCGACGCCGGTCTCGGTCATGGTCTCGACGGCCAGTTCGCCCCGGTCGCCCTTGGGCAGGGCCTGGACGACGGTGATCCGCGGCTCCTCCCCGGGCTCCTCGTGCGCGGCCGTCACCTCGACGGTCAGCCGGTCCTTGCCCTCGGTGTCCCGCACCGCGCACTCGGCCCAGTGGCCCCGGCCGTCGGTGAGGACGAGTGCCTCGCCGGCCTGGAGCCGCTTCACGGAGACGGCGTGCCGCCCCTCGGGCCCCTCCAGGACGAAGGTGCCGGCGCCGGGGACGGCGTCGACGACGAAGACGGGGGCGGTCATGGGGCACTCCTGAAGGCCGGGTCGGCGAGGTCGGTGAGGGCGGTGTCGAGTTCGGCGGCGAGGACGCCGACGAGTTCCGCGGCGGGCAGCTCGCGGGCCAGCCGGTGGCCCTGGCCGGCCCACAGGGCCATGCCCTGGGCGTCTCCGGCGGTGGCGGCGGCCTTCCGCAGCGGGGCGGTGAGGTGGTGGATCTCCGGGTAGGCGGCGGGGGCGTACCGCCCGTGCTCGCGCATGAAGCGGTTGACGAGGCCGCGGGCGGGCCGGCCGGAGAAGGCCCGGGTGAGGGCGGTGCGGTGGAAGAGCGGGTCGGTCAGGGCCCGCTTGTGCAGCGGGTGGGCGCCGGACTCGGGGCAGACGAGGAAGGCGGTGCCGAGCTGGGCGGCGCCGGCTCCGGCGGCGAGGACGGCGGCGATCTGCGCGCCGCGCATCAGGCCGCCGGCGGCGACGAGCGGCAGCTCGGTGGCCTCCCCGACCTGGGCGAGCAGGGCGAGCAGGCCGGTGCCGGACTGGTCCTCGGCGGGGTCGTCGCGGTACGAGCCCTGGTGGCCGCCCGCCTCGACGCCCTGGACGCACAGCGCGTCGGCCCCGGCCTCCCGTGCGGTCCTGGCCTCCTCGGCGGAGGTGACGGTGACGATCGTGTACGTACCGGCGCGGGCGAAGGCCTCGAAGGTCTCGGGCTTCGGACAGCCGAAGGTGAAGGAGACGACGGGGACCGGGTCCTCCAGGAGGATCGCCAGCTTGGCGTCGTACCCGTCGTCCCGGCCGCCGTCGGTGTCGCCGAGCGGGGTCTCGTACCACCCGGCCTCGCCGGCGAGCTGGTGGCGGTAGACCTCGATGGCCGCGGGGTCGGCGGTGGGGCCGCCCTGGGGCATGAAGACGTTGACGCCGAAGGGCTTTCCGGTCAGCCCGCGGACCTGCTTGATCTCCTGGTAGAGGCTGCCGGCCGTCTTGTAGCCGGCGGCGAGGAAACCGAGCGCACCGGCCTCGCAGACGGCGCCGACGAGTTCGGGACAGGAAGCGCCACCCGCCATGGGGGCCTGCACGATCGGGTACCGGAAGAGATCGTTCAGCTCGGTGGTGGACATATGGGCATCGTGTCATGCCCGTTCCCGGGCACGGGAAAGGGGCGGCACTCAGAGTGCCGCCCCTCTCACCCAGAGATCACGTACGCCCGTCGAACGCGTCCTTCCGCGGTCACGTACGCCCGTTGAACGCGTCCTTCAGACGCGAGAACAGGCCCTGCTGGCCCGGCTGGAACTGGCCCGTGGGCCGCTCCTCGCCCCGCAGCTTGGCCAGCTCGCGCAGCAGGCGCTCCTGCTCGGGGTCGAGCTTCGACGGGGTCTGCACCTCGACGTGGACGATCAGGTCGCCGCGGCCGTTGCCCCGCAGGTGGGTGATGCCCCGGCCGTGCAGCGGGACCGACTGGCCCGACTGGGTGCCCGGACGGATGTCGATCTCCTCCAGCCCGTCGAGCGTCTGGAGCTGCACCTTGGTGCCGAGCGCCGCCGCCGTCATCGGGAGGGTGACCGTGCAGTGCAGGTCGTCGCCGCGCCGCTGGAAGACCTCGTGCGGGGTCTCCTGGATCTCGACGTACAGGTCGCCGGCGGGGCCGCCGCCGGGGCCGACCTCGCCCTCGCCCGCGAGCTGGATCCGGGTGCCGTTGTCGACGCCGGCCGGGATCTTGACCGTCAGCGTGCGGCGCGAGCGGACCCGGCCGTCGCCCGCGCACTCGGGGCACGGGGTCGGGACGACGGTGCCGAAGCCCTGGCACTGGGGGCAGGGCCGGGAGGTCATGACCTGGCCGAGGAAGGATCGGGTCACCTGCGACACCTCGCCGCGGCCGCGGCACATGTCACAGGTCTGCGCGGAGGTGCCGGGGGCGGCGCCCTCACCCGAACAGGTGGTGCAGACGACGGCCGTGTCGACCTGGATGTCCTTGGTGGTGCCGAAGGCCGCCTCGTTGAGGTCGATCTCCAGGCGGATCATGGCGTCCTGGCCGCGGCGGGTCCGCGAGCGCGGTCCGCGCTGCGAGGCCGTGCCGAAGAAGGCGTCCATGATGTCGGAGAAGTTGCCGAAGCCACCGGCCCCGAAGCCGCCCGCGCCGCCCCCGCCGGAGCTGGACAGCGGGTCGCCGCCGAGGTCGTAGACCTGCTTCTTCTGCGGGTCCGACAGGACCTCGTAGGCGGCGTTGATCTCCTTGAACCGCTCCTGCGTCTTCGGGTCCGGGTTGACGTCCGGGTGAAGCTCGCGGGCGAGGCGGCGGAAGGCCTTCTTGATCTCGTCCTGGGACGCGTCGCGGCGTACGCCGAGTGTGGCGTAGTAGTCCGTGGCCACTTACGACTCCGCCAGGATCTGTCCGACGTAACGTGCCACTGCGCGTACCGCTCCCATCGTTCCGGGGTAGTCCATGCGGGTCGGTCCGACCACGCCGAGTTTGGCGACTGCCTCGCCGCCCGAACCGTAGCCGACCGAGACGACGGACGTGGAGTTCAGCCCTTCATAGGCGTTCTCGTGCCCGATGCGTACGGTCATGCCCGATTCCTTGACCTCGCCGAGGAGCTTGAGGAGCACGACCTGCTCCTCGAGTGCCTCCAGGACGGGCCTGATGGTCAGGGGGAAGTCGTGTCCGAAGCGGGTGAGATTGGCGGTGCCGCCGATCATCAGCCGCTCCTCGTGCTCCTCCACGAGCGTCTCGAGGAGGGTCGCGAGCACGGTCGAGACCGTGGCGCGGTCCTCGGGCTCCTCGAAGGACTCGGGGAGGTCCTGCACCAGCTGCGGCACGTCGGCGAAGCGACGGCCGCCGACCCGGCTGTTGAGCCGGGCCCGCAGATCGGCGAGGGAGGTCTCGCCGAAGGGCGCGGGACAGTCGATCACCCGCTGCTCGACCCGGCCGGTGTCCGTGATGAGGACGAGCATCAGCCGCGCCGGGGTCAGCGCCAGCAGCTCGACGTGCCGGATGGAGGAGCGGGTCAGCGACGGGTACTGGACGACGGCGACCTGCCGGGTCAGCTGCGCGAGCAGCCGCACCGTGCGGCCCACGACGTCGTCGAGGTCCACGGCCCCGTCGAGGAAGTTGTGGATGGCGCGCCGCTCGGGGGTCGACAGCGGCTTGACGCCGGCCAGCCGGTCCACGAAGAGGCGGTAGCCCTTGTCGGTGGGGATCCGTCCGGCGCTGGTGTGGGGCTGGGCGATATAGCCCTCCTCCTCCAGCACCGCCATGTCGTTGCGCACGGTGGCCGGGGAGACGCCGAGCCGGTGGCGCTCGGTGAGCGCCTTGGAACCGACCGGCTCCTCGGTCCCGACGTAGTCCTGGACGATGGCGCGCAGCACCTCGAGTCTGCGTTCGCTCAGCACGCGCACACCTCCCGTTCCAGCCGTTCCGGTTGCTCCGCATTTGGCACTCGCCCTGCCCGAGTGCCAGGAAACCCCCGGCCAGTGTACGGCCGGGCCGGTCGCTCCTGGCAAGGAGGCGGACCCGCTAGCGTCGGTCGCATGGACATCGAACAGGCGGTCTGGGCGGCTCAGGGGTGGGAACGGCTGGCGGACGGAGTGGGCCGGCGGCGGCTCCCCGGCTGGGACGCCACCACGGGACTGGTCGTGGGGGACAAGGCCGTGCTGCTGTACGACACCGGTGCCACGCTCGCCGAGGGGGCCGGGATCAGGGCCCAGGCGGAGGCGATCACCGGCGGCCGGCGCGTGACGCACATCGCACTCGGCCACCCCCATTTCGACCACGTCCTCGGCACCGCCGCCTTCGCCGGCGCGGAGGTCTTCGGCGCCGTCGGCATGGACGAGCTCCTCGGCTCCTCCCGGGGCCGGGAGGAGCTGTACGAGGACGCGGTGCGCCAGGGGGTCGAGGAGCGGGCGGCGGCCGAGGCGGCGGAGGCCCTGGTGGCCCCGCGCCACACCGTCACCGGCGAGCGGACCCTCGACCTGGGCGGCCGGCAGGTCCTCCTGGCCAACGTGGGTCCCGCCCACACCGGCCACGACCTGGTCCTGCTGGTCCCGGGCGAGCGCGAGACCGTCTTCTGCGGCGACCTGGTCGAGGAGTCCGGCGAGCCCCAGGCGGGCCCCGACGCGTTCGGCGCCCGCTGGCCCGACGCCCTCGACCGGCTCCTCGCCCTCGGCGGCGAGGACGCGCTGTACGTCCCCGGCCACGGCGCGGCCGTCGACGCGGCTTTCGTCCGACGCCAGCGCGATGAGCTGGCACGCCGCTTCCGGGTGTCGTAGCGTCCCCGGAATGCGCAGCTACGACCCCGATCTGACGCCCGCCTGGAAGAGGCGGGCCCCCGCCCCGGAGGTTCCGGCCGAGCCGGACCTGGTGGTCGAGGAGGTGTCGACGGGCTTCTGCGGGGCGGTGATCCGCTGCGAGGCGGGCACGGTGACGCTGGAGGACCGCTTCGGCAAGCACCGCGTCTTCCCGCTGGACCCGCGCGGCTTCCTCCTTGAGGGCAGGGTCGTCACGCTGGTCCGCCCCGCGCCGGGCGGCCCGGCCCGCCCGGCCCGTACGGCCTCCGGCTCGATCGCCGTCCCGGGCGCGCGGGCCCGGGTGGCCCGGGCGAGCCGCATCTACGTGGAGGGCCGCCACGACGCGGAGCTGGTCGAACGGGTCTGGGGCGACGACCTGCGCGTCGAGGGCGTGGTCGTGGAGTACCTGGAGGGCGTGGACCACCTCCCGGAGATCGTCGCCGACTTCGCCCCGGGCCCGGACGCCCGCCTGGGCGTCCTGGTCGACCACCTGGTCCCCGGCTCCAAGGAGTCCCGGATCGCCGCCCGGGTCGCCTCGGACCACGTCCTGGTCGTCGGCCACCCCTACGTCGACGTCTGGCAGGCGGTGAAGCCGTCGGTCCTCGGCATCCGCGCCTGGCCGGAGGTCCCCCGGGACCAGGACTGGAAGACGGGCACCTGCCGGGCCCTGGGCTGGCCGGCCGACAACACGGGCGCCGTCTGGCAGGCCATCCTCAAGCGCGTCACGTCCTACAAGGACCTGGAACCGGAGCTGCTGGGCCGCGTGGAGGAGCTGATCGACTTCGTGACGGTGGGCTGACCCCCGTCGCGGGCACCCGTTCCTCCCTCGGAGGGGTGACTCCGGGCGGGAACGGATGCCCGCGACGGAACGGCGCGCCGAGCCGAGCCCGGGCTCCGGCGCCCGGACCCGCGCCCCGGCGCGCCGCGCCCTCAGTCCACCAGGTCCCGCACCACCGCGTCCGCGAGCAGCCGCCCCCGCAGCGTCAGCACGGCCCGCCCGGCGGCGTACGGCTCCGCGTCGAGCAGCCCGTCCCCCAGCGCACGCTCGGCAGCGGCCCGCCCCGCGGGCTTGAGCAGCGTCAGCTCGACGCCCTCCCGCAGGCGCAGCTCCAGCAGGATCCGCTCGACCCGCCGGTCCTCGTCCGACAGCAGCTCCCGTCCCGCGCCGGGCGACTTCCCGGCGCCGAGCGCGGCGGCGTACGCCCCGGGGTGCTTGACGTTCCACCACCGCACCCCGCCCACGTGCGAGTGGGCGCCGGGGCCCGCGCCCCACCAGTCGGCGCCCCGCCAGTACAGCTCGTTGTGCAGGCAGCGCCCGGCCTCGGAGGTGGCCCAGTTGGACACCTCGTACCAGGAGAACCCGGCCTTCTCGAAGGCCTCGTCCGCGATCAGGTACCGGTCCGCGTGGACGTCGTCGTCGGTCATCGGCACCTCGCCGCGCCGGATCCGCCGCGCCAGCTGCGTCCCCTCCTCGACGATCAGGGCGTAGGCGCTCACGTGGTCCGGTCCGGCGCCGAGGGCCGCGTCCAGCGAGGCCCGCCAGTCGTCGTCGCTCTCGCCGGGGGTCCCGTAGATCAGGTCGAGGTTGACGTGGTCGAAGCCGGCCGCCCGCGCCTCCGCGACGCACTGCTCGGGCCGCCCCGGCGTGTGGGTCCGGTCGAGGATCTTCAGCACGTGCGGCCGGGCGCTCTGCATCCCGAAGGAGATCCGGTTGAACCCCCCGGCGCGCAGCTCGGCGAGGTACTCCGGGTTCACGGACTCCGGGTTGGCCTCGGTGGTCACCTCGGCGTCGTCCGCGAGCCCGAACTCGTCCCGGATCGCCCCCAGCATCCGCACGAGGTCGCCGGCGGCCAGCAGGGTCGGCGTGCCGCCGCCGACGAAGACGGTCCGCACCGGCCGCGGGTCGTCGCCGAGGACCTTCCGGGCGAGCCGGACCTCCTCGGCGACCTGCCCCGCGTAATTGTCCCGGGAGGCGAGCACGCCCCCGGCACCGCGCAGCTCGCTCGCGGTGTAGGTGTTGAAGTCGCAGTAGCCGCACCGCGTGGCGCAGTACGGCACGTGCAGATAGAACCCGAGCGGCCGCTCCCCCGCCCCTTCCAGGGCGTGCGGGGGCAGCGCCCCGTCCTCGGGCACGGGCTCACCATCGGGCAGTACGGAAGGCATGGGGTCCATTGTCCCGTACCGCCCGGGGTGGGAGCGGGCCGCGCGCGGTCAGGCCTCGCGGGAGCCCTCGTACATCTCCTCGATGAGGGCCTTGTACTCGCGCTCCACGACGGGCCGCTTGAGCTTCAGCGAGGGGGTGAGCTCGCCGTGCTCGATGTCGAGGTCGCGGGGCAGCAGGCGGAACTTCTTGATCGTCTGCCAGCGCTGGAGGCCCTCGTTGAGCCGGTCCACGTAGCCCTGGACGAGCGTGACGGTCTCCGGGGCGGCGACGACCTCGGCGTACGGCTTGCCGCCCAGGCCGTGCTCGGCGGCCCAGCCGAGGATGCTGGGCTCGTCGAGGGAGATGAGGGCGGTGCAGTAGTTCCGGTCGGCGCCGTGGACGAGGATGTTGGAGACGAACGGACAGACGGCCTTGAACTGGCCCTCGACCTCGGCCGGGGCGATGTACTTGCCGCCGGAGGTCTTGATGAGGTCCTTCTTGCGGTCGGTGATCCGCAGGTAGCCGTCGGCGGACAGCTCGCCGATGTCGCCGGTGTGGAACCAGCCGTCGGCCTCCAGGACCTCGGCGGTCTTCTCGGGCAGGCCGTGGTAGCCCTCCATGATGCCGGGGCCGCGGAGCAGGATCTCGCCGTCGTCGGCGATGCGGACCTCGGTGCCGGGGAGCGGCTTGCCGACGGTGCCGGTGCGGTAGGCCTCGCCGGGGTTGACGAAGGAGGCGGCGGAGGACTCGGTGAGGCCGTAGCCCTCCAGGATGTGGATGCCGGCGCCGGCGAAGAAGTAGCCGATCTCGGGGGCGAGGGCGGCGGAGCCGGAGATGCAGGCGCGCAGCCGGCCGCCGAAGGCCTCGCGGATCTTGGCGAAGACGAGGGCGTCGGCGACCTTGTGCTTCGCGGCGAGGCCGAAGGGCGCGGAGGCGGTGCCGGTGCGGCGGAAGTTGTCCTGGGTGGTCCTGGCGTACTCGCGGCCGACGCCGGCGGCCCACTGGAAGATCTTGTACTTGGCGCCGCCGCCGGCGCGGGCCTTGGCGGCGACCCCGTTGTAGACCTTCTCGAAGATGCGGGGGACGGCCGCCATGTAGGTCGGCTGGACCACCGGCAGGTTCTCGATGATCTTGTCGACCCGGCCGTCGACGGCGGTGACGTGGCCGACCTCGATCTGGCCGGAGGTGAGGACCTTGCCGAAGACGTGGGCGAGCGGCAGCCACAGGTACTGCACGTCCTCCTGGGTGACGAGGCCGGTGGCGGCGATCGCCTTGGCCATGTACGACCAGTTGTCGTGCGGCAGGCGGACGCCCTTGGGGCGGCCGGTGGTGCCGGAGGTGTAGATGAGGGTGGCGAGCTGCTCGGCGGTGATCGCGGCGACCCGCTCCTTGACCGCCTCGGGGTGCTTCTCCAGGTACGCGGCTCCGCGCGCCTCCAGGTCGGCGAGGGTGAGGACCCACGCGTCGGAGGTGTCGGCGCCCTCGGGGTCGACGACCACGACGTGGTGGAGGTGGGGCAGCTCGGCGCGGCGCTCGACGGCCTTGGCGAGCTGGGCGGCGTCCTCGGCGATGAGCACCTTCGACTCGGAGTCCGAGAGGATGAAGGCGGACTCCTCGGCGTTGGTCTGCGGGTAGACCGTGGTGGTGGCGGCGCCGGCGCACATCACGCCGAGGTCGGCGAGGATCCACTCGACCCGGGTGGAGGAGGCGAGGGCGACGCGCTCCTCCGGCTGGACCCCGAGGTCGATCAGACCGGCGGCGATGGCGTGGACCCGCTGCGCGGCCTGGCCCCAGCTGAGCGACTTCCAGTCGTCGGCCCCCGTGCCGGAGGCGGCGGGCACCGGGTAGCGGTAGGCCTCCGCGTCGGGGGTGCGCTCGACCCGTTCGAGGAAGAGCGCCGCGACGGAGGGCGGCCGGTTGTCGATCTGGGTCTGGTTGTCGCTCACGTCGTCCTCCGGGCGGCGGCGGTGCCTGTTGGGGTGCAACTACGGGTGCGGAACTCACTCAGGTGCGCATGCGTAACTAACTCACGAGTAACCTTCGGGGAGCTTCACATTAGAGCGCCGACGTCCGGTACGTAAGGGCCTGTGGATAACGAACGGGTCCGCGCGCCGGTGGCACGCGGACCCGTTCGCACACGGCGGACCGACTACTTCTTGGACTTGCCGCCGGACTCGTCGCTCGACAGGACGGCGATGAAGGCCTCCTGCGGGACCTCCACCGAGCCGACCATCTTCATGCGCTTCTTGCCTTCCTTCTGCTTCTCCAGCAGCTTCCGCTTGCGGGAGATGTCACCGCCGTAGCACTTGGCGAGGACGTCCTTGCGGATGGCGCGGATGGTCTCGCGGGCGATGACCCGGGAGCCGATGGCGGCCTGGATGGGCACCTCGAAGGCCTGCCGCGGGATGAGCTCGCGCAGCTTGGCGACGAGCCGCACGCCGTACGCGTAGGCGGCGTCCTTGTGGGTGACGGCAGAGAAGGCGTCGACCTTGTCGCCGTGCAGCAGGATGTCGACCTTGACCAGGCTGGAGGCCTGCTCGCCGGTGGGCTCGTAGTCGAGGGAGGCGTACCCGCGCGTCTTGGACTTCAGCTGGTCGAAGAAGTCGAAGACGATCTCGGCGAGGGGCAGGGTGTAGCGGATCTCGACCCGGTCCTCGGAGAGGTAGTCCATGCCGATCAGGGTGCCGCGACGGGTCTGGCACAGCTCCATGATCGCGCCGATGAACTCGCTGGGGGCCAGGATCGTGGCGCGTACGACGGGCTCGTACACGTCGCTGATCTTGCCCTCGGGGAACTCGCTCGGGTTGGTGACGGTGTGCTCGCTGCCGTCCTCCATCACGACGCGGTAGACCACGTTCGGCGCGGTGGCGATCAGGTCGAGCCCGAACTCGCGCTCCAGCCGCTCGCGGATCACGTCGAGGTGCAGCAGGCCCAGGAAGCCGACGCGGAAGCCGAAGCCCAGTGCGGCGGAGGTCTCCGGCTCGTAGACCAGGGCGGCGTCGTTGAGCTGGAGCTTGTCGAGCGCCTCGCGGAGGTCCGGGTACTCGGAGCCGTCCAGCGGGTAGAGGCCCGAGAAGACCATCGGCTTCGGGTCCTTGTAGCCGCCGAGGGCGTCGGTGGCGCCGTTGTGCAGGGAGGTGATCGTGTCACCGACCTTGGACTGGCGGACGTCCTTCACGCCGGTGATGAGGTAGCCCACCTCGCCGACGCCGAGGCCGTCGGACGGGGTCATCTCCGGGGAGGAGACGCCGATCTCCAGGAGCTCGTGGGTGGCGCCGGTCGACATCATCTTGATGCGCTCGCGCTTGTTGAGCTGCCCGTCGACGACACGGACGTACGTCACGACGCCCCGGTACGAGTCGTACACGGAGTCGAAGATCATCGCGCGGGCGGGCGCGTCGGCGACGCCGACCGGCGCCGGGATGTCCTGGACGACCCGGTCGAGCAGCGCCTCGACGCCCATGCCGGTCTTCGCCGAGACCTTGAGGACGTCCTCCGGCTGGCAGCCGATGAGGTTGGCCAGCTCGTCGGCGAACTTCTCCGGCTGGGCGGCCGGCAGGTCGATCTTGTTGAGGACCGGGACGATGGTGAGGTCGTTCTCCATCGCCAGGTAGAGGTTGGCGAGGGTCTGCGCCTCGATGCCCTGGGCCGCGTCGACCAGCAGGATCGTGCCCTCGCAGGCGGCCAGCGAACGCGAGACCTCGTACGTGAAGTCGACGTGCCCGGGGGTGTCGATCATGTTGAGGATGTGCGTGCGTCCCTGCTCCGGCCCCTCGGTGGGGGCCCAGGGCAGCCGGACCGCCTGGGACTTGATCGTGATGCCGCGCTCACGCTCGATGTCCATCCGGTCGAGGTACTGGGCGCGCATCTGCCGCTGGTCGACCACACCGGTCAGCTGGAGCATCCGGTCGGCGAGCGTGGACTTGCCGTGGTCGATGTGCGCGATGATGCAGAAGTTGCGGATCAGAGCCGGGTCGGTACGGCTCGGCTCGGGCACGTTGGTAGGAGTCGCGGGCACGCAGGGTTCTCGTCTCGGGGCGGTGTTCGGAACGGATACGTAGCCCCCATCGTCCCATGCCCGCGGCGCCGCGTCCGGTTCGGGCGTTCTCCGGGCCTTCCGGGCCCTCGTTTGGGCGGCCCGGAGGGCGCCTGATACCGTGGACAGCTGTGTCTCGTGTGCCCTCTCAGCTGCGGGACGCATCCTGAAGAAACATCGAACCTGTAAAGGCTCTCTCAGTGGCGAACATCAAGTCCCAGATCAAGCGGAACAAGACCAACGAGAAGGCGCGCCTGCGCAACAAGGCCGTCAAGTCGTCGCTCAAGACCGCGATCCGCAAGGCCCGTGAGGCTGTCGCCGCCGGCGACCTCGAGAAGGCCACCGTGGCCGCCCGTGCCGCCTCGCGTCAGCTCGACAAGGCTGTCTCGAAGGGTGTCATCCACAAGAACGCCGCCGCCAACAAGAAGTCGGCGCTGGCGGTCAAGGTCGCCTCCCTCCAGGGCTGAGCCGGATCTCCTGATCTCAGGCACCACCCGGTCGCACGGGACCCAGCGGACCCTCTCTACCGCTCCCGCCGCGGCCACCCGGCCCGTACGCGAGACGCGTTCGCCACGCGTGTACGGGCCTCCCGAGCAGTGACCCGGAGGCCCCGCTCCACTCCTTCCCCAGGAGTCGAGCGGGGCCTTCGGCGTGCCCGGGCCCCGGCGGCGAAGCCGTCCGGCGCCGCCGGGCCGAGGCGGCCGTCCGGCTCCCTCCGCTCCGAGGCGGTCCAGGCCCGGCGGGGTTTCGGGGAGGAGGCGGAACGGGAGACCTCCGGGCGGCGCTCCGCAGGGGCCGCACCGGCTCGCCCGGGCCGTGACACCCCGGAACCGCTCCCGCCCCGCCGGGGCGGGAGCACGCCTCACACCGGCCCGCCGGAAACGGCGGCTCCGCGTGTCAGGACAGGCGGCGGGAGCGCGCGGCGCGTGCCACCGCCACGACGGCCTTCTCCAAGGCGTACTCGGGGTCGTCGCCCCCGCCCTTCACCCCCGCGTCCGCCTCGGCGACGGCCCGGAGGGCCTGGGCGACGCCGTCGGGGGTCCAGCCCCGCATCTGCTGCCGCACCCGGTCGACCTTCCACGGCGGCATGCCCAGCTCGCGCGCGAGGTCGGCGGGCCGCCCGCCGCGCGCGGAGGAGAGCTTGCCGATGGCCCGCACGCCCTGCGCGAGCGCGCTCGTGATGAGCACGGGCGCGACCCCGGTCGACAGCGACCAGCGCAGCGCCTCCAGCGCCTCCGCCGCCCGCCCCTCCACGGCCCGGTCGGCCACGTTGAAGGACGACGCCTCGGCGCGCCCCGTGTAGTAGCGCCCGACGACCGCCTCGTCGATCGTCCCGTCGACGTCCGCCGTCAGCTGCGTCACCGCGGAGGCCAGCTCCCGCAGGTCGCTGCCGATGGAGTCGACGAGCGCCTGGCACGCCTCGGGCGTGGCGGACCGCCCGAGGGCCCGGAACTCCTGCCGCACGAAGGTCAGCCGCTCCGCGGGCTTCGTGGTCTTGGGACAGGCCACCTCCCGCGCCCCCGCCTTGCGCGCCGCGTCGAGGAGCCCCTTGCCCTTGGCGCCGCCGGCGTGGAGCAGGACGAGCGTGATGTCCTCGACGGGCGCGTCGAGGTACCCCTTCACGTCCTTGACGGTGTCCGCCGAGAGGTCCTGCGCGTTGCGCACGATCAGCACCTTGCGCTCGGCGAAGAGCGAGGGGCTGGTGAGTTCGGCGAGGGAGCCCGGCTGGAGCTGGTCGGGGGTGAGGTCCCGCACGTCCGTGTCGGCGTCGGCGGCCCGCGCGGCCGCCACCACCTCCCGGACGGCACGGTCGAGGAGCAGGTCCTCCTGGCCCACGGCGAGCGTGACGGGGCCGAGGAGGTCGTCGCTGGAAGTCTTTCTGGTGGCCATCGCGGTCCAGCATCCCACGCCCCGCCGACAACGGGCCGCGCGCGAGAATGGCCGGGTGAGTGAACGACACGTACTGGTGCTCCCCGACCGCGACGCCGCCGAGGAACTGTCCGAGGAGCTGTCCGCCCGCTTCGGGGTGACCGAGGAACCGCAGCTGGTCCGGGACGCGCTGGCCGGCGAGGACGACGCCGAGGACGCGCAGTGGCTGGTGGTGGTCGAGGACCCGGACGGCCGCCTCGACCCGGCGGCGCTGGACGACTTCGCCGCCGAGTACGAGGGCTGGCTGGAGGCCCCTTAGGAGGCGCCCCGGCCCGCGTCCTTCCGCACGATCTGGATGTCCAGGTCGATCGCGATGCTGGAGCCGACGGCCGCGATGCCCCGCGCGAGCAGCGTCTGCCAGGTGAGGGTGAAGTCCTCGCGGTGGAGTTCGGTGGTGGCACGGCAGGCGCCGCGGGTCTCGCCCTCCAGGCCGCTGCCGAGACCGAGGTACTGGGTGTCCAGGGCGACGGTGCGGCTCACGCCGTGGAGGCTGAGCGCGCCGGTGACGCTCCAGCGGGACCCGCCCCGGTGGGTGAAGCGCTCGCTGAAGAACTCGATGGTCGGGTGGACGCCGACGTCGAGGAAGTCACCGGAGCGCAGGTGGTCGTCGCGCATCTGCACCCCGGTGTCGATGGAGGCCGCGTCGATGACGACGTGCATCGCGGAGTGCTCCATGCGGTCGGCGATCCGCACCGCGCCGGCGAAGCTGTTGAACCGGCCGTGGATCCGCGCCAGCCCGATGTGCCGGGCGGTGAAGCCGATCTGGGAGTGGGCGGGGTCGATCTCCCAGTCGCCCGGCTCGGGCAGCGGCGGCTGCGGGGCGACCTGGAGCAGGACGTCCCCGAGGTCCGCGTGGAGGCCCTGGTCGACCACGGCGGTGGCGTGGTGCGGGGTGTACCCGTCGGAGGTGACCGCGAGCCGGTACTCGCCGGCCGGGACGGTCGCGAGCAGGGTGCCGTACGGGTCGGTCTCCCCGCCCAGCACCTTGCGCCCGGCGGCGTCGGTGAGCGCGAACTCGGCCTGCCGCAGCGGCTCGTGGACGGGGTCGAGGACCCGGCAGCTCAGCACTCCCGCCGAGGCCGGCACGGTGAACCCGGCCAGGGCACCGCCCCTGCCGCCGCCACCGCTCCCCCGCTTGCCGAAGAGACCACCGAACATCTTCCACGCACCCCCGTGCGACTCGTTCACTATGCAACGACTTCGCATTCGATCACCCCTGGGGTGTTCGAGGCAAACGCGGCCTTGTTACCGACGGGTCCGAATTATGGATTCCGCTTCACTTCCTCCTCTGCGGGCGGGGCCGGCGGGGAAGGCGGGGCCGGCAGCTCGTCGAGCACGATGCCGAACAGCTCCCGGTACGCCCCGCGCAGCTCCTCGTCCGTGCCGAGTTCCCGCTCGGTGCGCTCCCCCGCCACGGTCCGGTACAGCTTCCGGCCGCCGATGCTGACCCGGCCGTCCTCGGTGAGCAGCGAGCAGATCACCCCGCGGGTGAAGTGGGAGTCGGGCGAGGTCCGGTGGTACCAGGCGCCGGCCGTGAAGTCCGCGAGCGCCCTCGGCCGCGGCTCCAGGCGGTACTGCGGCTTGCCGTTCCGCACCACGTCGAGGTCCCCGCCGCTCGCCGGGACCTCCCGGATCACGAAGGTCCCCGACGGGTCGTCCTGCGGGCCGCGCTCGTCGAAGGCGAGCGGGTGGTGGCCGTGGTCGCCGAAGCCCACGTCGGCCAGCCACCGCCCGCCGTCCGCGTCCACCACGAGCAGGGCCATGTGGTCGTACGGGATCCCCACCCGCCCGTCCGGGCCGACGACCCGCGCCTGGAGCAGCTCGACCTGGTAGCCGAGCGCCCGGAGCAGCGCGGCGAACGCGGTGTTCAGCTCGTAACAGAACCCGCCCCGCCGGGCCACGACCACCTTGTCGACCAGTGCCTTCTCGTCGAGGACGATGTCCTGCCCGAGGTGGATGGACAGGTTCTCGAAGGGCACTGCCAGCAGGTGCCTCAGGTGCAGTTCCCGCAACGCCCCGGCGTCCGCCCGCTCCGGCCGCACGGCGCCGATGCGCTCCAGGTACCGCTCCACGGAGGCGGCCGTCAGCCCCTCGGGCTTCTCATGATCGTTCATGACGGCAGTCTGCCGGTTCGCCCGGCCTCACGGGGTGGCCTCGGCCGGTTCCCGGTCCCGGGTGGGCAGTTCGCGCATCCGCGGAAGGGGCGAGGGCAGCAGCCACAGGACGGCGAAGACGGCGCCCACGGTGGCGATCCACAGGGTGGGGCGGAGACCGATCGCGCTGCCGAGCACGCCGTCGGCGAGGGCTCCGAGGGGGCGGAAGCCGTGGTTGAGGGTGCGGAAGGCCCCCATGACCCGGGCGCGCACGGCGTCGGGGATGAGCGCCATCTGGAAGGAGCCGGCGGCCACGTCGACGATCATCACTCCGGCGCAGGACAGGAACTCGGCGGCGAAGAGCACGCCCACGACGAGCGGCAGCGGCCCGTCCGCCGCGGGTATGAGGACCAGCGGCAGGGTGAAGCCGAGGAAGCCGGCGACGAGGGAGCCGCCGATGCCGATCCGGCGGACGACCGCCCCGCTGCACACCGCCCCGAGCAGACCGCCGACGGCTCCGGTGCCGAGCACCAGGCCGAGCAAGGCCGCGCCGAGGCCGAGTTCCTTGGTCACGTAGAGCACGAACAGCGTGTGGAACATGTAGTTGAAGAACTGGACGGTCCCGGAGGCGGCGAAGAGCGCCCGCATCGACGGCTCCCGCAGCACCCATCGCATCCCCTCCGTGAAATGGCCCTTGGTCACGGGCGCCGGCGCGGGCTCGGCCGGCCGTATCTTCGCCAGGTACCCCGCCGACACCAGGTAGGTGAGGGCGTCCGCGAGCAGCGCCACGGGGGCGGTGAGCACCTGCACGAGGACGCCTCCGATGCCGGGCCCGGCCAGCCAGGCCATCGAACGGCTGCCGTTCACCAGCGAGTTGGCCTGCACGTAGCGCTCGGTCGGGACGAGGGCCACGAAGAGGGTGACGTTGCAGACCTCGAAGAGCACCGACAGGGCGCCCACCCCGAAGGCGACGACGTAGAGCTGCCCGAGCGTCAGCAGGTCGAGGGCGTGGGCGACGGGCAGGGTGAGCAGCAGCGCGGCCCGCCCGAGATCCGTGGCGATCATGATCCGGCGGCGGTTCGCCCGGCGGTCGGCCCAGGCCCCGAAGGGCAGGTTGAGCAGGAGGGCCGGGAGGAGTTCGAGGGTCTTGAGCCAGCCCATCTGGGCCGCGTCGGCGCCGAGCACCAGCACGGCGGCGAGGGGCAGGGCCATGAGGGAGATCTGGTCGCCGACGAGCGAGACCGTCTGTCCCGTCCAGTAGCGGCGGAAGGCCCGCTCGCGCAGCAGCTCCGGGACCCGTGCGGTGAGGGTCATCCGTGTCACTCCTCGTCCTCTTCGGGGTCCGGGTCCAGGTAGGCGATCTTCAGGAAACTGACGGGCCGGGCGCCGGGGGGCCTGGCCTCCGGGTCCTCCTCGCGGCCGAGGTAGGCCCGGAGCAGGTCGTCGATCCGCTCCCCGAGGGAGGTGAGCTCCCCGGGGGTGAGGTACACCAGGGAGTCGCCGAACAGCTCGGCCTCCCGCCACTCCTTCGAGACGCCCGTCCGGTTCCCCACGACCTGGGCGAACCGCCCGAAGTAGCGTTCCGCGACCGCCACGTTGAGCTCGTCCGTCGCCTGGGCGACCGACGGGTCCTCGCTGTATCCGGGCCACTCGGTGTAGCGGGCGGTGGCCTGCCAGGGCTTCTCCCGCCCGCGCCCGCCCGGCGCCTCCTCCACCAGCCCGTACTTGGCGAGTATCCGCAGGTGGTACGAGCAGCTGGCCACCGATTCGCCGGTCAGCTCGGCGGCCCGGGTGGCCGTGAACGGCCCGTGCCGGCGCAGCAGGCCGACCAGGGTCATCCGCAGGGGGTGGGCGTAGGCCCGCAGGGCCCGGGGGTCGGTCAGCCTGACGCTGTGGGGTGTCGCGCCCTCGGGGTGCGGCGCACTGTTCTCCGGCATGACCTAAAGCTATCTATAGAAAAGTTCCTTTACAAGCATTCCTTTAGAAGCACTCGCCAGGAACCCGCGCCCCGACGAAAGCCCCCTCCGCCCCGACCAGCACCCCGTCACCACCCCCCGCCGCCGCCCCGGTCACCGTCCTCGCCCCGGCTCCCACCCCGCGCCCCGCTCACCATCCCCGCGCCACGGCCACCAGCCCGCTTCCCGCGCCCGCCACCGCGACGGCCCCGTCCCGGTCGGTCCGCAGCACCCGCGCACCACCCGCCCGCAAGGCCTCCAGCGTCCGGGCCGAGGGGTGGCCGTACTCGTTGTCCCGGCCCGCGGAGACCAGCGCCAGCCGTGGCCGCACGGTCGCGGTCAGGCCGGGGTCCTGGTGCGCGGACCCGTGATGGGCCACCTTCAGGACGTCCACCGCGCCCAGCTCCGGATGCGCCCGCCGCAGGGCCCGCTGCGCCGGCGGCTCCAGGTCGCCGAGCAGCAGCACGCTCACCCCGCCCGGCCCCCGGACCAGCAGCGTGACGCTGGCGTCGTTCGGACCCCCGTCCGCCGGCCCCGGCCCCGCCGGCGGCCACAGCACCCGCCACTCCAGCGCCCCGATCCGGCGCCGCTCCCCCGGCTCCGCCCGCACCACCGGCACCCCCGCCGCACCCGCCACGCGCCGGACGAACTCCGCCTGCCCGGGCGGCTCGTCGAGCCCCGTGACCTGGACCGCCCCCACGGACCGCCCCCGCAACACCCCCGGCAGGCCGGCCACGTGATCGGCGTGGAAGTGCGTCAGCACCAGCAACGGAACCCGTCTCACCCCCAGTTCGCGCAGGCACCGGTCCACCGCCGCCGGATCCGGCCCGGCGTCCACCACCACCCCCGCGCCCCCGCCCGCCGCGAGCACCGTGGCGTCCCCCTGACCGACCTGGCACATCGCGAACACCCAGCCCGGCGGCGGCCAGCCGGAGATCCAGCGCACCAGCGGCACCGGCCGCACCACCACGAGCACCAGCAGCACCACCACCGCGAGCACCGGCCAGGTCCGGTGCCGCAGCCGCCGCACCCCGGCCACCACCGCCACCGTGAGCAGCGCCAGCGCCGCCCCTCCCCACCAGCCTCCGGGCCACGCCAGCTCCGCCCCCGGCAGCGCCGCGCCCGCCCGGGCCGTCCCGGCGATCCAGCCGGCCGGCCAGCCCGCCACCCACGCCAGGCCCTCCGCGCCCGCCGCCCACACCGGCGCCACCGCGAGCGCGGCGAAGCCGAACACCGTCGCGGGCGCCACCGCCAGTTCCGCGAAGAGGTTCGCCGGAATCGCCACCAGACTCATCCGGGCCGCGAAGACCACCACGACCGGCGCGGTCACCGCCTGCGCCGCCAGCGCGGCGGCCAGCGCCTCCGCGAGCCGGCCCGGCACCCCGCGCCGCCGCAGCGCCTCGCTCCACCCGGGCGCCACCAGCAGCAGCGCCCCGGTCGCCAGCACCGACAGCAGGAAGCCGTAACTCCGCGCCAGCCAGGGGTCGTACAGCACCAGCAGGAGGACCACGGTGGCCAGCGCCGGAAGCAGCGACCTCCTCCGGCCGGTGGCGATCGCCAGCAGCGCCACCAGCCCGCAGGCCGCCGCCCGCAGCACGCTCGGCTCCGGCCGGCACACGACCACGAACGCCAGCGTGAGCCCCGCCCCCGCCAGTGCGGTACCCCGCAGCGACAGTCCGACCCGGGGCGCGAGCCCGCCCCGCTCCACCTGCCGCGCCCGCCCCGGACGCCCGACGAGCAGCAGCAGGACGATCGAGAGGTTGCTTCCCGACACGGCCAGCAGGTGCGTGAGGTCCGTGGCTTCGAAAGCCTCCCGCAGCTCGGTGCCGATCCGCGAGGTGTCCCCGACGACCAGCCCGGGGAGCAGCGCACGCGCGTCCGGGGCGAGCCCGTCGGTCGCCGCGCGCAAGCCGGCCCGCAGCCCGCCGGCCGTCCGCTGGAGCCCGCTCGGCTGCCCCACGATCCGCGGCGGCCCCGTCCCGGCCTTGAGCACGGCCGCGTACGGATCCCCGGCTTCCCTGGGCGGCGCGAAACGGGCACCGACCCGGAGCCGCGTGGACGGCAGCAGCCCCAGCCAGGCGTCCCGCCCGTCCCCGGGAGGCACGATCAACAGCACCGGCGCACGGGTCCGCACGACCGCTCCGCCCGCCCCCTCCACCCGGACCACCTCGGCGTCCATCACCACCGACACCGGCACCACGGCCCGTCCGCTCACCCGCGGTCTGGTGAGCCGGGGATCCGAGGTCACCGTCACCTCCACCCAGGCCCGGCCGTACTCCCCCGCCAGGACGGGCACGGGACCCCGCCGCAGGTCGGCGGCGTGCAGCCCGGCCGAGGCGGCGCCCGCCGCGGCGCACAACAGCACCCCCGCCCACGCGGTGGCCCGCAGCCGCCGGCCCGGCGACCCACCGCCCCCGCCTCCCCCGCCGCCCGCGGCGGGATCCCGTCCGCCGGGCAGCCACCGGGCACCCGCCGACGTGAGCGACACCGCCGCTCCGGCCAGACAGAGCCCCACCCCGGCGACGACCCACCAGCCGGGCACTCCCAGCGCCACGGCGGCGGCCGCCCAGGCCGCCAGCGCGGGCGGGACGAGCCGCAGATCGACCGGCTCCTCGCGCCACACCTCCTCCTCCGCGAGCGCCGCCACCTCGGCCTCCTCCCGCGTCACGGCCGCACCAACGGCTGGAGGTCCGCGAAGCGCCTCTCGCCGATCCCGTCGACCTCGCGCAGTTCCTCCACCGCGCGGAACCCGCCGTGCTCCGTCCGGTGGTCCACGATCCGCCGCGCGAGCACCGGCCCCACGCCCGGCAGCCCGTCGAACTGCTCGACCGTCGCCGTGTTGAGGCTCAACGGCACCCCGTCCCCGCCCGCACCCCCACCCGGCCCGGGGCCCGGCCCCGGCCCGCCAGGCGGCGCTCCGGGCACCCCGACGAGCACCTGTTCGCCGTCGAAGAGGACCCGGGCCCGGTTGAGCCCCGTCAGGTCCGCCCCCTCCCGCACCCCGCCCGCGGCCCGCAGCGCGTCCGCGACCCGCGACCCGGCCGGCAGGGTCAGCACGCCCGGCCTGCGGACCTTCCCTCCCACGTCGACGACGACCTTCGTGGGAGCGCCCCCCTCAGGACCGGCACCGGCCGCCGCCGAGGCGGGCGAAGCCGCCACCGGCGCGACCCGGACGAGCTCCGGCGCCCGCACCGGCTCCGGCCGCCCCGCCCAGAAGAAGCCGCCCGCCGCGCAGGCCGCCACCCCCAGCACCACGGCGAGCGCCGCCAGCGACCTCGGCTCCAGCCCGCACCGCGTCTGCACCCACACCGGCAGCCGCTCCCGCACCGCCGCCCGCCACCGTCGCTCCCCCGCCCCGACGACCGCCGGCACATCGACCACCGGCCCCGAGACCGGCGGCTCCGAGACCGGCGGCTCCGAGACCGGCGGCGGAAACAGCGCGTCGCCCCGCTCCCGTACGGCACCCGCCCCGCCCCCGGCCGCACCCGGCGGCGCCAGAACCCGCCGCACCCGGGCCCGCCGCCGCGCCCTCCCGGGCGGCGCGCCCCGACGGGGCCCCGCAGCCCCGGGCCTGGCCCAGGAACGAACCGAGGGACCCGAAGAACCGGGACCAGCCGAAGCCCCCGGGAAAGCCGAAGCGTCCGAAGAAGCCGATGAAACCGAAGAAGCTCCGGAAGCCGAAGAAGCGGCCGAGGAAGCCGTACGAAGATCCATGTCTGCGACGGTAGGACCCGCCACAGCCCCGTGCCGTCGCCCGCCGACTTCTGGGGAGAGCGCCGCACCTGTGGACAACTCCCTCACCCACAAGGGTGAGAGGGCCGATCTCAGCGCGGGGAGACGACCACCGCGAGCAGCCCCGGCCCCGTGTGCGCGCCGATGACCGCGCCGACCTCGCTGACGTGCAGCTCGGCGATGCCGGGCACCCGCTCCCGGAGGCGTTCGGCCAGCGCCTCGGCCCGTTCCGGCGCGGAGAGGTGGTGGACGGCGATGTCGACGGGGCCGGAGCCGGCCTGCTCGACCGCCAGCTCCTCCAGCCGCGCGATCGCCTTCGACGCGGTCCGCACCTTCTCCCGCAGTTCGATGCGGCCCCCGTCGAGTTCGAGGAGCGGCTTCACGGCCAGCGCGGAGCCGAGCAGCGCCTGCGCCGTCCCGATCCGGCCGCCCCGGCGCAGATAGTCCAGGGTGTCGACGTAGAAGTACGCGGAGGTGTCCCCGGCGCGCTTCTCGGCCGCGGCGACCGCTTCCTCCAGCGAGCCGCCGGCCTCCACGGCCTCCGCCGCCGCGAGGGCGCAGAAGCCGAGGGCCATGCCGATCATGCGGGTGTCCACGACCCGTACGGGGACGGGCGCCTCCTTGGCCGCGAGCACGGCGGCGTCGTAGGTGCCGGAGACCTCGGCGGAGAGGTGGAGGGAGACGATGCCGCGCGCGCCCGCCTCGGCGGCCTCGCGGTAGGCGGCGGCGAAGACCTCGGGGCTGGGCCGGGAGGTGGTGACGGCCCGCCGCTTCTGCAGCGCCTCGGCGAGCGATCTGGCCGAGATCTCGGTGCCCTCCGGGAGGGCTCGGTCGCCGATGACGACGGTCAGCGGGACCGCGGTGATGGCGTGCCGCTCCATCGTCTGGGGTGGCAGGTAGGCCGTTGAATCGGTGACGATCGCGACATGCCGGGACATGAGCGGGAGGTTACCCGCAGCGACCGCCGCTCGGCAGCCCGGCCCCGGCCGGAGCCCGCCCTGCGAGCCCTCGGGTGACCCGCTCGGCCCCCGGCGTCCGTCGTCCGGCGGTCAGCCGGCGGACTCGGGACGGGCCGTCTTCTCCCACGGGTACGGGGTCGCCCGGGGGTCGGGCGCGGTGATGGCCTGCGGCGTCTCCCCGGCCTGCGGCCGTTCCTGCGGGGCGGGGGCCGACTCGTACCAGGCCGTCTGCGCGGCCTCAGGACCGGCACCGGTCGCTTCCCGGCCCTCGGTGGTCGTCCAGTGGCGCAGCGCGCCCGTCTCGACGTCGATCTGGGCGCTCAGCGTCTCCAGGTCGTCCTCGGCGAAGCGCCGGGCCCGGTCGCGGGCGGCCTGCCGCAGCGCGTCGGCCGAGCCGGTGATCCGCTCGGTCCGCTTGGTGAGCTCCGGCAGCTGGCCGGCCACGTACGCCCTGTCCGGCTCCCGCTCCAGGCGCTTGAGGTCCTCGTCCAGCTCGCGGCCGTGGGCGCTGAGGCGGGCGAAGAGGTCGAGGGACTCCCGCAGCGAGGCGTCCTCGACGGCCCCCGCCTGGAGGGCGTCCTGGGTGGCCCGCATCGAGGTGCGCAGCGAGAGCCGCAGCCTGGCCAGCTCGGCGGCGACGCCGGCCTGGCCGAAGCTCTTGGCCCGCAGCGTGGTGTCCTCGACGGTGCGGCGGGCCTGGTCGAGGGTCCGGTCGACGCCGCGCTTGGCCGCCTTGGCCACCTTCACCGTGGCGTAGACCCCGAGCGCCACGAACGAGAGGAAGAGCAGCGCCAGGATCGTGACAATCGTGGCTTCCATGTGCGTCGCTCCTCGGGCTGCGTCGGCTTCCCACGGCTGTGGTTCTTCCACGGTAAACGGAACGGGCAGGCCGGAGGTTCCATCGGAACCCCCAACCTGCCCGTAGGGGAAACCCCTAGGCCCGTCGCGGCACTCAGGCCACGATGTTCACCAGCTTCGGCGCGCGCACGATCACCTTGCGGATCTCTGCGCCGCCGAGGGCCGCGACGACGTGCGGGTCGGCCAGGGCCAGCGCCTCCAGGTCGGCGTCGGAGATCGACGGGGATACCTCCAGACGGGCCCTGACCTTGCCCTTGATCTGCACGACGCAGGTCACGGTCTCGTCGACCACGTACGCCGGGTCGGCGACCGGGAAGTCCTGGTGGACGACCGAGTCGGCGTGGCCCAGGCGGCGCCACAGCTCCTCCGCGATGTGCGGGGCGAGCGGGGCGACCAGCAGCACCAGCTGCTCGGCGACCGGGCGGGAGATCGCGCCGCCCGACTTGGTCAGGTGGTTGTTCAGCTCGGTGATCTTGGCGATCGCCGTGTTGAAGCGCATCCCGGCCATGTCCTGGGCGACGCCGTCGATCGCCTTGTGCAGGGCGCGCAGCGTGTCGTCGTCGGGCGCGGTGTCGACCACGGTGACCTCGCCGGTCGCCTCGTCGACGATGTTGCGCCACAGCCGCTGGAGCAGCCGGTACTGGCCGACGACGGCGCGGGTGTCCCAGGGGCGGGAGACGTCCAGGGGGCCCATCGCCATCTCGTACAGGCGCAGGGTGTCGGCGCCGTACTCGACGCAGATCTCGTCCGGCGTGACGGCGTTCTTCAGGGACTTGCCCATCTTGCCGAGGACGCGGCTGACCTTCTCGCCCTCGTACCAGTAGGCGCCGTCGCGCTCCTCGACCTCGGCGGCCGGCACCGCGATGCCCCGGGCGTCGCGGTAGACGAAGGCCTGGATCATGCCCTGGTTGTAGAGCTTGTGGAAGGGCTCGGCCGAGGAGATGTGGCCCAGGTCGAAGAGGATCTTGGACCAGAAGCGGGCGTACAGCAGGTGCAGCACGGCGTGCTCGGCGCCGCCGACGTACAGGTCGACGCCGCCGGTGGGCATGCCCTCGCGCGGGCCCATCCAGTACTGCTCGACGGCCGGGTCGACCAGCTTCTCGTCGTTGTGCGGGTCGAGGTAGCGCAGCTCGTACCAGCAGGAGCCGGCCCAGTTGGGCATGGTGTTGGTCTCGCGGCGGTACTTCTTCGGCCCGTCGCCCAGGTCGAGGGTGACGTTGACCCAGTCCTCGTTGCGGGACAGCGGGGTCTCCGGCCGGGTGTCGGCGTCGTCCGGGTCGAAGGTCCGCGGCGAGTAGTCCTCGACCTCGGGCAGCTCCAGCGGGAGCATCGACTCGGGCAGCGCGTGGGCCACGCCGTCCTCGTCGTAGACGATCGGGAAGGGCTCGCCCCAGTACCGCTGGCGGCTGAACAGCCAGTCGCGGAGGCGGAAGTTGACGGTGCCCTCGCCGATGCCGCGGTCGGCCAGCCAGGCGGTGATCCGCTCCTTGGCCTCGACGACGCCCAGGCCGTCCAGGGAGATCTCGTCGTTGGCGGAGTTGACCAGCTTCGCCTCGTACGAGGCGAAGGCGTCGTCCCAGGCGGCCGGGTCGGTGCCGCGGTCGTCGCTCGGCTCGACGACGCAGCGCATCGGCAGCTCGAAGGCGCGGGCGAAGGCGAAGTCGCGGCTGTCGTGGGCGGGGACGGCCATGATGGCGCCGGTGCCGTAGCCCATGAGGACGTAGTCGGCGATGAAGACGGGGACCCGCTCGCCGCTGACCGGGTTGGTCGCGTACGCGCCGGTGAAGACGCCGGTCTTCTCCTTGGCGTCGGCCTGCCGCTCCACATCGGACTTGGAGGCGGCCTGCTTGCGGTAGGCGTCGACGGCCTCGGCGGGCGTGGCGTGTCCGCCGGTCCACACGTCGTGGGTGCCCTCGGGCCAGGCGGCCGGGACGATCTTCTCGACCAGGTCGTGCTCGGGCGCCAGCACCATGTAGGTGGCGCCGAAGAGGGTGTCCTGGCGGGTGGTGAAGACGGTGATGGCACCGGTGTCGCCGACCTGGAAGTCGACGCGGGCGCCCTCGGAGCGGCCGATCCAGTTGCGCTGCTGCAGCTTGATGGCCTCGGGCCAGTCCAGGCCGTCGAGGTCGTCCAGCAGCCGGTCCGCGTAGGCGGTGATCCGCATGTTCCACTGGCGCAGCTTGGACTTGAAGACGGGGAAGTTGCCGCGCTCGGAGCGCCCGTCGGCGGTGACCTCCTCGTTGGCGAGGACGGTGCCCAGGCCGGGGCACCAGTTGACCGGCGCCTCGGAGGCGTACGCGAGGCGGTACTCGCCCAGGACCTCGGTGCGCTCGGCGGCGGACAGCTCGGACCACGCGCGCGTGGTGCCGGGGATCTCGCGGGTGCCGTTCTCGAACTGCTCGATCAGCTCGGCGATCGGGCGGGCCTTGGCGGCCTCGGTGTCGTACCAGGAGTTGTAGATCTGGAGGAAGATCCACTGGGTCCACTTGTAGTAGTCCGGGTCGATCGTGGCGAACGACCGGCGCTTGTCGTGGCCCAGGCCCAGCCGGCGCAGCTGGGCCTTCATGTTCTCCATGTTGGCCTCGGTGGACACGCGCGGGTGCGTGCCGGTCTGCACGGCGTACTGCTCGGCGGGCAGGCCGAAGGCGTCGAAGCCGAGGGTGTGGAGCACGTTGTGGCCGGTCATGCGCGCGTGGCGGGCGAAGACGTCCGTGGCGATGTAGCCGAGCGGGTGGCCGACGTGCAGGCCCGCACCGGAGGGGTACGGGAACATGTCCATGATGAACTTCTTGGGCCGGGCGGCGACCTCGGGGTCGCCCGCCAGGTCGCCGGAGGGGTTCGGCGCCTCGTAGGTGCCCTCGGCGTCCCAGACGTCCTGCCAGCGTGCCTCGATGTCGGCGGCCATGGCCGCCGTGTAGCGATGCGGGGCCGCCGTCTCGGCGGCCGTGTTGATCTCGGTCATGGTCCTAGAAGCTCCATCGATCGTCTCTGCCCACTGCCACGAACTGCCACGAAATGAAAAATCCCCTCGCACAGGAGGGGACGCCGCGCCGACTCCGACGGGGTTTCTTCCGCCCGTCGGGACTGGTCAGCGCGGCTCGATAAGCAGGAGGCGTACGGCACGCATGGCGCCAGGGTACCGCAGCGCCCACAGGGGCCGCAGCGACGTCCACGGGGCGGCCGGGAACGACGAAGCGGGCCATCCGATCCGGATGACCCGCTTCTTCTCTTCTGTGGAGCTAAGGAGAATTGAACTCCTGACCTCCTGCATGCCATGCAGGCGCTCTACCAACTGAGCTATAGCCCCTCACGTGCGGCGTTCAGCCTACCGCAGAAGCGCGGAGAGCCATCCGGTAAGGATGGCCCGTCTGCCTTCTGTGGAGCTAAGGAGAATTGAACTCCTGACCTCCTGCATGCCATGCAGGCGCTCTACCAACTGAGCTATAGCCCCTCGTGATCGTCTCCGTCCGGCTCCCTCTCGGGCTTCCTCGCGGCGACGGACAGAACATTAACCGGCCGCCGGGCAGAACTCCAAATCCGTTTCCGCGGTCCCGTCGGAGGCTCCGGGTAGGGTCGCCCCCTGTGTCCCCCTCCGCACCTTCCCCCTCCCCGTCCCGCGCCCGGCCGTGGCCCCTGGTCGCCGCCGCGGCGGTCTGCCTGGTCTCGTTCGCGGCCTTCTGGGTGGCGCAGCGCGTCGCCCACGTGAACATGCTCGACGTGATGGTCTACCGGGCCGAGGCCGAGACCCTGCGGTCCGGCGGCGACCTGTACGCGATGCGCGCCACCTCGGCGAACCTGGCGATGACCTACCCGCCGTTCGCCGCCGTGCTGTTCCTGCCGCTGACCCTGGTGGGCGTCCCGCTGATGCGGACGCTCTCCACGGCGGGGAACCTGCTGCTGGTGCTGGCCCTGGTGCGGCTCTCGCTCCAGCTGGTCCGGCCGGCGCTCGCCTCGCCCGCGCGGCGGGCGGACCTGTGGCGCGCGACGCTGTGGGTCGCGGCGGCCGTGGTCTGGTGCGAGCCGGTGTGGACGACCCTGCGGTACGGGCAGATCAACCTGCTGGTCGCGGTGGCCGTGCTGTGGGACTTCACCCGCCGCGAGGGCAGCCGCTGGGCCGGCCTCGGCATCGGCCTGGCGACCGCGGTGAAACTCACACCGGGGCTCTTCGTGGTGCTGCTCCTCGCCGCGGGCCTGCTGCTGTGGCGGCGGGACCGGGGCGTGAACCCGTGGCTGCGCACCGCGCTGACGGCCACCGGCGTCTTCCTGGCCACCACGCTGGCCATGGTGGTGGCGCTGCCCTCGGACTCGAGGACCTTCTGGACGCGGACGCTGTTCGAGACGGGCCGCGTCGGGCACGCCGAGGAGACCGCCAACCAGTCCCTCAGCGGGGTTCTCGCCCGCTTGATGCACACGGACGCGCCCGGCCCGTGGTGGCTGGCGGCGGCGGTGCTGCTGGGCGGCGCGGCGATGGCGCTCGCGGTGCGGGCGGCGGTGCGCGGCGACAAGGCGGTGGCCGTGCTCGTCACCGCGTTCACGGCGCTGATGGTCTCGCCGATCTCCTGGTCCCACCACTGGGTCTGGTGCGTGCCGCTGCTGATCCTGCTGTACGACCGCGCCACGCGCGCGTGGCCGGTGACGGGCGCGGTGGCGCTCGCCTTCGCGTCGTTCGCGCTGTGGTGGGTGCCGCACGACCCGGGGCGTCCCGAACTCGACCAGAACGCGGGCCAGATGCTGCTGTCGGCGGTCTATCCGCTCACGGCGACGGCCGTCTTCGCCGGGTACGCGCTGGTGGTGTGGCGGACGCGCCGGACGGGTGCCGCGGACGCCCCGGAGGCCCTCCGGGAGGCCGTCGCGGACCGGGAGCCCCGGGCTGGGGTGGCGCCACGGTCGGCGGCGCCCCGGACCGTGGCACCTCAGGCCGTGGCGAAGGAGTAGAACCGCTTGAGGGTGCAGTGCTCGTCGAGGAGCCGGCCGTAGATCGGCTCCCCCTCGAGTTCGCGGTAGGTCTCGATCGGGTCGCCTTTTATGATCAGCGCCCGCGCGCACTCCTCGCACCAGTACTGGTAGTCGGGGTTGACGGGGTCCATGTCCCGCACGATGGGCGTGCCGCTGCCGCACCAGTCGCACTTCCGCCTGTGCGCACCCAAAGGCCACCCTCCCGTCCGGACCCGGTCCCCCCTCCGGCGGACCCGATTCTGCCATGGTCGGGCGGCGGCCCAGAAGTGACGAAACGACAGATCCCGCCCCCCTGCTGGGGGACGGGATCCGGTGACTGTGGAGCTAAGGAGAATTGAACTCCTGACCTCCTGCATGCCATGCAGGCGCTCTACCAACTGAGCTATAGCCCCTCGTGTTCTTCACGCTCAGCGCTGCGAACAAGAAGAACTTTAGCCTGTGACCTGCCGGAAAGTGAAATCCGGGCCCTGGGGCCCGGTCCGGGGCGTCAGGTGTCGTCGCCGAGGACCGGCTCGGGCAGCGAGCCGGCGTTGTGCTCCAGGAGGCGCCAGCCGCGCGCGCCCTCGCCCAGGACGGACCAGGAGCAGTTGGAGAGGCCGCCCAGACCCTCCCAGTGGTGGGGCTCCAGCCCGAGGAGCCGTCCGATGGCGGTGCGGATGGTGCCGCCGTGGCTGACCACGACCAGGGTGCCGTCCTGCGGGAGCTTGTCGGCGTGCTCCAGGATCACGGGGGCGGCCCGGTCGGCCACCTCGGTCTCCAGCTCGCCGCCGCCCCGGCGCACCGGCTCGCCCCGCTTCCACGCGGCGTACTGCTCGCCGAACCGCGCGACGATCTCGTCGTGCGTGAGCCCCTGCCACTCCCCCGCGTACGTCTCGCGCAGCGCGGCGTCGTGGGCGACGGCCAGACCGGTGAGGGCGGCCAGCTCGGCGGCGGTGGCCGCCGTCCGCTTCAGGTCGGAGGCCACGATCGCGTCGGGGCGGAGGGCGGCGAGCAGCCGGGCGGCCCGGCGGGCCTGGTGGACGCCGGCTTCCGTGAGCTCGATGTCGGTCGAGCCCTGGAAGCGGCGCTCCAGGTTCCAGGCGGTCTGGCCGTGGCGCCACAGGACGATACGGCGGCCGGCGCCGCCCTTGGCGGCGCTCAGCTCAGCTCACCGTCCGCCCTGTCGAGGTCGGCGCCGGTCAGCGCGGCGTGCTCGGCGGCCTTGCCGCGGGTCTTGAGGGCGTCCTCGGGCAGGGGCAGCTCGGGGCAGTCCTTCCACAGCCGCTCCAGGGCGTAGAAGACCCGCTCCTCGCTGTGCTGCACGTGGACGACGATGTCGACGTAGTCGAGGAGGATCCAGCGGGCGTCGCGGTCGCCCTCGCGGCGCACCGGCTTGGCGCCGAGCTCCTTCTGGAGCCGCTCCTCGATCTCCTCGGCGATCGACTTGACCTGGCGGTCGTTGGGCGCGGAGGCGAGCAGGAAGGCGTCGGTGATCGACAGCACGTCGCTGACGTCGTACGCGATGATGTCGTGAGCGAGCCGGTCGGCCGCCGCCTGGGCGGCGGCGTTGACGAGCTCGATGGAGCGATCCGTGGCGGTCACAAGCAGGCTTTCGTCGGCGGTCCAGTACCCCTCCAGGGTCTCACGGACCGCCGACGACCCCGCAAACGATTACGGGGCGCCCGGAATCTCGTAGTCCCGGCCGAGGACGACGGTGACGGCGGCGGTGCCCGCGGGCTTGCCCTTGGTGACGGATCCGGCCGACAGACCGAGGGTCTCGGCGACCTCGGCGGCGGTGGCCTTCTGGGCGTCGTCGCCGTAGACGACCTCGGACTTCGCCCGGCTCTCGGTCCTGCTGCCGCCGACGAAGGCGTAGCCGCCGTTGATCAGGACGACCTTGGCCGCCTCGACGGCGTCCTCGCCGGTTCCGTCCTTGATCGAGACGCGCGGCACGCCACTGGCGTCGAGGGCGGTGACCTTGCCGCCGAGGATGTCCCTGACCACGCTGTCCCCGGTGCCCTCGGCGAGCGCGCCGTCCTGGCCGACGGGCAGCAGCGCCGTCTTGTAGGCGCCGGTCTTGGCGTGCTCGGCGAGCTTGGCGAGGGAGGCGCCGAGGTCCTTCTCGGGGAGGGACGGGTCGGCGATCTGCTGGAGGTACTCGACGGCGGTCGTGGCGTTCGCGGCGTCGCTGGGCATCTTGCGGAGCAGGCCGTTGACGACCTGGCCGAAGCGCTGGAGCTGCTTGGCCTCGGCCTCGCCGGCGGCCCGGAAGGTGGCGTAGGCGACGGCGGCGCGACCGGTGAGGGTCTGCTGCTCCCCCCGGGTGACGAGCGGGTCGGCGCCCTTCTTGCCCTGGGGGTCGGGGACGGTGGTGTCGGTGTCGACCTCGATGCCGCCGAGGTACTCGACGAGGTTCTCCAGGTACGGGGTGTCCAGGCGCCAGGTTCCGGCGATCTTGGCGCCGAGGAGGGTGTCGAGGGCCTCGCGGGTGCCGCTGGAGCCGTCCTCCTCGACGGACTTGCCGAGGGTGGTGGCGGCGCCCTCGGTGTCGGCGACGGCGAGGGCGTTGGGCAGCAGGACGGTGGTGCCCTGCTTGGTGGTGGAGTTGTCCACGAGGAGGGCGGTGGAGGTGCCGCCGCCCTGGGTGTCGTGGAGGTGGAGGACGATCGTGTCGCGCCGCTGCGGGCCGCCGGCGGCGGCCTGGTCCTTCTGCGCGGAGTCGCCGGTGCCGGGGAGCATGCCGGCGGACCACAGGTAGCCGACGCCGCCGACGGTGGCGAGGACCAGGACGACGACGAGGGCGATCACCCGGTTGCGGCCTCGGCGGCGGGCCTCCTCGCGGCGCTCCGAGCGGCTCTCGGTGAACTTGAGCCAGTCGATGACGTCCTCGGAGTCCTCGTCGGGCTCCTCGATGAAGGAGAACTGCTCGGTGCGGTACTCCCGGTCGTCGCCGGCCTCCGCCCGGCGGGGCGCCGCGGGGGCGGCGGGCGCGGCGGCGGGCGGCTCGGGGGCGGGCCGCTGGCCGGGGACGCCTGCCGGGGCGGCGGTGACGGGCGCCGCGGGCTCGGCGGCCTGACACTGCCCGCCTCCGTAGGCCTCGTACGGGTCGTAGCCGGGCTGCTGGGCATAGCCCTGGCCCTGCCCCGCGTAGGTGTCGTACGCGGGCTGCTGGGGGGCCTGGGGCTGGGCGTAGGGGTCGTAGCCGTACGGGGACTGCTGCTGTCCCGCGTACGGGTCGTACGCGGGCTGCTGGGGGGCCTGGGCCGGCTGCTGCTGGTACACCGGCTGCCCGTACGCGTCGTAGCCGATGATCTGCGGCTGCGGGTGGTACGGGTCGTACGGGTTCTGCTGGTCGTTCACCGGTGCCCCTCCCCGGGACTCACTCGCCGCGGTACAGCTGGCGCTTGTCGATGTAGCGGACCACGCCGTCCGGGACGAGATACCAGACGGGGTCGCCCTTCGCGACCCGTGCGCGGCAGTCGGTGGACGAGATGGCGAGGGCGGGGATCTCGACGAGGGAGACTCCGCCCTTGGGCAGCCCGTCGTCGGTGAGGTCGTGGCCCGGCCGGGTGACGCCGATGAAGTGGGCGAGGGAGAAGAACTCCTCCGCGTCGCGCCAGGTGAGGATCTGCGAGAGCGCGTCGGCGCCGGTGATGAAGAAGAGGTCGGCGTCGCCGTTGAGGGAGTGCAGTTCGCGCAGGGTGTCGATGGTGTACGTCGCGCCGCCGCGGTCGATGTCGATGCGGCTGACCGAGAACTGCGGGTTGGAGGCCGTGGCGATGACCGTCATCAGATAACGGTCCTCGGCGGGCGACACCGCCTTGTGGCTCTTCTGCCACGGCTCGCCGGTCGGTACGAAGACCACCTCGTCCAGGTGGAACAGGGCGGCGACCTCGCTGGCCGCCACCAGGTGTCCGTGGTGGATCGGGTCGAACGTCCCGCCCATCACGCCGAGGCGGCGCTTGCCGCTGCCGCCAGTAGGCACTTCCTGCTCTCCCATGCGTGCAGAGCCTACTGGCACGGCGGTGGACGCCGGCTCAGCGGCCTCCCGGTCGGCGTCCGGTTCAGCGGTCGCGGTTGAAGCGGGTGGTGATCCAGAGCAGCAGCATCAGCGCGAGGAAGGCGCCACCGCCCGTGACGTACGGGTTGAGGCTGTCGTGGTTGCCACCGTGCTCGGCGCCCTCGGAGGCAAGCGTGACGAGGTTGGCGGCGGTGCTGTGGAGGCTCATCTTCGGCGGGACCTATCCGATCGGGGGTGGGAGCGGAGACTTCGCGCACATCGTATGCGGGCCGTCCCGGCTGTCTCACGCCGACTCAGGCGTTGGCGTCCCCGGCGTCCCCGGACGCCCCTCGGGCGGGGGTGTCCGCGGGCCGGTCGGCGCTCTCGCCGCTCCGGTATCCGCGGAGCAGGAACCAGGCGAGGAGGGCGCCGCCGACCATGGAGATCAGCAGGACGATGCGGAGGGTGTCGCCCGGGCCCTGCTGCGCGGCTGCGGCGATCCCGGTGAGGGCGGCGGTGGCTGCGGCGGTGTCCGGCATGCGGGTCGTGCTCCCTCGTTGTCCACAGGGCCCGAGTTGTCCACAGGCCCTCCGCCCACGGTAGCGCCCTCGCCTAGGGTGGGACGCGTCAGGGGGACGAGTACCGACTCGTACGGATGGGCAGGGGGCGTTCATGACCGAGAACCACGGCGGGAACCAGCGGGGGAGCGTGCCGAGCAGGCAGCGCAAGCGGTTCCCCGGCATCTCCTCGCGGGCCTACGAGCACCCGGCGGACCGTTCGGCGCTGGTGGCGCTGCGGAAGCTGAGCGGTTTCGACACGGTGTTCAAGGCGCTGAGCGGGCTGCTGCCCGAGCGCAGCCTCAGACTCCTCTACCTCTCCGACTCCGTCCGGGTGAGCGACGCGCAGTTCTCCCACCTCAACGACATGCTGCGGGACGCCTGCTACATCCTGGACCTGGACCGGGTCCCGCCGATGTACGTGACGCAGAACCCGGTGCCGAACGCGATGTGCGTGGGCCTGGACGAGCCGGTGATCGTGCTGACGACCGGGCTGGTCGAGCTGCTCGACGAGGAGGAGATGCGGGCGGTGATCGGCCACGAGGTCGGCCACGCCCTGTCGGGCCACGCGGTCTACCGGACGGTGCTGCTCTTCCTGACGAACGTGGCGCTGAAGGTGGCCTGGATCCCGCTGGGGAACGTGGCGGTGATGGCCATCGTGACCGCGCTGCGCGAGTGGTTCCGCAAGTCGGAGCTGTCGGCCGACCGGGCGGGGCTGCTGGTGGGGCAGGACCTCCGGGCCTCGATGCGGGGGCTGATGAAGCTCGCCGGCGGCAACCACCTGCACGAGATGAACGTGGACGCGTTCCTCGCCCAGGCGGACGAGTACGAGAAGGCCGGTGACCTGCGGGACTCGGTCCTGAAGATCCTCAACGTGCTGCCGCGCTCGCACCCGTTCACCACCGTGCGGGCGGCGGAGCTGAAGAAGTGGTCGGAGAGCCGCGACCACCAGCGGTTGATGGACGGGCACTACCCGAAGCGCTCGGAGGACAAGGACGCCTCGGTCACGGACTCCTTCCGGGAGTCGGCCGGGCACTACGCGCAGACGGTGAGGGACAGCAAGGATCCGCTGTTCAAGCTCGTCGGGGACATAGCCGGCGGTGCCGGGGACCTCGCGGGCGACCTGGGCGGACGGCTGCGGACCGTGTTCGGCGGCGGCGCCCCGAAGGAGCCCGGCAAGGACGCGGGCAAGGAGCCGGGCGGGGGTTCCGAGGGGTAGTCGGCGCCCGGGCGTCAGCCCGGCCGTCAGGTCCGGGGCTGGGCCGCCGGGGCGAGGGCTCCGCAGAGGGCGGGGGCCCCGGACCGGTCGGCGGCGTAGGGGTCGGTGAGGGCCGGTCCCGTCCCCGCCGGGGCCTCGGCTCCGGCGAGGAGCGGTTCGAGTCCGCCGCCGGTGTCGCCGCCGCAGGCCTGCGGTCCGGCCTCGACGGTGCTGGTCAGCAGTTCGGCCCGGTGCATCCGCAGGTCCTCGCGGTCGAAGCGGAAGTGCAGGATGCGGCGGACCGTGAAGAGGGAGGCCGCGGCGGGCTCGCCGGAGCCCTGGGCGGCGGGGCGCAGCGCGTAGGTGAAGGTGTGGTCGGCGGTGACGTCCAGGGTGTCGGGGGCGACCTCGGCGAAGCGCAGGGTGCCCTGGACGCGGGGCGCCGGCTCGGCGACGGAGACCCGGCGGGGGTCGAAGCGGACGACCCAGGCGGCGAGGGCGTGCCGGCCGTCGTCGGCGGGCGACTCGACGCTGCGGTCGAACTGGGCGAGCTGATCGGGGTCGAGCAGCAGGCGGGCGGGCCGGACCGTCCGGCCCGCGAGGACCTCGGGCTCCAGGGAGGAGGCGACGAGGTAGTCCTTGGCGATGCTGAGGGCGGTGACGACCTGGCCCTCGGAGAAGTGGGTGGTGCGGGCGGCGACCGGGAGGTTGATGCCGGCGGCGCCGGTGCGGTACTCGGCGGCGGGGCTGCGGGCGAGGAGCCGGGCGGGGTCGCCGCCGGGGACGGGGCCCTGCGGGGCGAGGGGGACGACGGTGGTGCGCAGCGGCTCGGCGCGCTGGTCGAGCGGCGGCTGGTAGGGGTTGCGCAGGCCGAGATAGGCGGCCGTGCCGAAGGCGAGGAGGATCAGCAGGACCAGGAGGAGGGCCTGTCCGGAGCCGGCGCGGCGGCCGGCCGGGCCGGGGCGGTCGCGGACGGCGAGCGCGTGCTCGCCCATCCGTTCCCGGGCCGAGAACTCCTGGAGGTGGGCAGCGCGGACGAACGCCTCGTCGAAGACGACGGCTCGGTACTCGTCCTCACCGCCGGGGAGCCCCTCGGGATTCCCCTCAGGCGGGTCGCCACGCCCTGCCATACCTTCAGAGTAGGTCGGCGGGGGCTTCGGTAAACGCCCAGGTACACGACAAGTTCGGAAGTTTTCCGCCGTCGGGGTGACGGCCCCTGCGGCGGGGACGGCCGCCCGGGTGATGTCAGGGTGTGCGGGGCGCGACGGAGGCCGGCGGGAGCGTCCGGCCGACGGCCGGCGGGCGTGTGGAGGCCGGCGGGGCGGCGGCGGTGGCCGGGGTGCCGGTGAGGGCGGGTGCCGGGGGGCCCGCGACCGGTGAGGCGGCGGGCGGGCCCGGGTTGGGCTGGTCGACGCCGGTGGAGGCCGGGGGGACCTGGTCCTGCCGGTTGGCCGCGGCGCCGCGGTAGACGGCGCTGAAGGCGAGGGCCACCATGCCGATGCCCATGAGGAGGGCGAGGAGCCAGGCGACGGGCCGGTGCCAGCGGGCACTGCCCCGGTAGGGGCGCAGGGCGCCGCCGTGGCGGCCGTAGGGGCTGGCGTCGTCGCCGACGTCGTCGGGCTCGTAGGTGAGGCCGACGGGGTCGCGGCCCTCGTCGTAGAGGTCGTCGTCGCCGGCGGCCCTGAGCGCGCGGGCGCGGGCGGATTCCGCTTCGGCGCGGGCCTGGGCGGCGGCGAGGAGTCGCTCGACGGCCGTCGGCTCGTGGACGGCCGCTGCCCGGACGAACTCCTCGTCCAGGACCACGTCCCAGCGGCCCTCGTCGGCGCCTCCGCGCTCGTCGTCGGGCTCCCAGCCGTTCGGGGACGGCCTGCCCCCCACGTCGTCCGGCACGGATTCAGAGTAGACCGGGGACGTGCTTTTGGGCAGGGAGAGTGCGAAGTCTCCCCGCCCGTACCGAAAGGAGGTGTGCGGGGTGGTGTTACCGGATGTGACCGTCGCCGGTCACGATGTACTTGGTGGAGGTGAGCTCCGGAAGGCCCATGGGGCCCCGGGCGTGGAGCTTCTGGGTGGAGATGCCGATCTCCGCGCCGAAGCCGAACTGTCCGCCGTCCGTGAAGCGGGTGGAGGCGTTCACGGCGACCGTGGTGGAGTCGACCAGCTGGGTGAAGCGGCGGGCGGCGGCCTGCGAGGTGGTGACGATGGCCTCGGTGTGGCCGGAGGTCCACATGCGGATGTGTTCGACGGCCTTGTCGAGGGAGTCGACCACGGCGGCGGCGATGTCGTAGGAGAGGTACTCGGTCTCCCAGTCCTCGGCGGTGGCCGGGACGACGGTGGCCTTGGTGTTCCCGGCGTGGGCGAGGACCCGCTCGTCGCCGTGGACGGTGACGCCGGCCTCGGCCAGCGCGTCGAGGGCGCGGGGCAGGAAGGCGTCGGCGATCGACCGGTGGACCAGGAGGGTCTCGGCGCTGTTGCAGACGCTGACCCGCTGGGCCTTGGAGTTGATCAGGATGTCGACGGCCATGTCGAGGTCGGCGTCGGCGTCGACGTAGACGTGGCAGTTGCCGGTTCCGGTCTCGATGACCGGGACGGTGGACTCCTCGACGACGGTGCGGATGAGCGAGGCGCCGCCGCGCGGGATGAGGACGTCGACCAGGCCGCGGGCGCGCATCAGCTCGCGGACGGAGTCGCGGGACTCGCCGGGGACGAGCTGGATCGCGTCGGCGGGCAGCCCGGCGCCGCCGACGGCGTCGCGCAGGACCGTGACGAGGGCGGCGTTGGAGGCGTAGGCCGAGGACGAGCCGCGCAGCAGGACGGCGTTGCCGGCCTTGAGGCAGAGGGCGGCGGCGTCGACGGTGACGTTGGGGCGGGCCTCGTAGATGATGCCGACGACGCCGAGGGGGACGCGGACCTGGCGGAGGTCGAGGCCGTTGGGGAGGGTGGAGCCGCGGACGACCTCGCCGACCGGGTCGGGCAGGGCGGCGACGTGGCGGACGTCGGCGGCGATGGCGCGGACCCGCTCGGGGGTGAGGGTGAGCCGGTCGATGACCGACTCGCTGGTGCCGGCCTCGCGGGCCTTGGCGATGTCCTCGGCGTTGGCCTCGACGATCTCGGCGGTGCGGACTTCGAGGGCGTCCGCGATGGCGAGGAGGGCGTCGTCCTTGGCCGAGCGCGGCAGTGGCGCGATCTGTGCGGCGGCGCCACGGGCCTGGTAGGCGGCCCGGGTGACCGGGTTCAGGTTGTCGAGGGGCGTGAGCGAGGTCATGCCCGCAGGGTACTGGCACGGGCGGGCCGGGCCCGCACGTACGACGGGCGCATCCCGCAGTGCGAGACGCGCCCGTGCCACCGTACGGACCGCGGGGGCCCGGCCCGTCAGGACCCGGGCCCCCGGCCGGTCAGTAGGGGTGGACTCCGACCGGGGCGGCCGGCGGCGGGCCGTAGCCCTCCGCGATCCGCTGGTGGTAGGTCTCCCGGTCGATGACCTCCAGGCCGACGATCTCCCACGGCGGGAGCTTCGCGGTCTGCCGGTGCTCGCCCCAGAGCCGGAGGGCGACGGCGGCCGCGTCGTGCAGGTCGCGGGCCTCCTCCCAGTACCGGATCTCGGCGTGGTCGTTGGCGTAGCGGCTGGTCAGCAGGAAGGGGTGGTCGTGGGCGAGCTGTTCGAGCCCGCGCCGCACCTCCTTCAGCGGTGACTCGACGCCGGACACGCTGAGGGTGACGTGCCACAGCTTGGACAGGGGGCGCTCCCCCGCGCCGCCGTCCCGTGTCCCCGGCTCGGCTGCTGTGCTCCTGCCCTCCGTGGCCCTGTCCCGTGCGGCGTCGAAGTCGGCTCCGGCCTCGACACTCGTCAGGGCGCGTTCGGCCGTCCCGCGGGGCAGTGCCCCTGGGCGCGCTCGTCTCACCGGCGGCCTCCTGTGTGATGCGTGTGGTGCTGTACCCCGCGTTGCTCGTTACCCCCGAGACAAAGTTGACCAGTCCGAGCCGCCGCATGGGGCGGTTTTGGTAAAGGTCCCTTCCGGATGGCAGGAGTTTCAGCCGTTTCGGCGGCGGTTTCGCAAGGGCTTCCGGAGGGGTTTCCGGCCGGGTTTCCTGCCGGGAACCCGGCCGGGCTCCCGCTCCGGTTCCCGGTCGGGGCCGCCCGGCGCCGACCGGGTCCGGGCTTCAGCCGAGGACGACGAGGTCGTCGCGGTGGACGACCTCGCGCTCGTACTCGGGCCCGAGTTCCCTGGCCAGTTCGTGGGTGGAGCGGCCCAGCATCCGGGGGAGTTCCTTGGCGTCGAAGTTGACGAGGCCGCGGGCGACGGGGCGGCCGGCGGAGTCGCGGAGCTCCACGGGGTCGCCGGCGACGAAGTCGCCCTCGACGGCGGCGATGCCGGCCGCGAGCAGCGACTTCTTGCCCTCCACGACGGCCCGGACGGCCCCGTCGTCGAGCCCGAGGGAGCCCTGCGGGGTGGAGGCGTGGGCGAGCCAGAGGAGGCGGTCGGCGGAGCGGCGGCCGGTCCGCTGGAAGTAGGTGCCGGTGTCGCGGCCGGCGAGGGCGTCGGCGGCGCGGCTGGCGGAGGTGAGGACGACGGGGATGCCGGCGGCGGCGGCGATCCGGGCGGCCTCGACCTTGGTGACCATGCCGCCGGTGCCGACTCCGGCCTTGCCGGCCGAGCCGATCTCGACGTGGGCGATGTCCTGCGGGCCGCCGACCTCGGCGATCCGGGAGGTGCCGGGCTTGGCGGGGTCGCCGTCGTAGAGGCCGTCGACGTCGGAGAGGAGGACGAGGAGGTCGGCGCGGACGAGGTGGGCGACGAGGGCGGCGAGCCGGTCGTTGTCGCCGAAGCGGATCTCGTCGGTGGCGACGGTGTCGTTCTCGTTGACGACCGGCAGCGCGCCCATGGCGAGGAGCTGGTCGAGGGTGCGGTAGGCGTTGCGGTAGTGGGCGCGGCGGCTGGTGTCGTCGGTGGTGAGCAGCACCTGGCCGACGCGGACGCCGTAGCGGGCGAAGGAGGCGGTGTAGCGGGCGACGAGGAGGCCCTGGCCGACGCTGGCGGCGGCCTGCTGGCGGGCCAGGTCCTTGGGGCGGCGGGTGAGGCCGAGCGGGGCGAGGCCGGCGGCGATGGCGCCGGAGGAGACCAGGACGATCTCCTTCTCGCCGCCGCTGCGGACCTTGGCCAGGACGTCGACGAGGGCGTCGACCCGGTCCGCGTCGAGGCCGCCGGCGGCGGTGGTGAGGGAGGAGGAGCCGACCTTGACGACGATCCGGCGCGCCTCGGTGACGAAGGGGCGGGCCGCCGACGGGGCGGTCGCGGTCGGCGGGGTCGCGGACGGGGCGGTCTCGGTCGGGGCGGTCGCGTCCTGTCGGTTCATGTCCTGCTGCACCGTCGCCATCTCCGTCGCCACCTGCGCCGTCCTCGTTCGCTGTTCTGGCTCCGTGCGCTCCCGGCACGGTCGCGAGGGGCAATCTACGCGAGCCGGGACGGCTGCCGCTCCTCCGTTTCGTCCTGCGGACCGGGGCCGCGGCTGACCAGGATCCGGCGGGAGATCACGTAGGTGAAGGGGATGGCGACGACGGCGGCCACGAGTGGCGCGATCCGGTCGTCCGTTCCGGCCCAGGTGACGAGCGCGTACAGGCCGGCGCTCTGCACCAGGTAGTTGGTGACGTTGGTGAGGGGGAAGAGGGCGAACTTCTTCCAGGTGGGACGGGTGCGGTAGGTGAAGTAGGTGTTGAGGAAGAAGGAGCCCACCATGCTGAGCAGGAAGGCGAGGGTGTACGCGGCGAAGTACGGCATCCAGGGGTGGAGCAGCAGGTAGCAGCCGAAGAAGGTGCCGGTGTTGATCCCGCCCACCACGCCGAAGCGGATGATCTGGCCGAGCTGGTCTCGCATGGGCCTATCAGATCGCCGGGAGGTGAACGGGACGTGCCCGGGGGGAGGCTCCCGCACGACGAACGGCCCCCGTGTCCGTACGCGCGGCGCGTGCGCGGGGGCCGTCCGGTGCCCGGCGGAGCCTAGACGGCCGCGCCGCGGCGGGCGGTCCACCCCGCCCAGGCGGATTCGATCATGTCGCGTACGTCGTGCCGGGCCTTCCAGCCCAGCTCGGCGGCGATGCGGTCGGCGGAGGCGACGACCCGGGCCGGGTCACCGGGGCGGCGCGGGGTGACGAGGGGCTCGGTGGTGTGCCCCGTGAGCTCGTTGATCAGGGCGACCATCTCGGTGACGGAGACGCCCTCGCCGCGGCCGATGTTGACGGTGAGGTCGCGCGGCTCCCCGGCCGCGGCCCACGCGGCGAGCTTGCGGGCGGCGACGAGATGGGCGTCCGCGAGGTCCTCGACGTGGATGTAGTCGCGGACGCAGGTGCCGTCCGGGGTGGCGTAGTCGTCGCCGAAGATCCGGGGGGCCTCGCCGGCGTCGAGCCGCTCGAAGACCATCGGCACCAGGTTGAAGACGCCGGTGTCGGCGAGTTCCGGGGAGGCCGCGCCGGCCACGTTGAAGTACCGCAGGCAGGCGGTGGCGATGCCGTGGGCCCGGCCCGTCGCGCGCACCAGCCACTCGCCCGCGAGCTTGGTCTCGCCGTACGGGCTGAGCGGGACGCAGGGGGTCTCCTCGGTGACGAGGTCGACGTCCGGCATGCCGTACACGGAGGCGGAGGAGGAGAAGAGGAAGCTGCGCACGCCGGCCGCCGCGACCGCCTCCAGGAGGACGGTGAGGCCGCCGATGTTCTCCCGGTAGTAGTGCAGCGGCAGCTCGACGGACTCGCCGACCTGCTTCTTCCCGGCGAGGTGGACGACGCCGGTGACGCCGTGTCCGGCGAGCGTCCGGTCCAGCAGCTCGCGGTCGAGGGTGGAGCCGACCACCAGCGGCACGCCCTCCGGGAGCCGGGCCGCGTCGCCGGTGGAGAGGTCGTCCAGGACCACGACCCGCTCGCCCGCCGCCGTCATGGCCCGGACCACGTGCGCGCCGATGTATCCGGCGCCACCGGTGATCAGAAAGGTCATGCTGAACCACACCCCTTGGTCGGCCGCGCGGTGCCCCTGCACCGGCACTCCACCGTACCGACTGGCCCGCGCGGCCGGGGGCCACCGCTCCCGAAGGGGTGGGGACCACGCGTCATACTGGACGGGTTCACCCGTCCGTTCGGTCACGTTCAAGGAGCCGACCCCCGTGCGAAATCCCGAGGCACCCAGGCTGCTTGGGGTCTACCGCCGAGCCGTACCGGAGCGCGTGCGGCGGGCCATCGTCGCGCAGGTCGACGCCGACATGCGCCGCAAGGTGAAGATGCGCATCGCCAGCGGCACCGCGGCCGCCGAGCGGCTGCGCGGCGGCCGGCTCGCCAAGCGCTACGGCGCCTACACCGCCGGCGCCGACCGCGCGGTGATCAACGTCGGCCGGGAGCCGAAGGTGGCGCTCGTCACCGAGGGCATCACCCCGCTGCGGGCCCGCCGGGCCAACCTGGACGCCGTCCTGGAGGCGCTCGCCGCGGCGGGCGTCGAGCACTTCTGCGTCCGCGGCCAGTCGGAGACCGCCGCGGCCGTGGCCGTGCGCGAGGAGGACCGCGAGGCCGTCCTCGCCGCCCTGGCGGAGGCCTGCAGGCGGCTGCCGGGGTACGTGGCGCCGGTGAGCGGCAACAACCCCGTCACCCGCGCGTCCGAGCCCGGTTTCGAGCAGGCGAGCTGGCAGCGGGTGCGCACCTCCCCCGTGGTGCGCCTCACCTGGTACCGCACGGACCCCACGCACCAGCTGGCGCTCGGGGACGCGTACGGCTGCGACGTCGAGTTCTGGACGCTGGAGGAGGGGCAGCTGACCGCCCCGCGCGCCGGGCGGATCGCCACGGTGCTGCCGCCGTCCGGCGAGGTCGTCCCCGTCCCGGAGCCGTACTTCACGAGCCTCGCGCCCCGCTCCACGGAGGGGGCCCCGCTGGTCCCCGCCCGCGCGGAGACCGCCGTCGTGCCCACCGGCGAGGTCACCTTCCCGATCGACGTCGTCTACACCTGGGTGGACGGCGCGGACCCGGCCTGGCTGCGGCGGCGCGCCGAGTTCTCCGGCGAGGGCTACCACGCGGAGGCGGCGAACGCCGCCCGCTACCTCAGCCGCGACGAGCTCCGCTACTCGCTGCGCTCGCTGCACATGTACGCCCCCTGGGTGCGGAACGTCTACCTGGTGACCGACGACCAGACCCCCGACTGGCTGGACACGGACCGCCCGGGCCTGAAGGTCGTCTCGCACAAGGACGTCTTCCGTTCCCCCGGGGTGCTGCCGACCTTCAACTCGCACGCGATCGAGTCGCAGCTGCACCACATCGAGGGGCTCTCCGAGCACTTCCTCTACTTCAACGACGACGTGATGCTGGGGAACGAGGTGACGCCGGGGGACTTCTTCCACGCCAACGGCATCACCAAGTTCTTCCCGTCGCCGGCGCTGGTGCCGCTCGGCGAGCGGACCGTCGACGACCCGCCGGTGGCCGCCGCCGGCAAGAACAACCGCCGCCTGATCCAGGAGCGGTACGGCGCCGTCCTCGTCCAGAAGATGAAGCACATGCCGCATCCGCTGAGCCGGACCGTGCTGACCGAGATCGAGACGGAGTTCGCCGCCGAGTACCGGCACACGGAGGCGAGCAGGTTCCGCAGCATCGACGACATCTCGATCGCGTCCTCGCTGCACCACTACTACGCCTTCCACACCGGCCGCGCGGTCCCCTCCCAGCTGCCGTACTCCTACCTGGACCTGACCCACCCGTGGACCGAGACCCGGCTCGGCCGGCTCCTCGCGGCGCGGGACAAGAGCGTCTTCTGCGTCAACGACACGGTCTCCACGGAGCAGGAGGTGGGCGAGCAGAAGGACCTGATCACCCCCTTCCTGGAGGCGTACTTCCCGGTGCCGAGCCCGTACGAGAAGTAGCGGCGCGGCAGGACGCGCGAAGGGGCGCCCGGACCGGGGAGGTCCGGGCGCCCCTTCGTGCGCGCTCGGGAGGGGTCAGTCGCGCTCGTACGGGGAGCGGACCGGGAAGTACGCCTCCAGGAACGCCCGCAGCACCCGGTCCTGCTCGTCGAGCGGGACCTCCGCCTCGGCCGACTCGCCGATGCAGATGACGTCGCGGTGCCGCGCGGCCAGCAGCCGGCTCAGCGCGATGTGGTGCTTGTAGTCGCCGATGTTGACGTAGGCCGCGGAGATGCCGCCCGGCGAGCCCTTCGCCGTCAGGTAGGCGTAGTGGTGGTGGAGCGACGAGGTGATCGACAGGTCGGTCCGGCCGCGGAACGGCGTGGCCGCCGTGCGGGCGGTCTCCTCGGGCCACCGCTCGGCGATCTCCTCCAGGACGCTGCGGCGCAGCGGGTGCGGCGTGTGGAGGAAGCCGTGGGTGGCGACCCGGCCGAACGCCTCCTCCAGGAGCGCCTGGTTGTTCTTGGCCGCGACGAAGTAGCCCTCGGTCTCCTCGGTGACCTCGCCCGGCGGGACGGCCGTCGGCGAGCGGAAGAAGAGCGAGTTGCCGTTCGACTGGAAGAACTTGCTCGGTGCGAGCGGACGCGCGAAGAAGACGTCGTCGTTGATGTAGAGGAAGTGCTCGGAGAGCCCCTCGATGCGGTGCAGCTGCGACTCGATGGCGTGCGAGTTGAACGTCGGCAGCCAGGACGGGTCCCCGAAGATCTCGCGGTGGCTGACCACCTGGATGTCCGGGTGCTCGGCGTCCAGCCAGGACGGCACCTGGTCGTCCGTCACCAGGAAGACCTTGCGGATCCAGGGGGCGTGCGTCGAGAGCGACCGGAGCGAGTAGCGGAGCTCGTCGCGGTTGCGGAAGCGGACGTCGCCGGACTGGGCGTCGTCGGTGGCGAGCCCGGCCTCCTGGCGGGCGGCGTCGCGCTTCGCGCGCCACGCCGGGTCGGTGTCGTCCACCCAGGTGTAGACGGCGTCGATCGGGAAGTCGACGTCCCACATGAGGCGCTTGGTCAGGACCTCGACCGTCGGGTACTCGCGGTCGCCGACGGTGATCCGGGCGGTGCCGTCGAGCGAGGGGAGCCGCGGGCCGACCAGGGTGGTGCCGCGGGGCGCGGTGTACCAGCGCGGCTCCGCCTCCTCCTGGGGCCAGAACTCGACGCTGCAGCCGTAGACCGGGCCGTACCGGAGGATCCGGCTGTCGCTGACGATCGGCTTGAAGATCCGTACGGCGGCGACCTCGGGGGCGGCGGTCAGCGTCTCCGCGAGGCGCGCGCCGGGGGCGGCGGTCTTCGGCGCGACCAGCTCGGCGTAGACGGGCTTGCCGTGCAGCTCGGTGCCGAGGGCCCGCAGCGCGCGCTCGCGGTCGGTGTCCTTGACGGCGAGGCGGTGGCTGACGGTCGAGGGGTCGTGCAGCAGGACGAAGGGCACGTCGTGCCGTTCGAGGGCCTCGGCGCTGATCTCCAGGTTGATCTGCCCTATGCGCCAGGCGGGGACGTCGTCGCGCACCTCGGCGAGGCGGCCCGCGGAGCGCACCAGGGACTTGCGGTCCTGGGCCTGGAGGATGACCTCACGGGCCTTCTGCTCGTCGGCGGAGGGCGCGAGCTTGCTGATCGGGGCGGAGACGGCGAAGCTCTTGCTCCCCCCGGCGGCGATGCGGCGGGCCGTCCGGTCGGCGCGGGCGGCGGCGCGGGCCGCCTCCGGCTCGGCCCGGAGGGCGGTGAACAGCTCGTCCCACTGCGCGTTGACGACCTCGGGGGCGAAACGCTCCCGCGCTCCGGTGCGGGCGGCGGCGCCGTAGGCGGCGCGCAGCTCGTCGTCGCCCATCAGCCGGGACATGGCCGCGCCGAGCGAGGCGACGTCGTCGGCGGGCACGAGGAGGCCGTCCACCTCGTGGCGGACGATCTGGGAGGGGCCGGTCAGCGCGTCGTACGCGACGACCGGGACGCCGGCGGTGAACGCCTCCAGCATGACGAGCCCGAAGGACTCGACGCGGGACGGCATCAGGCAGATCGCCGCCTTCGCCCACTCCTCGGCCATCTGCTGGCTGCGGCCGACGAGTTCGACCCTGTCGTGCACGCCGAGGCTCTCGACGAGGCGGCGCAGGTTGACCAGCTGGGGGCCGTCGCCGAAGAGCCGCAGCCGCCAGTCCGGGTACGCGTCGGCGAGCTCGGCGAAGGCCTGGACGGCGTGGTCGAGCTGCTTCTCCGGCACCATGCGGCCGGCCACGACGATGGTCTTGGAGCCGAGGTCGGAGCGCGGACGGTAGCCGTCGGGCATCGCGTTCGGGATCGTGGCCAGCTTGGGCGCGGAGGCGCCGAGGGACTCGGCGAACCAGTCGGTGGTCAGTTCGGTGAGCGAGACCAGCGCGTCGAGCTGCGGGGCGTGGGTGAGCAGCGGCTCGCCGGTGGCGCCGCGCAGCTGGGAGACGCGGTGCTCCTGGTGGACGGTGGCCACCGAGGAGGGGACGAGCTTGACGGCCGCGGCCATGAGGGCCGGGGTGGTCGTCACGAGGACGTCGGTGTCGAGGCCCGAGAGGGCGGCCGTCATCTCGATGTCGGAGAGCCGGTCGAAGGTGGGCTCCCAGGACGGCGCGATGAGGTCGCTGGGCAGCTTGGCGAGGGCCGCGCACTCCTCCGGGGTGAGGGAGGTCTCGCGGACCGGGCGCGGGGCGCGGCCGGTGCGGTCCACCAGGTAGCGGACGGGCAGGCTCTTGGCCTCCGGCAGGAAGGGCTCCTCAGCGGTCTTGAAGACGCTGAGGATCTCGACCTCGTGGCGCGGCATCAGCTGGGCGGCCTGGGTGTAGGCAGCCATCTCGGTGCCGCCCATCGCATCGCCCCAGGTGAGCAGGATGGTGATCTTCATGCGACTTCCTCTGCGCCGTCGGGGGCGCCTTCGAACGCGACGCAGGAAACGGCGAGCGCTCCGGCCGACGTGATGTAGGCATGCGCTCGGAGGAGCGTGCCGTCTTCCAGGGCGATGATCCTGAACGTGGTGCGGATCACCTGATGGCGCCGCCTCACGTCCGTGAGCCTGCGGCCGATCTTGAGGCCGGTGCGCCCGTGCTGGAGCTGCATGTCCCAGCGGTACGAGCGCCCGCCGGCCACCATCTCGGCCAGGGGTACGTCGAAGGTGAACGAGTCGCCCTCCCACTCCAGGGGGGCGGCCTGGACCACCGTACCGCCGCCGCGGCGGACGGCCTGGGCGGTGTAGGCGGAGGTCGGTCCCTGGCGGCCGATGAGCCGGCCGTGGACGACGATGCGGTCCCAGCGGAGGTCGAAGCGGTCGAGCTCGGCCTGGTGCACGGGGGCGCGCACCTTCAGGACGGCGAAGCCGTCGACCGAGCGCATGATCCGGAAGTGGGCGCCGCTGTCGGGGGAGGGCGAGACGGGGGCCGTCGGGCCGTCGGTCGCGGGAAGCGCGACGGCGCCGACTCCGGCGCGCACCTCGCGCCCGTCGGCGCCGGTGAGCACCACGCCGATGCGCCAGAGGCCTCCCGCGAGGGCCACGCCGGCGCGGCCGGGGCCGTGGTCGCCGGGGCTGTCGGGGAGGTCGGTGCGGTCCGTGTACCGCAGGGCCGTGGTGGCGGTGAGGAGGCGGGTGCCGTCGCCCTGCGGCTCCACGTCGAGGTCGAGCCGGTGGTGGCGCCCGCCGCGCGCGAACTCCAGGCGGGCGGCGGTGACGTCGACGGCCGGCGGGGCGAGGAGGGCGACGTTGAGGGTCCGTCCGCCGAGGACGGAGAGGTGGACGGCCTTGAGGGCCGGGCGGGGACGGATCCCGCTGGCGAAGGCGGGGGCCGTGTGGAGGCGTTCGACGCGGCGGCGCATCCGGACGGCGACCCGGCGGGCTCGGTTGGCGGCACCCACCGCATAGGGCAGCAGTGAGTCACTCACGACGAATCCCGCGCTTCCACTCTGGACTGACAGTCAGCGCCACATAGTGTCAAGGGGGCAGAAGCATTGGCAAGTCACCCCCCGGCGATCACAGCGTGACCGCAATCACGTGCCCAAGTGAACCCCTGATGGCTTTTTCACCCTCTTCCTCAAGGGATCCTTGCCATGGACCACACAGGAAGCAACGGGGAGAAATGGGACGCTGGAGTTCGTTCGCCGACGCCACGCTGTCACGGCGCACACTGCTGGCCTCGACCGCCGCCGCCACGGTGGCCGGAGTCGTCAGCGGCTGCGGGAGCACGACGGCCCCGGCCCCGGCCCCGCGCGTCCCGGCCCAGGCGACGGGGGACGCCGGGGGCCGCACGCCGGTCCGCCGGCTGGCCGCCGCCGAGACCCGGGAGGGCTTCGCGACGGCCGGCGCGCCCGCGGTCGTGCAGATCGTGGCGCACCCGGACGACGACCTGTTCTTCATGAACCCGGACGTCGTCCAGAACATCTCCGCGGGCATTCCCGTGACCTCCGTGTACGTGACGGACGGCGGCTCCTTCGGCGTGAACGGCGTCCCGGGCCGGCCGACCCCGGAACCGGACATACCGGCCTACATATCCTCGCGCCAGCAGGGCCTGCGCCAGGCCTACGCGCTGATGCTGGGAGCCCGGCTGTTCACCCCGTGGGAACGCTCCGTGCTCCTCCTGCCGGGCGGCCGGTCCGCCGAGGTCAACCGGCTCGAGTACGGCGGCCGGTCGGCCGAGCTGATCTTCCTCAACCTGCGGATGCACGCCAAGAACGGCGACCGGGTCGTCAACCTGACGAAGCTGTGGAGCACCCCGGGCGTGTCGCTCCCCACCCAGCCGGCGCCCGAGTCCACGGTGCGGCAGAAGTACACGTACACGCGCAAGGACCTCATCGAGACGCTCGTCTTCCTGCTGTCCCGGCGCAGGCCCACCCTGGTCCGCACCCTCGACCCGGACCCGGACACGCAGGTCCACGACGAGCGCCATCCGCGCGGCAGCGACCAGCCCGGCTTCTCCGACCACCCGGACCACACCGCGGCCGGCCTGTTCGCCTGGCGCGCGCTCGCCGAGTGGGGCGGGCGGACCGGGCGGGGCACGCAGGCGCCCGCCTTCCAGACGGAGTCCTTCCGGGGCTACTACAACCAGCGCTGGCCGAAGAACCTGCCGCCGGCGACCGTCGCGCTGAAGGCGCTGTACCTCAACGCCTACGGCGGCGACCCCTCGTGGGAGTGCGGGAACGCGTCCGGCTGCGGCGACTACGCCTTCGGCCAGGACGCGGTCCTCCGGTCGATGAAGGGGTGGGCGCGCTCCACCCACCGGCGCTACCCCAACTCCGGCCCCAAGGCGGTGGCCGGGACCGACGGCGCGCTGACCGTGTACGGCGTCCTCGGCACCCGGCTGGCGCGCTGGACGGGGGACCTCTCCGGCCGGCAGAGCCCGCCCGAGGACCTCGGCGGCGGCCCGCTCGCCCCCTCCATATCCGTGGTGCGGACGAAGGACGGCAGGGACCTGGTCTTCGCCCTGCGCTTCTCCGCCCTGGAGGGGGCCGCCGGGGAGAACCGGCGCGAGATCGTGATGCTGCGCCAGCAGACCGCGGGCGGCGCGTTCGAGAGCTCCTGGGTCGGCCTCGGTTCCCCCGAGAGCCGCACGTGGCGGAGCCGGCTGACGGGCCCTCCGACGGCGGTGCTCGGCTCCGACGGCCGGGTCCACGTCTTCGCGCGCAACGGCGCCAAGAGCGTCAGCACCCGGGTCCTGGGGACCGACGGCACGTGGAGCCCCTGGACGACGCTGCCGGCCGGACGCATACAGGAGGGACTGACGGCGACGGTCGACGGGCGCGGTCTCATCCACCTCTTCGGCACCTCCGCCAACTGGGTCGAGCACTGGAGCCAGCGCACCCCGTCCGGCGACCTGCGCAAGGGCACCCGCCGCTTCGCCCACCAGCCCGGCGACGTCCCGGACGCGATCACCGCGCCGGACGGCTCGGTGCTGCTCGGCTACCGGAGCGTCGCCAGCGACGAGGTGATCATCGAGCGGCTGGCCGCCGGACGCGCCAAGCGGTGGACCACCGTGGCGAAGCCGCAGATGGCCGGATACGGCCGGGTCAGCCTGGTCGACGGCCGCACGGCGGCCGCGGGCGGCGGCGTCATGGCCGTCCCCGCCGGTCTCAGGGAGGACCTGGCGTACGAGATCTCCGGCGGCCGGACCTCGGCGGTGGGCACCCGGACGCCCCTGCTCACGGTCGGCACGGCGGCGGCCCTGACCGTCGGCACCGGCACCCCGGTCTCGGTGACGATGGGCCTGGACGGCGCCCCCCGCATCACCCGGCTCCGCGACATCCGCGCCGGCTGACGCCCCCCCACACACAGCGAGGAACCCCCGCCCGGCCTGGCCGAGCGGGGGTTCCTCGCTGGACGGGAACGGGCCCCCGCCGGGGGCCGGTCCCGCTAGAACGGGTTGAAGTCGTCGTACTCGCGCTGCGCCTCGTCCCGCTCGGCGTCGCGGTCGCGGCGGCGCTGGGCGGCGGGACGGGGGGCCTCCAGGCGGTGGTCCTCGCCGCGCCGGCCGAGCATCTCGGCGCCGGCCATGAGGGTGGGCTCCCAGTCGAAGACGACCGCGTTCTCCTCGGAACCGATGGCGACGCCGTCGCCGGCGCGGGCGCCCGCCTTGAGGAGGGCGTCCTCGACGCCGAGGCGGTTGAGGCGGTCCGCGAGGTAGCCGACGGCCTCGTCGTTGTTGAAGTCGGTCTGGCGGACCCAGCGCTCCGGCTTCTCGCCGCGCACCCGGTACACCTCCTCCTGCTCGTCGTACGTGACGGTGAAGCCTGCGTCGTCGACGGCCTTCGGACGGATGACGATGCGGGTCGCCTCCTCCTTCGGCTTCGCGGCGCGGGCCTTCCCGACGATGTCGGCGAGGGCGAAGGAGAGCTCCTTCAGACCGGTGCGGGCGACCGCGGAGACCTCGAAGACGCGGTAGCCGCGCTCCTCCAGGTCCGGGCGGATCATGTCCGCGAGGTCCTGGCCGTCCGGGATGTCGATCTTGTTGAGGACGACGATGCGCGGGCGGTCGTCGAGGCCGCCGTACTGCTTCAGCTCCTCCTCGATGACGTCGAGGTCGCTGAGCGGGTCGCGGTCGGACTCCAGCGTCGCCGTGTCGAGGACGTGGACGAGGACCGAGCAGCGCTCGACGTGGCGCAGGAACTCCAGGCCCAGGCCGCGGCCCTGGCTGGCGCCGGGGATGAGGCCGGGGACGTCGGCGATGGTGTAGACGGTCGAACCGGCCGTCACCACGCCGAGGTTCGGGACCAGGGTGGTGAAGGGGTAGTCCGCGATCTTCGGCTTGGCGGCCGAGAGGACGGAGATCAGCGAGGACTTGCCGGCGCTGGGGTAGCCGACGAGCGCCACGTCGGCGACGGTCTTCAGCTCCAGGACGATGTCGTCGAGGTCGCCGGGCTCGCCGAGCAGCGCGAAGCCGGGGGCCTTGCGGCGGGCCGAGGCCAGCGCCGCGTTGCCGAGGCCGCCGCGGCCGCCCTGGGCGGCGACGTACGTCGTGCCGTGGCCGACGAGGTCCGCGAGGACGTTCCCCTGCTTGTCGAGGACGACGGTGCCGTCGGGCACGTACAGGACGAGGTCCTGGCCGTCCTTGCCCGCGCGGTTGCCGCCCTCGCCGGGCTTGCCGTTGGTGGCCTTGCGGTGCGGCGAGTGGTGGTACTCGAGCAGGGTGGTGACCGACTGGTCGACGACCAGGATCACGTCGCCGCCGCGTCCGCCGTTGCCGCCGTCGGGGCCGCCGAGCGGCTTGAACTTCTCGCGATGGACGGAGGCGCAGCCGTGGCCCCCGTTACCCGCGGCGACGTGCAGCTCGACGCGGTCCACGAAGGTGGTCATGGTTCTGTGCCTCCAGAAATGCGATGTACAGAAAAGCTATGTACGGGATTGTCTATCTAGTAACACGCGAAAGGCGGACCCGCTTCCCTGCCGGGAAGTGAGGTCCGCCTCCGCAAAGCGTCCGATCAGGCGACCGGGACGATGTTCACGACCTTGCGGCCGCGGAAGGTGCCGAACTGCACCGAACCGGCCTGCAGGGCGAACAGCGTGTCGTCGCCACCGCGACCGACACCCGAGCCCGGGTGGAAGTGGGTGCCGCGCTGGCGGACCAGGATCTCACCCGCGTTGACGACCTGACCGCCGAAGCGCTTCACGCCGAGCCGCTGGGCGTTGGAGTCGCGACCGTTCCGGGTGGACGATGCGCCCTTCTTGTGTGCCATTGCTCAGTCCCTCTTTACTTCGCGGCCGTCGGGATGGACGTGACCTTGATCGCCGTGTACTGCTGACGGTGACCCTGGCGACGGCGGTAGCCGGTCTTGTTCTTGTAGCGCAGGATGTCGATCTTGGCGCCCTTGGTGTGGTCCACGACCTCGGCCTGGACCTTGATGCCGGCCAGGACCCACGGGTCGCTGGTCACGGCGTCGCCGTCGACGACGAGCAGGGTCGAGAGCTCGACCGTGTCGCCGGGCTTGGCGGTGGAAATCTTGTCAACCTCAACGATGTCGCCGACAGCAACCTTGTGCTGGCGACCACCGCTGCGCACGATGGCGTACACGCGGATCTCTCTCTCACTCGGTAATGGGGACCTCTGACGCCAGCCGCCCACGCGCGAGCTGCAGGAGCCCACGGCGAACCGGATCGGACGAGCGGCCTCTCCCGCGAGGCGGGAGGGGGATGCTCAGAGGCGCGGCGCATCACAGACACGCCGACGGTCTACCGTACGGGCCCCGGCTTGACGAGGTCAAACCGGGGTGGCGGGCGGCGGCAGCCGCGAACCGCGGGAGCCCCGCCAGGGCGTGCCTGGCGGGGCTCCCCATGTGCGTTTACGTGCCCTCACGGGACCGCATGGGGACAGAGCCCCCGGTCAAGCGCGCCCGGAAAGCTCTCCGCCCCCCTCGGGCGCGGGCCCGAGGGCACTCACCAACCCGCCGGCCAAAGCGAATGCCTGCTCCCGGAAGAAGCCGACTCTTTCATGGAACGCTTCTTCGGAAGGAATCATGACCGGAGCGGAAGTCAGTGCCGCAAACAGCACGTGAATCTCATCGAGCCGGAACTCTGCATTCGGCCCGGAGACCTTCTTCATCATCTCCGCGGCGCTTTCCCGATCGACACCGATACGGACAATCGAAGAACTATCGCCGTCGGGGCGGTCCGCGTGGAACATAAGCGTTTCGCAGATCAACTGCTTTTGCACCGGTGTCAGCCGCAAGAAGGCTCCGCCGCGAGTCACCGTGGCTGCAACCTTTATCCTCATGGCGTCACATACCTCCCGCTCTCGAAGGCGCCCTGACTGTACTTGAAGCCGTGGATGTTGCGGCCGGTCTGCACAATCAACACGCCCCGACTGGAGTCGTACGCCACACTCGATCCGGTCTTGGTATCCTTGTGCGTCATTTTGCCTCGCCACGACGCGAAGTAGGAAGCCAGCGCATCAGGGTCGTGCCCGATACCAGGGAGATCGTGATCTGCGGCAGTCGAGGATCCGTCATGCATCCTCTGCACCTGGTAATCGACACCGTCGGCCACGTCCGGGCCGTGTGCAGCATCTATCCGGTCGTAGGTGTCGTCATCGAGCCCTCCAGTACTGGGGTCCCTTCCGTTGCAGTTATGGACCAGTACCGGAATCGGCCCCGCCAGCACATAGTAGGCGTGCACGTCGTCGACCGTGAGGTCGTGGGTGCGCTGGCGTTCCGTGAAGAAGCGGAGGTCCGTCACCGGGAGGGTCCGGCCCTGCGGGGTGCGCAGGAGCATGCCGGGCTTCAGGTCGCCGGCCTCGACGAAGCGCTTCTCGTTCTCCACCCAGAAGGGGTGGGTGACCGTCGAGACGAGGGACGAGTTCTTTCCGTCCTTCGCGGTGACGGTGAGGTCGACGAAGTCCTTGTCGTCCTCGGTGACGATGGTGCCGACCACCGTGCGCGTCACCGTCTTGCCGGTGGACGGATCCGTCGTGGTGATCTCGTCGCCGACGTCGACGTCTTCGATCTTCTTCGTACGTCCGTCAGCCAAGAGAACGGCAGTGCCGGGTAGGAAGCTGTGCCGGGTGGGACACAGGCCCTTGAGCCTGTTCCTCGCCTTGTCCAGGGCTCCCTTGGCCTTCTTGACCGTCTTCGAAGCGTCCCACCACGCCTTGGCGCCGTCGACCAGGTCGCCCGCGAGGCCGACCACGCGCTTGATCAGCTGGGCAGCCTTGCCCCACTGCCACGGAGCGCCGTACTTGGCAAGGATCTTGCCGGCGATGCCGCCCGCGAAGCTGCCCGCGATGTTGAGGGCCGTCTCGCCGCAGGCGCCGAGGTCACCGCTGGCGAAGCAGTCCAGACCGGCGGTGATGCCGAGCTGGTCCATGAGGATCTTGGTGATCTCCTTGGCCGCGCCCTTGACCTTCTCCTTGGCGCCGCTGACCTGCTGTTCCGCCGCGTCGACGTCCTTCTGCGCGTTGTTGACGTCGTCCGTGGCGTCGGCCTCCTCCTTCTCGTCCGGCGTCTGGTCCGTCTTGACCTTTCCGCCCGAGCAGCTGCTCGGGTGCCTCTGACAGTGGGCCCGCTCCTCCGGGTCGTACAGGCCCGTCGGGTCGCTGGAGGTCACCGGGCGGTTGTGGGCGTAGGCGTAGGCGTTGAGCTGCTGGGCGTCGTTGGTGTCGACGACCGGGTCCGGGGTGATGAACTTGCCCAGGAACGAGTCGTACTCACGGGCGCCGATGGTCGTCAGGCCGGTCGACGCGTCGATCGTGCCGCCGACGAAGCCCTTCTCCCCCGGCCAGGTCCCCTGCGGGGTGCCCCGGTCCTTGCCGTACGGGTCGCTGCGCCGCTGGGTGACCGCGCCGGTCACGGCGTCGATCGCCAGCTCGCCCGTCCCGTGGTGGTCCGACGCGAGGAACGACACCTTGCCGGCGGAGTCGCGCATCGCGACGGTCTGGCCGGCGAAGGAGTAGTACCGCGTGGCCTTCGCCGTGGTGGTCCCGGCGTCGAGGCGCAGCTCCATGCCCGGCAGGTAGACCGTGGTGCCGGTCGCGTCCTTGCGCTGGATGCGGCTGCCGTCGGCGCCGTACAGGAAGGTCGTCTCCGACGCCTCGTTCTGCGCGGGGGTGGTGACGTCGTCCGGCTCGCTGTTCCGGATGACCTTGCCGAAGGCGTCGTACTGCAGGGTCTGGGTGTCGCCCCCGATCGTGCGGGTGGTGGTGTTGCCTGCGGCGTCGTAGCCGTAGGAGTACTGCTGCTCACCCGTCGGGGTCTTCTCCAGGACGCTCTGGACCTGGTGCGTGCCCGCCTTGTAGGTGAAGGTGCGCTTCACGTCCTTCGTCGCGTCGAGACCGGTGTGGTGCGCGGTCTCGGACAGGCGGTTGCCGACCGCGTCGAAGGTGTACGAGTTCCAGTACGGCGCCGGACCGCCCAGGGCGGTGCTGCCGGGCGCCTGGGCGCAGGCGGCCGGCCCGGAGCCGGAGACCGGGACCTGGCTGCCGACGGTGCCCGCCGCTTCCGCCGCTTCCTTGGTGGTCGCGGGCGTCCACGCCTCCGTCATGCGGTTCTGGTAGTCGTGGGCGAAGCACTGGAGGTCGGGCGCGCCGGCACCGGCGGTGTCGGCGATGGACCGGACGTTGCCGATCTGGTCGTAGGAGTAGTTGGACAGCTTCGCGGGGCCGGTGGTGGAGCCGTAGACGTCCACCGTCGCCCGCTTGAGGCGGTCGGTGCCGGCCTCGTACTCGAAGGTCTGCCAGGTCTGCTTGCCGCCGGTGTGGAGTTCCAGCTGCTGGAGCAGGGTCCGGCCGGACCAGATGGTGTTGGTGACGTAGGGGGTCGTGCCCGTCATGGTCGTCGGGCGCTGGATGGCGTCGTAGCCGTAGGCCAGCGTCTCGGCGGTGAGCCCGCCGGCCGCCGGGAGCGAGTCGCTCTGCTTGGTGCCGTCCCGGTTCCAGGCGCTGCCGAAGACGTAGGTGCCCGCCAGGCCCGTGCCCGAGGACGCGGGGACCGTGTAGGCCGTCTTCATCGGCTGGTAGAACTCGTCCATCTCCTGGACGATCGTGGCGAAGTACTCCGTCGCGTTGACGAAGCGCTGCGAGGCCCACTGCCGGCCGAGCCAGCCGGCCTTGTCGTAGCGCTGCTCCGTCAGCTTGGTTCCGGTGTCCGGAGCGCCTTCCCAGGTCGTGACCGGTCGGCCGAGCTTGTCGTAGACCGTCGACACCGTCTTGCCGCGGGCGTCCGTGACGGACACCGGGCGGTCGACCGCGTCGTAGGTCGTCGAGCGCTTGCCGGAGTCCGGGTCGACGGCCTCCTTGAGGCGCCCGAGCTGGTCGTAGGTGTACGTCCAGGTGTTGCCGGCGGCGTCGGTGAGCTTGCTCAGGGCGCCGGCGGGCGTGTATGCGTACCTGGTCGTGTCGTAGCCCGTCGCCGGGGCCGACGGCACCGGGGACGCGCCCTTGTAGTGGCGCACCTCCGTGGCGCGGTCCTGCGCGTCGGTCAGGGTCGTGGTCGGCGTGCCGCCCACCGGCGGGTCGATGTGCACGCGGTCGCCGCCGTGGATGTACGTCGTGCGCCACTGCTCGCCGCCGGAGACCGCGAAGATCTCCGCCGTGGTCCGGCCCAGGCCGTCGTACTCGTACCGGGTCTGCGCGCCGACGTCGCCGTTGCGGACGATCAGCAGTTCGCCGGAGGCGGCGCCCGCCGCGTTGTACGTGGCGTTGACCTTCTCGATCTTGCCCGTGGGCGTGTAGAAGGTGTCGGCCACCATGCGGGTGCCGTCGGGGCCCTCGGTCTGGAGCTGGCGGGGGCGCAGCATGCTGTCGTACAGCTGGTACTCGGCTCCGTACGAGCCGTCGCTCTCGATCTTCTCGGTCTTGACGTAGACCGGCTTGTCGAGGCGGAAGGCGTACGAGTACTTGATGCTCGGGGTCATGCCCGTGGACTTGGAGCGGTCCGGCAGCCAGACCGAGGTGAGCCGTCCGAGCGGGTCCCGGTCGAGGTCGGTGCGCCGGCCGTTCGGGTCGGTCTGGCCCCGTGCCTGGCCCCAGGCGGGGGCGTAGTCGGTGGTGGTGACGTGTCCGAGCGCGTTCGTGACCTTCACCTGGGAGATGAGGCCGTTCACGTCGGTGTACGCGGTCTTCGTCTCGGCGCCCGCGGCGTCCGTCTGGGACGTCGGCCGGCCGAAGCCGTCGTAGGTGGTCGTGCCCGTGACCTGGTAGGTGGCGGTGGTCCCGTTGTGGGAGGTCATCCGCTCGGTCCTGGTGGCGTTGCCCACCGTGGGGGCGGCGCCGAAGGCGAGGCCGTCGTACGAGGTCCGCTCGTCCGAGATCACCGCGGTCCTGCGGTCGGGCGTGGTCGCGCACTTGACGGAGACCGTCTCGACCCGCGAGGTCAGGGAGCGGAGGTTGGCGGTGGCGTTGTCCACGTAGGACGTCCGCGTGCAGGTGTCGTCCGCGGTCGTGGACAGGTCTCCGAGGTCCTCGGACTCGTACACCCGGCCGCCGTTGTCGAGGTCGTGCTTGGTGTTCGTCTCGGTCTCGCGGCGCCCGTCACCCCCTTCGGTGACCGTGTAGCCGCGGCTCTTGACGACCTTGGTGAAGGAGGCGTGGGTGGTGCCCCAGGGGTTGGTGTCCGTCGCAGTGTAGTGCCGCATCGGGGTGTTGATGGTCTTGGAGACGAGCTTGTCGCCGTCGTAGGTGGCGACCTCCAGCTCCTGGCCGGTGAACTCCTTGTGGTCGGTGTAGGTGCCGCCCTCGGAGTCGGTGAGGGTCTCCGAGCGGACGGTCCCGTCCGCCTTCTTGTCACCGTCCATTCCCTGGAAGAAGGTGTAGTCGATCCGGGTGGGCCGGCTGTCGGCGCCGCCCGTCGTCACCTTGACCTTGCCGTAGCCCTGCCAGCCGCCCCAGGTGAGGTACTTGTCCTCGGTGAGGCCGTCGGGCTCGGCCTTGCGCCAGGCCGCGTCGCCCTCGTAGTCGTACTGGGTGACCTGCTCGAGGGCGCCTCCGGTGCGGTCGGTCTCGATGACCCGGTACACCACGTACTTGTGGAACCAGTCGGTGATCGGGTCGATGTATCCCGGCGGGGACCAGACGACCGGGTAGCAGCGCCGGGTGGACGAGCCGGGAGCGGGCAGGGACGCCTTGGCGCAATCCGCCGGGGCGTAGTTGACGTCCAGCTGCGAACCGGTCTCGCTCAGGATCGTGGAGAGCCGGAAGCGGTGGAAGGGGGCGATGCTCTCGCCGATGCCGTCCACGCGGTTGGCCAGCTGGGTGCCGATGAGTTCGACCGAGGGGACCTTGGCCACGCCGCCCTTGCGGCCCTCGTGGTCGATCCTGGACAGCCAGAGGGTCTTCGACTGGTCGCCGTTGTCGGTGAACTGGTGGGTCAGGAGCCAGGCGTCCACGTCCTCGTAGGTCGTGGCGTCCTTGCGGATCTGCGTGGTGACCGAGACCAGCCGCTGGCGGGTCCAGAAGGACGCCGCCACCTGCGTGGCGTTGCACTTGGTGCTCGGCGCGCAGTACCGGTCCATCGGGACGTCCGGCCAGTGGGCCGCGTTGGCGGGCTTGAAGTCGGCCGGCGCGCAGGTGAAGTCCGTGGTCGGCAGGCAGCGTTCCTTCGTGCCGAACACGACCCTGGCGGGTGCGGGCGTGGTGTAGAGGCTCGCCTCGCGCTGGCCGTAGTCGACGCGCTTGACCCAGCCGCCGGCGGTGTAGGGGGTGCCGTTGACGTCGGTCTTGCCGTTGAGGGCGTAGTGGTTCACCTCCTTGCCGTAGTAGTACGACATGACGTTGCCCTGGCGGTCCTTGACGTAGTCGAGGTTCCAGCGCCAGGCCTGCTGGCACCAGGCGCTCGCGAACGTCGCGTTGTAGCAGGGCTCGCCCGAGTCGTCGCCGAAGACCGGCGTGGTCCAGACGGAGGAGGTCTCCTCCTTGCCGGTCGTCCAGCCCGGCAGGCGGTTCTTGCCGAAGTAGTACTCGGTGCCGTCGGTCGTGGTGATCTTCCAGTACTCACCGTTGTCGTCGCCGTTGGGGGCGCCGACGGCCTTCTCCACGGTGGCCCCGTCGTCGGCCGCGAAGCGCCACTTCCCGTCGGCGTCGCCCCGGATCAGCTCCGTGGAGGTGCCGTTGAGCATGACGGTGGCATTGTCGAAGGCCCAGCACTGCTCGGCGGACGTCTTCTGGCCGTCCTGGGAGCAGGGCTTGTAGCGCCGCTCGATGTAGCCGGCCTCGTACGAGAAGCCCTCGCCGATCCAGGAGCCCTGGTTGTTGGTGTCGGAGGTGCGTCCGTCGGCGGACTGCGAGGAGTAGCCGAGTCCGACGGTCGGCACCAGGCCGCCCGGGGTCGGCGGGGTGCGCAGGGGGTACGACCAGGAGAAGCCGCCGGAGGACGCGGCGACGTTCCACTTCGCCGAGGGGGCGAGCGGCGTGGCCGCGTAGTCGCCCTGGGCGGAGGAGTTCCCGGAGGCCAGGGCCACCATGGTGCCGCTCACGGCGTCCGCGGTGGTCTTCGCGGCCGACAGGGGGGCGTCCGAGGGGACGGTGACGTCCGCCGAGACCGTCCCGGTCCGCGTGTCGTTCAGCGTCTTCAGGGGCTTGGGCAGGTCGGGGCAGGCGGCGGTGCCCGGGTCGGCGACCGCCGCGCAGGCGGGCAGCTCGACGAGCCGCAGGCGGGAGCCGTAGCTGCCGCCGAAGCCCTCGGCGAAGCCGGAGTAGCCGACGCTCAGCCGGACCTGGCCGCCGTCGGCGGCGCGGTCGGTCCGCTGGACGCGCAGCAGGGCGCCGGCGCCGAGGCGCGCGGCGCGGCCGGGCTCCAGGACGTCGACCTTGATCTTCGACGGCCGCTCGGCCCGGCTGTCCGCTCCCTGGCGGGCCGCCGGGGAGGCGGCGGAGCGCTGCGCCGCCGCCTTCGGGGCGGTGACGGTGACCGGAAGTCCGCCCACCCGGACGGCAGCGGCCGCACCGGTCGCGGGCACGGCGACCTCGGCACTGCCGGCGCCCGGCCAGACGGGCTTGTCCAGCTCCTTGACCGCGGCCTTCGCCGTGGCATTGGCCGGCCGCTTCCTGGCCGTGGCCCCGGTTCCTTCGACGGGGTCGCCGAAGTCCTGGACGCCGGGCCGCTGGGTGGTGCCGGCGGCGGGTTCCGCGAGAGCGGGCACCGCCTGGACGGTCGACGCCGACAGGGCGAGGGCGAGGCCCACGACGATCGGCCCGAATGTTCGCTTGGGTATGCGCCGATGGAGCAATCGGCCGCGTAGAGGCATCAGTACGTCTCCAGAGGAAGGGAAAGTGGTTCGAAGGAGGTCGGGTGGGGGGCCCCCCCCCGGGGGCCCCCCCCCCCCCCGTGGTGGCGTGGGGTGCGGGCCCGGCGAGGCGGGGGGGACCGCAGCGGGGGCCGCGCGGGGCACCATAGGCCGGC
>NZ_JBHYPS010000007.1:168197-282474 GCF_042746075.1 Streptomyces sp. NPDC058758 | reverse complement strand
TGGGGCGGCTCCTGGAGGAGGTCGGCCGGCTCCAGGGCCAGGTCCTCGGCCCGCGCGGGCTGCACTTCACTGGCCTCGCCGCGCGCGAGGTGGACGTGCTGCGCCTGGTCGCGGAGGGCTACGACACGGCGGACATCGCCGCGAAGCTCTCGTACTCCGAACGCACCATCAAGAACGTTCTGCACGCGGTCATCACCCGGCTCCAGCTGCGCAACCGCTCGCACGCGGTGGCGTACGCGATGCGGCAGGGGCTGATCTGAGCGACGGCGGGGGACGTCCGAGCGACGGCCGGGGGTGTCCGGAGCGACGGCGGGGGACGTCCGAGCGCCGGCGCCGGGCCTGCCCGCCCGGCGCTTGCCCCTAGGGGCAGAACTCCCTTCCCCCAAAGGTGACTTGGAGCGCTCCGGCAGTGAGGGCCCGGTGCGGCATCCTCGGGCCGTCGAGCGACGCGAGGTCGAGGGGGTTGTGCCGTGCGCTGGTTCCAGTCGTCCGGGCGTACGGTGCCGCCGGCGCCCGGCGGGCCCGGTCGCCGCGCGTCCGCCCGGGCCGCGCTGGCCCTGCTGCTGCTCGCGGCCGGAGCCGTACCGGCGTCGACGTCCGCCTCGGCCGTGCCGGTGCCCGACGAGCCGGTCACGCCGGCGGTCGTGTCGCAGGCGCTGGATCCCGGCGCGTCGCTCCGGGTCGACAAGCGGGTGCGGACGCCGGTGGTGCCGCCGATGCCGGAGGTGGTGCTGCTGGTGGACGGCACCGGAAGCATGGAGGAGGTGATCAGGGACGTACGCGAGGGGCTGCCGGACATCATCGACGGGGTGCGCTCGGCGCAGCCGGACGCGCGGTTCGCCGTGACGACCTTCGGTGACCAGGTGGGCGACGTCGACGCCGGATTCGGCGTCAAGACCGGGCTCACCACCGACGACACCGCGCTGGAGAGGGGGGTCGGGGCCCTCGGGACCGACCTCGGCTACGGCAGTGACGGCCCGTCCGAGGACTGGATCAACGGCCTGTGGCAGATCGCGGCCGGCGCGGGCGGCCGGACGGTCTTCCGCGAGAACTCCAGCCCGGTCGTCGTCCTCGTCAGCGACGCCTCCAGCCACAACCCCAGCAACGGGCACTCCATCGAGGACACGATCTTCTCCCTCCAGGACAAGAACGTCCGGGTCCTCGGCGTCGAGGTGGACACGCCGCGCGGCGACGGCCTCGACGGCAACGGCGACGCCGGCATCCCGGGGCAGAAGGAGGACCCGCCCACCACGCGCGGCCAGGCCACCCGCATCATCGAGGCGACCGGCGGCCGCAAGCTCGCGGGGATCGACCCGGGCCGGGTGTCGGAGGCCATCGTCGAAGGGCTCACCAACCTGCCCACCCGGGTCGGCCACGCCCTGGAGTCCTGCGACCCCGCGCTCACCGTGACCCTCGACCCGCCCACCCGCGACGTCGTCAGCGGCGAGACCGCGGACTTCGCCGAGACGATCACGGTCGCGCCGGACGCCCCCCAGGGCACCACCCTCACCTGCACCGTGGCGTTCCCGCTCGGCACCCAGGCCCCGGACACCGCGGCGATCGGGGCGGCCGCCTCCGATCCCGGGTTCCGGCAGGAGATCTCGATCACCGTCAACGACGTGTCCGCGCCCGTCGTCACCCTCGACGACCGCCTCGCCCGGGCCGCCGGCGACGCGGGCACCACGATCGACTACACGGCCACCGCCGTGGACGCCGAGGACGGTCCGCTGACGCCGGCCTGCACCCCGGCGCCGGGTTCCCTCTTCCCCGTCGGCACCACCACCGTGACCTGCACGGCCACCGACGGCGCCGGGAACACCGGGACGGACACGGCCGTCTTCCGCGTCCTGCCGCCGCTCACGCCGCCGCCCGGCACGGACCCACCGGGCCCCGTGCCACCGGCCGCCGACGTGGCGGTGTCCGTCTCCCTCTCCCCCTCGCGCGCCTACACGGGCCGGCCGGTCACCGCCCGCTACACGTTCACGAACGCCGGCCCGGACACCGCCCAGCGCGTCGTCCTCACCGCGGCCTGGCCGTCCGGGGCGGGCCGCGTCCTCTCCCCCGGCGACCGGTGCACGGCCGCCGCGCCCTGCTCCCTCCCCCCGGGCGGCCGGCTGGTGGTCATCCGGACGGCCACCTACCAGGAGGCCCTGTCGGGGACCGTCCGGGCGACCGCGAGCAGCCTGCCGCCCGACCCGGAGACCGGGAACAACACGGCCACGGCGCCGCTGCGGGTGGTCCAGCCCCGCCTGGAGGTGACGCCGCGCGTGGTCAGGCCGGGCGAACCGGTGGCCGTGCGGGGCACGGACTTCCCGCCCGGCGAGCGCGTACGGCTCGTCTGGTCCACGGGCCTGACCGCCGACACCGCTCCCCTCACGGTGGGCCGCGACGGCAGCTTCGAGACCCAGGTCCTCGTGCTGCGCAAGGACCGGATCGGACTGCGGTCGCTGCGCGCGGAGGCCGCCCGCCTGGAACGCCTGGAGGAACCCGTGCTGGTCGTCCGGCACGCCCTCCAGCCGCCGGACTTCGCGGGCCGGGGGTGAGGGTCCGGTGATCCACGAGGTCGACGACGTCCTGCGCGCCCTGATCCGCGCGGAGGTCCTGGAGGGCGGACAGGTGGCGGTCGTCTTCGACGCCCCCACGCGCGAGTGGGCGGCCAAGGTGAACGCGCCGATGGTGAACCTGTACCTGTACGACATCCGCGAGGACATGCGGCGGCGCGAGCGCGGCCTGCACAACGAGTACGACGAGCGCGGCGTGGTCGTCGCCCGCCGCCGCCCGCCCCGCTACTTCAAGCTGTCGTACCTGATCACCGCCTGGACCAAGCGCCCGGAGGACGAGCACCGCCTGCTCTCCTCCCTCCTGGCCTGCCTGCTCCGCCACGAGGCGCTGCCCCCGGCCCGGCTCACCGGCACGCTCGCGGAACTCGGCGCGGCCGTCCCCCTGTCGATCGCGCTGCCGCCGCCCGAGGACCGCTCCTTCGCGGACGTGTGGAGCGCGCTGGGCGGCGAACTGAAACCGTCGCTGGACCTGGTGGTCAGCGTGCCGGTGACGGCCTCGCCGAGGTACGCGGCGGGTCCGCCGGTCGGCGACGAGGGCCTGGAGGTCCGCCTCGACGGGGGGCTCGGCACATGACGGCCGAACTCCTGGCCCGTGCACGGGAGATGGAGCTGAGGGTCCGCCGCGCGGTGGAGGCCCGCCGCGCGGCGGACCCGGATCCGGACGACGCCTTCCGCGGCCTGTACCTCACGGAGGAGGCGGTGGAACGACTGCTGGACGCGCCGCGCGCCTTCCCCCCGCCGGAGCCGACGGGACGGGCGGCCCCGGGCTCCCGACTGGGCTCGCTGGCCCGGGACTTCGGCCTGTCCGCCCTGGACGTGGACATCCTGCTGATCGCGCTGCTCCCGGACCTCGACGACCGCTTCGAGTCGTTCTACGGCTACCTCAACGACGACGTGACGCGCCGCAGGCCCTCGGCCGGTCTGGCCCTGGGCCTGTGCGGGATGCCGCACGCGGACCGGGAGGCGAGGGCGCGCCTGGGCGAGCGGGCCCCGCTGCGGGCGGGCGGCCTGCTGCTGGTGGAGGACCGCGAACGCCCCTTCCTGGGACGGGCGTTGCGCGTCCCGGACCGGGTGACGGCGCACCTGCTGGGCGACGACGCCCCGGACCCGCGGCTGGCGGACGTACGGGCCCCCTGGGAGGCGATCCGCGGCGTGGGCGACCCGGCCCCCCTGGCCCGCTTCCTGTCCTCGGACTCCTCGGACTCCTCCGGCCTGGTCTACCTCCAGGAGGACCAGGGCGGCGCGGGTACGGCCCTGGCCGCGTCGGCCCTCACGGAGGCGGGCCACGCGGTCCTGGGCGTGGACCTGGCCCGCCTGGCCGAGGACCCGGCACCGGCGGAAGCGGTTCGCTGCCTGCTCCGCGAGGCGCGCCTGACGGGCGCGGGCCTGGTCTGCGCGCCGGTGGACGCCGTGGCCCGGGAGAGGCCGGGCCTGCTGCGCGCGGTGACGGAGCTGCCGGTGCCGGTGGTCGTGGTGGGCCGCTCGCCCTGGGACGCGGCCTGGTCGACGGCCCCGCCGCTCCTGCTCCGGGCCCCGAGGGTGGGCCCGGAGGAGCGGGCGGAGCTGTGGCGCGAGAGCGCGGGGGAGGAAGTGGGGCTCCCCCTCCAGGACCTCCTCTCCCCCTTCCTCCTCACCCCGGAACAGATCGTGCGCTCGGCGAGGGCGGCGGTGCAGAAGGCCGGCCTGGAGTCGACGGAGGTCACCGCCGACCACGTCCGCCAGGGCGCCCGCGCCCAGAACGCGGCCGGCCTGGACCGCCTGGCCCGCCGCATCGAACCCACGGTCACCTGGGCCGACCTGGTCCTCCCCCCGGACACGGAGACCCAACTCCGCGAACTGACCTCCCGGGCCCGCCACCGCGACCACGTCCTGGGCACCTGGTCGATGCGCCCCGGCGGCGGCCGGGGCCGCGGCGTGGCGGCCCTCTTCGCCGGCGACTCGGGCACGGGCAAGACGATGTCCGCGGAGGTGATCGCGGCGGACCTGGGCCTGGACCTCTACACGGTCGACCTGGCGACGGTCATCGACAAGTACGTGGGCGAGACGGAGAAGAACCTCGAACGCATCTTCACCGAAGCGGCGGGCGTCAACGGCGTCCTCCTCTTCGACGAGGCGGACGCCGTCTTCGGCAAACGCTCGGACGTGAAGGACGCCCACGACCGCTACGCGAACGTGGAGTCCGCGTACCTCCTCCAGCGCATGGAGTCCTTCGACGGCCTCGCCGTCCTGGCCACCAACCTCCGCGCCAACCTGGACGACGCCTTCACCCGCCGCCTCGACCTCATCGTCGACTTCCCGGTCCCCGACGCCCCCCAGCGCCTGCAACTCTGGGACCGCACCCTGGGCCCGAACCTCCCCCGGGCAACCGACCTGGACCTGGACTTCTGCGCCGAAGCCTTCGAGCTCTCGGGCGGCAACATCCGCTCGATCGCGGTGACGGCCGCCTACCTGGCGGCGGAGGCGGGCACCTGCCTGACGATGCCGATGCTGATCCACGCCATCCAACGCGAGTACCAGAAACTGGGCCGCCTGACCCTGGCCTCGGAGTTCGGTCGGTACGCGGGCCTGCTGACCACCTACGAACCCGCGGACTGAGACATGCCGCAGAAGAGTCCACTCGGCTGGATCCGCACCAGGTAGCTCAATCCGCCCCTCGCGCGAACAGCTTGTGCACTTCGTCTGCTCCTCGCCGAAGTACTGCCTCCAACTCGTCGGGGGCGATCTCCGCGTGCCCTGCGTCAGGTGTGTCCGTAAACGCCAGACCGGGTCGACAGAGAAAATACTTACCACCTTTCCGGAAGTAGTCGAACGGCACACCTGCCGCGTAGAGCCTGCGGGTGATCTGCCACTCTCGCTCCTCGGAAACAGCGGCAGCCTCCTCGATCCGTTGCCGCAGTTCAGGAATCACCGTGCGATAGCTCTCCTCGGAGAGCGGGTTGCCGGTGAGATCGACCTCTCGAAGTCTGGGAAGTCCGGATCGGAGGGCCGAAATGTCCTCAATGGCATTGCGAGGCAACAGAAGTCGGCGGATCATTGGAAGCGTACGCACCACGCTGACGTCGACGAGCGCACTGAACTCCATGGAGAGCGAGGACAGATGCGGGTGGCCGGTCAGCGATGCTAGATCACGCCCTCCGTAGCCGACCACGCGCAACGTCCTGAGCATCGGAAAGCGGGCAAGATCGCTCAGGTCGTGGGGAAAGACGACGGCCAGACCTTCGAGTTGGGCCAGGTCATCATCGGTGAAGGGTGGGGGCTTCTGAAGCCGCCGTTGCACGGCCCTTTCCACCTGAGGCTCAAGGGTAGGCATCGATCAGCTCACCTCTTTCACAGCATCTTTGGCATTGTCGAGATTGTCCATGATGGCATTGAAGTTGTCCTTCTGCTCTTCGCCGAGTTCTCGAACGGTCATCGAAATGATCCCCCTGGGTGTCTTTACCAGTGCGGCTACAGGCTTGTCGAGGAACTGCGGATCATGATTTTCGATATCTCCGTTCCAGATCAGGGGATCATCCACGTCCCTCAGTCTTTCCCGAAGGACCTCCACGTACTCCAGAGCGCTCCCCTGATGCTGATTGAAGATCCTTCGCAGTTTCTTGTGAAAATCTTCCTGACCGTTGGTCAAAGTGAACTTGTACTTGGTTTTTCCGTCCTTTATGTACTCCTCCCACAAGGCGCCGGAATGACCGTTGGGCTCCACCCCTTCGATGGACCAGATCACGTGCTCGGTCTTCGAACGCAAGGCATGGTGCAGCGTCACCCAGCGTGCTGCTTCAAGCTTGTCGCCTCTCGACAGATGACCCATCGCACGCACGAGAACCACCGGGATGTAGTCGGTGGGGATCCACTCGTGATTCCCTGAGGCCGCCCGCCGGAAGAGGTCCATCAGATATTCTTTCGACGGCTTGTGTTTCGCCCAGAGGTCCAGAACCTTGGTGTTCCACTCCGAACTCTCTGTGGCGACGAACCGCAGGAAGCCGATGATGCCGCCCTGCGCGGTGACGGTAGCTTCCAGCTCCTTGTTCGCCCCTGCGCCGGAGCCGGGCAACGGCGCGAACTTGCCGTGGGTACCCGCCGCCGCTCCGTACCGCATGACGTTGACCTCGTTCGTCGCATCGACGGAACGATCGGGACGCGGCTTCTGGAGTTCCTGGAGGGCAGCCTTGCCGAGGGCCTCCAACGTCTTCGTGCGCAGCGGCCCGCCGGCACTGAAGGCGTGGTTGTAGAAGGAGTTGGTGTCCGCGGCGGTGCCTTCTTCCCCTCCCTTACTGCTCTTCCGGCGGGGCTTGTCGGTGAAGTAGGGAACCAGTGCCTGCAGTACGTCCTCGTTGGTGAGCAGTTCCGCAGCCTCAACGGGAAGCCCATCGAGTTGAACCGGAGGGTCGTCCCACACCGGCTCCTCGTTGACCTCGGTCACCCTCAACACCTTGTTCCACTTCTCCTGTGCCTCCTTGGAGAAGTTCTCGGCATGCCTCGGCAGCGCTCGGCGAATCATTTCGAGGTACTGGGCGCGCTTCGGGTCTGGCGTCTCCCTCTCGACGTCGCTGTCGGTGACGTCGAGAGGGACTTCATCGCTCGGGTTCACCGTGCCGCGCGCCGACCAGTTGCCGTCGCGGACGACCGGCTCCAGGCTGGTCATCCCGTAGCGCCTTCGGATCGTCGCGAAGGCGGCACGCAGGGCGGTCCGGCCGAACCGACCACTGCTGTTCAGGCGCTGAGCGGCGGACCTGGCGGCGGCGAGCCCCTTGGCGAGGCGCCGGCTCTTGCCCTCTGGGGTGTCGTCACCTCCACGGGTCTTGCTCTGGAGCTTGCCCCAGAGGGCTTTGCCCTTCTTGGCTATGAAGTCGACGATCTTGTCCATGGCTCGGTTCACCGGGCGGGAGGCCGCCTGGAAGACGGACTTGACCTTGTTGGCGAGGTTGCCGATGCCGAGGAGGGAGGCGAGGAAGCCGATGAGGAGGGGGATGCCGGCGGCCAGGGCGCCTTCGACCATCTTGGGGACGCCGGCCGCGCCGCCGTTGGCTATGGCTATGACCGCGTCCAGGACGGCGTTGACGAAGTCGGCTATCTGGGCGCCCTGGTTCACCACGAAGGTGACGATGTCGATGATGCCCTTGACCGCGCGGACGAAGGCGGAGGCGGGGTTGAGGAGGGAGACGATCCAGGTGATGCCCGCGATGATGACCGTGGGGACCAGGTACTCCGTGAGCTTGGAGAGGATCGTGGGCTTCAGGTCGCCCGTCTCCGCCTTGATCTCCTCGAACGCGCCCGCCGGGCCCTCCGTCGCGAGCTTCTTCGCCACCGGGACGCTCGTCTCCACCGCGCCGAGGGCCTCTTCCGGGACGCCCTTGCGGGTGATGCGGGTGCGGATGTTGTCCCAGGTCAGGCCGAGGAGGGAGGTGATGAGGGTGATGATGCCGCGGAGGTCGAAGCGTTCGGGGAGCTCCAGGCCGGCCTTGGCCGCGGTGCCGAGGAGCCAGGAGACCAGGCCCTTCTTCAGGTGTTCGCCGATGTTGGCGACGAAGAGGTCGAGGCCGGCGCCCACCGCCTTCACCAGGTTGCCCAGGAAGCCGATCGGGTCCTTGATGATCTTCATGATGGCCGAGGCGGCCTTGGCGAGGATGCCGAGGAGGAGGTTCTTCAGTTCGTTGATCGTCTTGATGACGCCGGCTATCGCGTCCTTCGCCTTGTCGATGAGGCCCTTGTTGGCCTCCTGGAGCTTCTTGATCTCCTCGTCGACGGCGTTGAGGGCGGCCGTGTACTTGTTCGCCAGGTCCTGGACCAGTTGCTCCGACTTCTCGTCGACGGTCGCTTCCAGATCCTCGAACTTTCCGGCGAAGTCCTGCCGCGCCTCCTCGCCGAACGCCTTGAGGTCGGCGGGGAGTCTGTCGACCTCCGCCTTCAGCTCCGTGCGGCCCTGGGCGATCCGTGTCTTCGCACGGCCCAGTTCCACGCCGATCAGGTCCGCCACCTGCGAGATGACCGTGCGCATGCGGGTCACGTACAGCTTGCGCGACTCCTGGTAGAGGTCGTTCGCCTCCTTCGGCATGCCGGCGAACTTGTCCTTCAGCCAGCGGCCCTTGCCGAGGAAGCCGCCGTAGCGCTTGTCCTTGTACTTCTTCATGCGGGCCTTGTGGTCGGCCGTGAAGGCGTCCCGGGCGGACTTCTCGCCCGTGGTGAAGGCGGTGTCGACCTTCTGGTCGAGGCCGGTCAGCGTCGCCTCGACGTCCTTCTTCGTCGCGTCGAAGACCTTCTGGAGCTTCGCGGTGACCTCGGCCCGCTTCCGCTCGTCCTTCGACTTCGTCTCGCCCTTGCCGCCGTCGACCGCCTTGCCCGCCGCCGCCCGGGTGGCCGTCAGGGCGTCCATGGTCTGGGCGCCCGCCGCGGCCGCGCCCGCCTTCGCCGTCGCCAGCTGCCGGTCCTCGGCCGTGTGGGCCCTGCCCGGGGCCTTCGCGGAATCCGTCTCCGCCGTCTTCTTCGCCTTCAGGGCGTCGTCGAACTCCGGCTCGTTGCCCTTGGCCAGCTGCTCCTCGGTGACCTCGGCGTCCGCCATGGCCTTGTCGTTCTCCGCCGGCCCCTCGGAGAAGTCCGTCACCTCCGGCGGCTGCTTCTGCGGGACCGCGTCGGCCGCGCTCGGCGCGCCCGGGTTGCCCGGCGCGTTGTCGGGGGCCATGGGGGTGACGGGCTTGTCCTTCGCCGCCGAGGTGTCCGGCGGTGCCTTCGTCGCCGTGTCGATGTCCTTGGCGGAGGCGTTCCTGCCGTCGGTGACCTTGCCGTCGACCTCGTCCTTCACCTTGTCGGCCTTGCCGGACTTCGAGAACTTGTCGGCCTCGTCGAGGTTCTTCGGCGCCTGTGCCTCGATCGCCTTGTCGACGGCCGCGACGAACGCCGCCTTGTCGAACTCCCCCGGCTTCGCGGCGTTCATCTTCTCGGCGTTCGCGGCCTTGCCCTGCGCCTCCTTGTCGTCCGGGGGCGCCACCGCGGCGTCCTGCGCCGACTTCGACTCCGCCGCGGCCGGCGCGTGGGCGGCCATCGTCCGCTTCTTCGCCGCCACGTCCGCCCCGACCCGGCGGAAGCCGGGGGCGGCGTTCGGCGGCGTCTTCACCGGCGCCGTGTAGCGCTGGGCCACCAGACGCGCCACCGCCGCGTTGCCCACCGCGCCCTGGAGGCGCTGCACGCCGTGCGGGGAGAGGCCGGGAGCGGGAGCGGGGGCCGGGGCGCCGGCCGGTGTGCGGCCGGTCGGCTTCTTCTCCGGGACCTCCTTCATCCGTCCCCTCCCGGTAGCCGTGGCCGCACGGCCAGGCTGCCCGCAGGCCCGCGCCCGCACGGAGGGCGGCGGGGACCCGTGCGGCGCCGACTCCCTTGCACCTTCGGGCAGTTCACGCTGCCCAGGGGGGCGGCCGATCATCCGTTCCGGGTGATCGTCCCGGTGGCGAGAATGGCCCGGTTCAGCGGGAGCGGTTCCCCGGTCGAGGAGTGACGTAGAGGAGAGCGAGCACCGTATGCCGTCGTATCTGTCCCCGGGCGTCTACGTCGAAGAGGTCCAGTCCGGCTCCCGTCCGATCGAGGGGGTGGGCACCTCCGTCGCCGCCTTCGTCGGCTTCGCCCGCAAGGGGCCCTTCGACGAGCCGGTCCTCGTCACGAACTGGAGCCAGTTCGTGAGCCGCTTCGGCGACTTCGTCGAGGGGACGTACCTGGCCGCCTCGGTGTACGGCTTCTTCGCCAACGGCGGCGGGACCTGCTACGTGGTGCGCGTCGACGACGGCACCGCCGCTCCCGAGGACACCGCTCCCGCCGTGGAGGGGGCCGGGGGCCCCACCGCCCTCGGCGCGTACTCCGTCGTCGCCCGGCCGGGCGTCACCGGCACGATCACCGTCGAGGTCGCGGACGTCGAGGGCGACGACCCGCCGTCCGACGCCTTCCGGCTGGTCGTCGCGCGGAACGGCGAGGCGGTCGAGACGTACCCCTCGGTCACCACCAAGCGCAGCAAGGAGAACGTCGCCACCCGCGTCAACGCCGCCTCCGCGCTCATCGAGATCACCGAGCCCGGCACCGGCGCCGCGCCCGCCCGCCCCGCGCCGCAGACGGTCACGCTCGCCCCGGCCCTGCCCGCCCCCGCGGGCGGCGGCGCGCCCTTCTCCCCCGAGGTGTACGTCGGCGACGCCGACCGCCGCTCCGGCATCGGCGGCCTGGAGGCGGTCGAGGACGTCACCACCGTGGCGGTGCCGGACCTGATGAGCGCGTACCAGCGCGGGCTGATCGACCTCGACGGGGTGATCGCCGTCCAGCAGGCGCTCATCACGCACTGCGAGCTGATGGGCGACCGGGTCGCCGTGCTGGACCCGCCGCCCGGGCTCAGCCCCCAGGAGGTCGCCGGGTGGCGCTCCGAGCGGGCCGGCTACGACTCCCGCTACGCGACGCTGTACTACCCCTGGATCGACGTCGCCGACCCGTCCACCGGCCGGGTCTCGCCGGTCCCGCCGAGCGGCCACGTCGCCGGCATCTGGGCGCGCAACGACGAGCAGCGCGGAGTGCACAAGGCCCCGGCCAACGAGGTCGTGCGGGGGGCCGTCGCACTGCGGACGCAGCTGACCAAGGGCGAGCACGACCGGCTCAACCCGATCGGCGTCAACTGCATCCGCGCCTTCCCCGGCCGGGGCATCCGGATCTGGGGCGCGCGCACCCTGTCCTCCGACCCGGCCTGGCGCTACCTCAACGTGCGGCGGCTCTTCAACTACCTGGAGGAGTCGATCCTCGCGGGCACCCAGTGGGTGGTCTTCGAGCCGAACGACGACGCCCTGTGGGCGCGGATCCGCCGCACCGTCGGCGCCTTCCTCGTCAACGAGTGGCGCAAGGGCGCGCTGTTCGGGCTGACCCCGGACGAGGCGTACTACGTGAAGTGCGACCGCGAGACGAACCCGCCGGAGAGCGTCGACGCGGGCCACGTGGTCTGCGAGATCGGCGTCGCCCCGGTCCGGCCGGCCGAGTTCGTGGTCTTCCGCCTGTCCCAGCTGACCAGCGGCACCGGTGCCGTCGACGAGTGAGGAGTCCCTCGTGCCCCTTCCCGATCTCGACAGTTCCGTCGGGCATTCCTTCGGCCTGGAGTTCGACAGCGTCATCATCCGGCAGATCACCGAGGTGAGCGGCCTGAAGATGGAGCAGGACGTCATCGAACTGAAGCAGAACACCGCGGACGGCAAGTACGCGATCAAGAAGCTGCCCGGCCGGCCGAAGGCGGGCGAGGTGACGGTCTCCCGCGGCCTCACCGAGGACAACAGCTTCGAGCGGTGGATCAAGGAGTCCCGCTTCGGCCGCATGGGCGAAGCCCGCCGCAACGGCGCGATCATCGTCTACGACTACGAGGGCCTCCCGATCAAGCGCTACAAGCTGATCAACGCGTGGCCCAAGTCGCTGGAGATCGGCGCGCTCAAGGCCGGCGACACCTCCGTCCTGACGGAGAAGCTGGTGATCACGTACGAGAGCATGGACGTCGACTGATGCGGCGCGCGACGGCGGCGGCCGCGCCCCCGCACGCGGACCACGGCGAGGGGTCGGAGGGGCTGCGGACCGAGTTCCCGTTCCGGCTGCCCCGCGGGTACGTCGACGAGCACGGCACCGTCCACCGCGACGGCGTCATGCGGCTCGCGACCGCCCGCGACGAACTGGTGCCGCTGCGGGACGACCGGGTCCGGGAGAACTCCGCCTACCTGTCGGTGGTGCTGATCTCCCGCGTCGTCACCAGGATCGGCGCGGTCGACGACGTCCACCCGGGGGTCATCGAGGACCTGTTCGCCTCCGACCTCGCCTTCCTCCAGGACTTCTACCGGCGCGTCAACGCCGAGGGGCACACGCGCGCCGCCGTCACCTGCCCGTCCTGCCGGGAGGAGTTCGCGGTGGACCTCGCCGGTGGCCGCCTGGGGGAATAGCGACGTACGCGGCCGACCAGCTGTACGAGGAGGTCGCGTACCTCGCCTACCACTTCCACTGGCCGCTCGATCAGCTCCTCGACCTGGAGCACGCGGAACGCCGGAGGTTCGTCGCGCAGGCGGCCCGCCTGGGCGGAGGCTGACGGAACGGCGGCGGGACCACGGCGGGACCGGGGACGACGGAGCGACGACGGGGAGGGACGGGAACCATGGGACTGCTGTCCTGGCTGCGCGGCGGACGGGGTACGGAGCGCCCGGCGGGGACGCCCGCCCCGACCGGGCCGCCCGTGTCGCGCGCGGACCGGTTCGATGTCACTGAACTGCCGCCCCTCCAGAGGGTGTTGCAGGAGCCGGCCCTGGTCATCGGTCCGTCCTCCTTCGAACGCGGGCTGACCACCCGGCGGCCGACCGCCCTGTCCACCCCGCTGGGCCACCTGGTCAACGCCGAGGCCCCGAGCGGGCTCGTGCGGGGCGTTATCACTCCCGTCCAGCGGTCGGTGGTGGAGTTTCCCGTACGGACCTCCGGCGGGCCCCCGGCCCCGGGATCGCCGGAGGCCGCGGTAGCCGGCGGCCGGCTCCCGGCGGGCGTCCACGACACCGGAACGCCCGCGCCGGGAGGGGCCACGCCCCCGGAGTCCGTCCAGCGGACGGCCGCAGGTCCCGTAGTAACGGCCCCCGCGCCGCGCCCGTCCGCACCGGAGGCGGTGCGCCCGGCGGAGGCGGCGCGGGTCCAGAGGGCGGCGGAGACGCCCCGGGTCCCGTCGGCCCCGGAGAGCGCCGACGCCGTCGGAACCGGCGCCGTCGAGTCCGGCGCCGTCGAATCCGGGACCGTCGCCGCCGTCGACGCGGCCGGGGCCGTCGGGCCCGGAGACGTCGAAGCCGACGACGGGCCCTCCGTGCGCCCGCTGGTCGGCGAGCAGCCGCTGCTGGACGTGCCGGATTCCGGTGCCGCCGGTCCGGCGACCGCCGGAGAGGGCGACGGCGGGGGCGTACCGCCCGTCCAGCGTTCCCTGACGCCGCCACCGTCGCCGAGCCCGTCCCCCGCACCGGCGCCGTTCTCCTTCCCGCCGCCTCCCGCGCCCCGCCGCGCCCCCGGCCTCGGCGCGCCGCTCCCCTCGCTCCCTCCGACGGCCCAGCGCGAGGCCTCGGGCACCGCGCCCGCCCCCGTACAGCCGGAGTCCGCACCACCGCCCGTCCCCTCGCCCGCACCCGCACTCGCGTCGGCGCCCGTCCCCGAGCCGGTGGCGCCGCTGCTCGCCGACCGGCCGCTGGTCCTGCGTACCGTGGACCCGGGCACCGCTCCCCCGGCCGCCGGCCCCCCGCCCGAGCCCGCCGTCGTCCCCGTGCGGTGGGAGAGCAGGCGGGAGGCTCCCGCCGGTCCTCCCCCCGCCCTCTCCGTTCCCGCCGTCCAGCGCCGGATCCACGTGCCGGAGGCCCCCGCCCCCGCGTCCCGCGCGCCGGCCCGCCCCGCGGGCCGTTCCGCACCGGCGGGGCCGTACGCGCCCCGGGACGCCGGTGACGTGGCCGTGGCCGCCGGCGTCGCGCAGCGCATGGCCGACGGCAGCGTGGTCTTCGCGCCGCCGCCACCGCCCGCCCACCGGCCGTCGTCACCGGTCCCCTTCGTCCAGCGCGAGGTGGCGACCGAGGAACCACCGCCCCCGGACGCCCCTCCGGCGGACTCCCCCGACCCGCTGCCCGGGCCGGAACCGGAACCGGAACCGGAGGGCGGTGCCGCCGGGCCGGGCGGGGCCGCCCCCACCGCGGCCGCCGTGCCTCCCGGCGCCGCGCCCGGCACGCCCCCCGTCACCGACGAGTTCGTCCGCGCCCTCTACCCCTCGCTGGCCCGGCTCCTCAAGGCCGAGCTGCGGCTGGAACGCGAACGGGCCGGCCGGCTCATCGACACCCGGTTCTGACCGGACACCCGCACGCGCGAACCCGCGCCCGCACCCGCACCCGCACCCGCACGGAAGGAGCGAACCCCATGGCCACCGCCGCCCAGAGCGACGAACCCGCCGTCAGCGTCTGCTTCGTCGTCACCATCGACGACATCGAACTCGGGTCCTTCAACACCTGCGAGGGGCTGGGCTGCGAGGTGGTCCTGGAGACCCGCGAGGAGGGCGGCAACAACGGGCACGTCTGGCAGCTCCCTACGCGCCTCAAGTACTCCCACGTGAAGCTCTCGCGCCCCCTCACCCGGGAGACCGAGAAGGTGGCGCGCTGGTTCGCGAGCATGACGACCGGGTTCACCCGCAGGACCGCGCACATCGAGGCGCGGACCGGGGACGGGCGCAAGGTCGCCCAGTGGGGGCTCCTCGAAGTGGTGCCGGTGCGGTGGACCGGGCCCTCCTTCACGCCCGAGTCGCCGAAGGTGGCGATCGAGACGATCGAGATCGCCCACCACGGCTACGTGATGGAGGGCTGATCCGCCATGACCCCACCCGGCTCCCCCATCGCCTTCAGCGCGGCCGGCACCCCTGGCGTCGCGTCCGCGGGCAAGGGCCGGTCGGCCCGGCCGAAGCTGGAGCACGCCTACCTGGAGCTGAGGACGCCGCCGTCGGGCGGTGGCCTGACGCCCGGTGCACCGTGCGGGCGGATCGAATTCCAGTTCAATCCGAAGGAGTTGAGCCTCACCAAGGCGGCGGCGTGGAAGCGCACGCCGGCCAAGGGCGCGAAGAGCGCGGGACCGCCGGAGTACCAGGGTTCGCAGCCCAGCAAGCTGACCGTGGAGATGTTCTTCGACGCGGGCGGCACCCAGGACACCCGGGTGGTCGACTCCGTGGAGCAGCTGTTCGCGTGCTGCGTGCCGACGAGCGAGACCCGGCAGCAGCAGCGGTCGTCGCCGCCGTGGGTGGTGTTCCACTGGGGCGGCCTGACCGGCTTCCCCGGGTACGTCAGCCAGGTGCAGGCGAAGTACACGCTGTTCACGACCTCGGGGGTGCCGATCCGGGCGGTGTGCCTGGTGACGATGGAGGAGATCAGCGGGGAGACGCCCGGGCAGAACCCGACGTCGGGGGCGCTCACCGCCCGCCGGACGCACCGGGTGGCGGCCGGGGACTCGCTGCCGTCCCTCGCGCAGCGCGAGTACGGCGATCCGGCGGCCTGGCGCGTGATCGCGGAGGCCAACGGCATCGACGACCCGCTCCGGCTCGCCCCCGGTACGCGGCTGCTGCTGCCCGCTCCCGACGAACTCGGGCGGCTGCGCGGGGAGTCGGCGCCGCCGGCCCGGAGGGGGCGGTGATGGCGGCGCCCGGCGTCGCCTCGGCGCTCGTCGTCGAGGTGGGCGGGAGTCCGCTGCCGGCCCGGCTGATGAACACCCTGGTCGAGGGGTACGTCGACGACAGCCGTACGCTGCCGGACCTGTTCCTGCTGCGGTTCCGCGACCCGGACGCGGTGCTGCTCGCGCAGGGCGGGATCGCGGTCGGCACGGAGATCTCGCTGCTCGCCCGGAGCGGGGGCGGCACGGAGCCGCGGCCGCTGCTCAGCGGGGTGGTGACGGCGCTGGAACTGGAGCTGGACGAGTCGGGCACGTACACGGTGGTGCGCGGGCTCGACGAGACGTACAGGCTGCTGCGCGGGGCGCGGGTGGCGGCGTACCAGAACATGACGCTCTCCGACATCGTCGCCCGGGTCGCCCAGCGGGCGGGGCTGAAGCCGGGCACGGTGGACGTGGCCGGCCCGGTGCTCGACCACGTGGCGCAGGCCAACGTCAGCGACTGGGCGTTCGTGCGCGGGCTCGCCGAGGAGGCGGGCGCCCAGGCGTACGTACGGGACGGGATGCTGCACGTGGTGAGGCCGGCCGAGGCGGGCGGGGCGCCCGACGCGTCGGCGCGCGCGGACCGGGACCCGCTGGTCCTGGAGCGGGGGGCGAACCTGCTGCGCTGCCGGGCGTCGGTGTCGGCCGCCGAGCAGGTCTCCGAGGTGGAGGTGCGGGGCTGGGACGTGCGGGGCAAGCGGGCCCTGGTGGGGCGGGCCCCGGCGGGCACGTCGTCGACGCTGGCGCTCGGGGTGACGGCGGAGCAGGTGACGGCGCCGCTCGGCGAGGCCCGGCACGTGGTGACGGATGGCGGCTACGGCACGCAGGAGCGGGTGGACCGGGCGGCGAAGGCGCTCGCCGAGCGGATCGCGGGCTCGTTCGCGGAGCTGGAGGCGGTGATCCGGGGGAACCCTGAGGTGCGGGCGGGCACGGCGGTGGCGCTCAACGCGGTCGGCGCGCCCTTCGAGGGCCGCTACACGGTCACGTCCTCGCGGCACGTCTTCGACGCGGTCCGCGGGTACGAGACGTGGATCACCGTGTCGGGGCGGCAGGAGCGCTCGCTGTACGGGCTGACGGGCGGCGGGCCGGCCGGGGGGCACGGCGCCGGGGGCCCCGGGGCCGGGGGGCTGGTGAACGCGACGGTGACGGACACGCAGGACCCGGAGGGCTCGGGGCGGGTGAAGGTGACCTTCCCGTGGCTGTCGGACGAGTACGCGAGCGACTGGGCGCGGACCGCGCAGGCCGCCGGGACGGGCGGCGGGGAGCCGTACATCCCGGAGGTCGGGGACGAGGTGGTGGTCGGCTTCGAACTGGGGCGGCTCGACCGGCCGTACGTCCTGGGCGGGCTCTACAACGGCCAGGACCGGCCGTCGGGGGGCGGCGCCGTGGACCCGACGTCGGGGGCGGTCGACCGGCGCGCCTTCGCGTCCAAGGGCGGGCACCGGCTCGAACTGCTCGACACGGCGGGCGGCCCGCAGGGGATGAGGCTGCGCACCGGCGACGGAAAGCTGACGATCGACCTCGACCAGTCGGGGACGGCGGTCACGATCGGCAGCGACGGGGCGGTGCGGATCACCGCCGAGGAGAAGGTTTCGATCACCGCCTCGGGCGGGGTGAGCGTCGCCGCCGAGCGGGGGGCCCTCGAACTGAGCGGCGACAGCGTCTCGGTGACGGCTCGTCAGGGGGTGAAGGTGGACGGCGGGCAGGGCGCGGTCCGGCTGGCGACCGGGGGCGCGCTCGACGTCCAGGGGGCGACGGTCACGGTGGACGGTACCCGGCGCACCGAGCTGAAGGGCGGCACCACGCTCTCGGTCAGCGCGCCCCTGGTGAAGATCAACTGACCGGGACGGAGGGGGAGTCATGGCACAGGGAGCGGCAGCGCGGGTCGGTGACCCGACCGCGCACCCGGGGGTGATCGGCCCGCCGGGGGTGGCGAGCGTCCTCATCGGCGGGCAGCCCGCCGCCACCGTGGGCACCGCGCACCAGTGCTCCTCGCCGGCGGCCCATCCGCCGTCCGCGCTGGCGCCCCCCGGTTCCACCACGGTGCTGATCGGGGGCCGGCCTGCCGCCCGGGTCGGCGACCTGTCCGGGTGCGGCTCGGCGGTCGTGTCGGGCTGCCCGTCCGTGCTGATCGGAGGCTGAGGGGAACCATGGGACAGGAGTTCGTCGGGGCGGGCTGGGCCTTCCCGCCGCACACGGACGCGACCGGATCGATCGCGCTCGTGCGGGGCGAGCGCGAGCTGGAGGAGTCGATCCGGCTGATCCTCGCGACCTCGCCCGGGGAGCGGCCGATGCGGCCGGAGTTCGGCTGCGCGATCAACGACTACGTCTTCGCGCCGGCCGACGCGGGGACCGCGGGACAGCTGGCGTACGAGGTGCGCCTCGCGCTGGAGCGGTGGGAGCCCCGGATCGAGGTGACGGAGGTCGCGGTCCGCTTCGACGAGGTCGACGGCGGGGTGCTGTACATCGACATCGGCTACACGCTGCGCGGCGCCAACGACCCCCGGAACCTGGTGTTCCCGTTCTACGTGATCCCGGAAGAGGACCGCCCATGACCCTGCCCAGCCCCCATCTGGACGACCGGCACTTCCAGGGCCTGGTGGACGAGGCCAAACGGCTGGTGCAGCGGCGCTGCCCGGAGTGGAGCGACCACAACGTGTCGGACCCCGGCGTGACCCTGATCGAGGCCTTCGCGACCATGGTCGACCAGCTCGTCTACCGGGTGAACCGGGTGCCGGAGAAGAGCTACCGGACCTTCCTGGACCTCATCGGGGTGCGGCTCCACCCGCCGACCGCCGCCGGCACGGACGTCACCTTCCGGCTGTCGGCGCCGCAGCCCGAGCCGGTGTCCGTGCGGGCGGGTACGGAGGTGGCGACGGTCCGCACCGAGACCGAGCCGGCCGTCGTCTTCGCCACCACCCGGGACCTGACGATCGTGCCGTGCGCCTACGCGGCGCTCGCGACCCTGCCGGCGGCCGGGGCCGGGGCGGACGCGGCCGCCGTGGACCGCACCGAGGAGCTGGCGCTCCGCCGCGACGTGCCCTGCTTCTCGCCCTCGCCCGCCCCCGGCGACGCCCTCTACGTGGGCCTGTCGGCGGCCGTGCCGGCCGGCGTGGTGGTGCTGCGCCTCGACTGCGACGTCCAGGGCGTCGGCGTCGACCCGCTGCGGCCGCCCCTGCTGTGGGAGGCGTGGGACGGGCGCCGGTGGACGGCCTGCGAGGTGGAGAAGGACGACACCGGCGGCTTCAACCGGTCCGGCGAGCTGATCCTGCACCTGCCGGCGACGCACACCGCGCTGAGCATCGTCCGGCGCACCGGCGGCTGGCTGCGCTGCCGGCTGGTGGCGGCGGCGCCGGACCAGCCGACGTACGTGGCGCCGCCCGTGGTCCGCGGGATCACGGCCTTCACGATCGGGGCGACGGTGGCCGCCGAGCACGCCGAGCGGATCACCGACGAGGTCCTGGGGACGGCCGAGGGGGTGGCGGGCCAGTCCTTCACCGTCGCCCGGCCCCCCGTGGTGCCCGGGGAGTTCGCCCTGGAGGTGACCGCGCCGGAGGGTGCGGAGGCGGCCGGCGCGCCCTGGACCCGGGTCGACGACTTCGCCCACTCCGGGCCCGCCGACCGGCACTTCACCCTCGACGAGGGCACCGGGCGCGTCGAGTTCGGCCCGGCCGTCCGCGAACGGGACGGCACCGTCCGGCACTTCGGCGAGGTGCCGGAGAAGGGGGCGACCGTCCGGGTGCGGGCCTACCGCACCGGCGGCGGGGTCCGCGGCAACGTGGCCCGCTCCACCCTGCGCGTGCTGCGCGGCACCGTGCCGTTCGTGGCGCGCGTGGAGAACCGCCGCCCCGCGCTGGGCGGCGTCGACGGCGAGAGCGTGGACAGCGCGCGGGTGCGCGGCCCGCTCACCCTGCGGACCCTGCGGCGCGCCGTCGTCCCGCGCGACTACGAGCTGCTGGCCCGGGAGGTGGCCCCGGACGCGGCCCGGGTGCACTGCGTCCCCGACGACGCCGAGGGCGGGGTGCGGCTGCTCGTCGTGCCGTCCGGGCGGAGCGACGCCCGGGGCCGGATCGCCTTCGAGGAGCTGGACCCCCCGCCGCGCACCCTCGCGCGGATCTCGGAGTACCTGGAGGCGCGCCGCCCGATCGGGGCGCGGGTGGTCGTGGAGCCGCCGTTCTACCAGGGCGTCACCTTCGTCGCGACCGTGCAGGCGGGCCGCGGCGCCGCCGCCGGGCGCGTGCGGGAGGAGGCCCTCGCGGCCCTCGACGGGTACTTCAACGCGCTCACCGGCGGTCCGGACGGCACCGGATGGCCCTTCGGCCGCCCGGTGCAGACCGGCGAGGCGTACGCGGTGCTCCAGCGGGTCCCCGGCGTCGACCTGGTCGACGACGTGCGGCTCTACCGGGCCGACCCGGTGACCGGGCAGCGCACCGAGGTGCCCGACGGACGGATCCCCCTCGACCGGCACGCCCTCGTCTTCTCGTACGAGCACCAGCTGCGGGTCCGGGAGGTCTGACCGCCGTGCGCGCCGACGTCCCCGGGCTGCCGAGCCCCCACCCGCTGATCGACCTGCTGCCGGCCGTCTATCTGGAGCACGACTTCCTCGCCCGGTTCCTCGCCGGGCTCGACGAGGTCCTGGCGCCGGTGCTGCTGACCATGGACAACCTGCCCGCCCACCTCGACCCGCGCACCGCGCCCGAGGACTTCCTCGACTGGCTGGCCGGGTGGGTGGCCGTGGAGCCGCACGAGGACAGCCCGCCGGAGCGGCGCCGGGCCGCCGTCCTCGGCGCGGTGGACCGGCACCGGACGCGCGGGACGCTGCACGGCCTCGCGGAGGCGCTGCGCCTGGAGACGGGCGGGGCGCCGGTCGAGGTCGCCGAGAGCGGCGGCACGGTCTGGTCGCCCACCCCTGGCGCCCCCTTCCCGGGCACCCCGCGACCTTGGGTGACGGTGCGGATCGCCCTGCCGGACCCGGGGCGCGCCGACCGGGCGCGCCTGGAGGAGCTGATCACCGCGGAGATCCCGGCGCACGTCGGCTTCACGCTGGAACTGCTGCCCGGAGGTACCGGATGACCTGTCCGACGTGCGGCCTGCGCAACGCGCCGGGAACACCGTTCTGCGCCTCCTGCGGAGCGTTCCTGGACTGGGACGGGGAGGAGGGGACGGACGCGGGGAGGCCGGGTACGGGGGCGGGCGCAGGTTCGGGTTCGGGTTCGGGTGCCGGGGCGACCTCGGGCACGGGTGCCGGGGCGGGCCCGGATGCCGGCGCAGGCGCAGGCCCGAGTACCGGGGCGGGCCCGAGTACCGGGGCTGCTTCGGGTGCCGGCGCCGCTCCGGGTGCCGGGGCGGCTCCCCCGGCGCCGGCCGCTCCCCCGGCGCCCGCCTCGCCCCCGGCCGCCGTGCCGGGGCCCGCGTCCGTGCCGGGGCCCGTACCCGCCCCCGTACCCGAGCGGGTTCCCGTGCCGCCGCCATCGACCGCGCCGACGGCTGCTCCGCCCACCGCGCCGCCGACCGCGCCGCCGACCGGATCGCCGGTGGCCGCGCCGGTCGCGGCGGGGTTGCGGCGGCCGGGCGAGGAGACCGGGGCGGCGGTGCCCGGGCCGCCGGCCGAGGCGCCGCGCTCCGCGCCCGCGGAGGCTCCGGCGCCCGCCGCCCCGAACGTCCGCTGCCCCGGCTGCGGTTCCGGGAACGAGGCCGGCCGCACCCTGTGCGTGCGGTGCGCGCTGCCGCTCGCGCCGGGGCCGCCGCCCGAGGCCCCGCCGCCCTGGTGGCGGCGGCTGTCGCGCCGCCGGAGCCGGCCCGCCCCGCTCGCCGGGACCCGGCCGCGCCGGGCCTGGCGCGGGCCCCGGGTGGTGCTGCCGCTGGTCCTCGTCCTCGTCGCCTGCGGCGTCTGGTTCGGCCTGCCGTACGCCGGGCGGCTGCTCGGCCTGGCCCGGGAGGAGACGAGCCCGCCCGAGTCGCTGCCGCCGTCGGCGGTGGGGGCCTCCGGCGCGCTGAAGGGCCATCCGGCGGCCGCCGCCTTCGACGGGTTCACCAACCGCTACTGGGCCGTGGCGGCGCCCGGGGCCACCCTGAAGGCGGAGTTCGAGGCTCCGGGGGTGCGCGTGACGAAGCTGGTGGTGTTCGCGGGGACGTCGGCGAAGAAGGACGAGTTCCTGACGCAGGCCCGGCCGGCGCGGATCGTGGTGGAGGTGGTCACGGCGGACGGGGACGCGTCGACGCGGCGGATCACCCTCAAGGACCAGCCGGGCCAGCAGACCTTCGACCTGCGCGGCTCGGGGGTGACCCGGGTCCGCGTCACGCCCGAGACCGCGTACGGCACGGGGCGCGGCCGCCATCTGGCGGTGGCCGAGGTCGAGTTCTTCGGACACCGCGGCTGAGCCCCGGGCGCGCCGCGCCCGGGCGGGCGTCGCCGCCGGGTGGGGACCGTTCAGTCCACCGCCCTGATCCGTCGCACCAGCAGGGCCCCCAGCAGCCCCACGCCCGCCGCGACCAGGTAGAGCGCGCGGTAGCCGCCCAGGTGGGTGACGAGGGGGGCGGCCAGGACGGGGGCGGCGACCTGGGGCAGGGAGTTGGCGATGTTGATGACGCCGAGGTCCTTGCCCCGGTCGGCGGCCTTCGGGAGGACGTCGGTCATGAGGGCGAAGTCGACGGAGGTGAAGACGCCGAAGCCGATGCCGAGGAGGGCCGCCGCGACGAGCGCCGCGGGCCAGGTCTGCCAGCCGGCGAGCAGGCCCGTCGCCGCCGCCGTCAGGACCCCGGACCACAGGACGAACGGCTTGCGGCGGCCCACCCGGTCCGACCAGATCCCGCCGACCACGACGGTGGCGAGGAGGGTCGCGCCGTTCACCGCCGTCAGGACGAGGACGCCGGTCTCCGGGTCCGGGTGGTGGAGCCGGTCGCGGAGGTAGTAGAAGAGGTAGAGCAGGACGAGCGCGTTGCCGAGGTTGACGAGGAAGCGGGTCAGCCAGGCCCAGGCCAGGTCGGGGTGGGCCCGGGGGCTCAGCCGGAAGCCGGCCAGGAACCCCCGCCAGGACCAGGCGGGCCGGTCGGCCGCGGCCAGCCGCAGGTCCCGGTGGCGCAGGAGATACGGCGCGACGCCGACCAGGGTGAAGACCGCGCAGGCCGCGTAGCCCGCGCCCACTCCCCCGGCCGCCGTCGCGAGCCCGGTGCCGGCGACGACGCCGAGGATCTGCGCCGCCCCCAGCCAGCCGCCCACCGCGCCGCGCTGGCCGCGCGGCACCCGGTCCGGTACGGCCGCCGTGATCGCGGCGAACGCCGCGTTGAGCGTCAGCTGCACCAGGCACCAGCCCAGGAACACGACCCAGACCGCGTCCGCGGCGCCGAGCAGCAGCAGGGACAGCGCCCCTCCCGCCGTTCCCGCCGCGATCCACGGCGTGCGCCGTCCGTGGCGTGACGCGGTCCGGTCCGACAGCGCTCCGAAGAGCGGGTTGGCGGCCAGCGACACCAGCGCGCCGACGCCGGTCACCCAGGCGAGCAGCGACTCCTTGGACAGCCCGGTGCCGGGCGCGAACCGCTCGGCCTGCTGCGCGAGCAGGATCTGCAGCGGCCCGTACCAGCCGACCCAGATCGCGCCGTTGGCCAGCGACAGCGCGGCCGTCCAGCCGCGCCCGACCCGCCCGGCGGGCTCCTCCAGGGCGAGGGCGGTCATGCCCGCTGCGCTCTCAGCGCGTCCCGCAGCCAGGCGTACGACGCCTTCGGGGTGCGCTGCTGGGTGGCGTAGTCGACGTGGACGAGGCCGAAGCGCTTCGTATAGCCCTCGGCCCACTCGAAGTTGTCCATCAGCGACCAGTGGAAGTAGCCGCGGACGTCGACCCCCGCCTCGATGGCGCGGTGCAGGGCCCGCAGGTGGCCGTCCAGGTAGGCGATGCGGGCCCGGTCGTCGAGTCCGTCGTAGGCACAGCCGTTCTCGGTGATCACCAGGGGCGGCAGGCGGTCGCCGTAGCGGTCGCGGAAGGAGGTGAGGAGTTCGGTGAACGCGTCGGGGACCACGGGCCAGCCGAAGTCCGTCACCGGATAGCCCTCGATCTCCCGTACGGAGAAGGGCAGTCCGGCGGGCAGGGTGAGCCCGGAGAACTCCACGTCCCCGGCGCCGGGCGCGCCCGCCATCGTCGGCTGGTAGAAGTTGATCCCGTACCAGTCGAGCGTGGACTCGGAGATCACCTTCAGGTCGGCGTCCACGTCGCCGCCCGGCATGAGTTCGCCGAATCCGTCGGGGTAGCGGCCGAGCAGCAGCGGGTCGGAGAAGAGCCGGTTGAGGATGAGGTCGTAGAGGTCGGCGGCCTCGGCGTCGGCCGGGCTGTCGGAGGCGGCCCAGGTCGGGCCGTGCGAGTTGGCGATGCCGATGTCCGAGGCGCCGGCGGCGCGCAGCGCGCCCGCGGCGAGGCCGTGCGCGAGGAGCTGGTGGTGGGCGGCGGGCAGCGCGTCGAACAGCAGCCTCCGGCCGGGCGCGTGGGCGCCGAGCGCGTGGCCGAGCAGCGTGTGCTCGGCGGGCTCGTTGAGGGTGATCCACTTCTGGACGCGGTCGCCGAGCCGTTCGGCGACGGTCGCCGCGTACGCGGCGAAGCGGGCCGCCGTGTCCCGCTCCAGCCAGCCGCCCGCCTCCTCGATCTCCAGGGGCAGGTCCCAGTGGAAGAGCGTCGGCACCGGCCGCACGCCCTGCGCGCACAGCTCGTCGACCAGCCGGTCGTAGAAGTCGAGGCCGCCGGGCGCGAGCACCCTCGGCCAGGAGACCGAGAAGCGGTACGCGTCCACGCCCAGGTCGCGGACGAGCCGGACGTCCTCGCGGTAGCGGGCCACGTGGTCGCAGGCCACGTCGGCGGTGGAGCCGTCCCTGATCCGGCCGGGCTCGGCCCCGAAGGCGTCCCACACCGAGGGGAGGCGCCCGGCGACGTCGCCCTCGATCTGGTGGGCGGAGGTGGAGACGCCCCAGAGGAAACCGGGCGGGAAGGTCGGGAGCGGGTCCGTGGTTGCTGCCATGGCCGCGATCATCGGTACCGGCCAGTAGGAAGTCAACACCCTGGTCTTATAGCTGAATTGTCAGCAGAAATCCTCACGTTGGGAGGTCCAGGACGCGGGCGAGGGCGGCGAGGACGGCCGGGGCGCGGTGGTCGGGGAGGTGGCTGCCGGCCCACCCGGCCGCCAGGGCGAGGAAGGCGGCGAGGTCGCGTTCCACGCCCGTGAGCAGACCGCGCAGTTCGCCCGCGGGCAGTTCGATCACGGGGCTGTCGTGCCGCTCGGTGTCGACGGTGAGCCGCAGGGTGCCGCCGAGGCGTTCGGCCGCCGGCGACACCGGCTCGTGGCCGAATCCGAGGTACCCGTCGCCGTCGGCGAGCCGGTACCAGTCGCGCCAGTCCTCCAGGCCGTCGCAGCAGCCGGGGTCGAAGGCGACGCCCGTGGCGCGGTCGGTGACGCGCAGGCCTCCCGCGGCGAAGAGGGGGTCGAAGGTCAGCAGGCCGTGCAGGAAGGCGTCGAGCGCGTCCCGGCGCGGCCGGCCTTCGCGGTCACCGGGCCCGCCGCCGTCCTGCTCCGGGAGGCGGTTGCACGCGGCGATCTCCCTCACCGCCGTCCCGACCTCGGCGGTCGTCAGGTCGCCGCCCAGGGCGAGGAAGCCCGACGGCCCGGGCTCGGCCACCGGCCACAGGCCGAAGCCGTCGGGTGCGGAGGTCTCCAGGACGGGCTGCATCACGATCACCCTCCGAAGTGTCCCCCACCCGCCCGGCGGTCGGGGGCCGGGCGGGCGGAACGCAGGAGGCGGAGCGGCCGGGGGGCGCGGGCCCCGGCCGGGCGACGCCGGGAGGCGCGGGCCCCGGCCGGGACGGGCTGTCGTGTCCCCGCCCGGCGGCTTCCTTCCCGCTTCCCGTCGGCGGGCGGCTACCGCGGCGCGTCGTCGTCCTCCGGCGGCCGCTCCGGGCCGTCCACCGCCGTGTCCACGTGCATCGCCGCCTCTTCGGCGGGGGCCGTGCCGTCGTCGGGGCCCACGTCGCGGGCGACCGCGCGGTCGATGTGCCCCGGCCGGGCCGCGGAGGGGGTCAGGCGGCCCGCCCGGGTGGCGCCGGCCTCGTCGTCCACCGGCTCCCCCGGCCCGCCCGGCAGGTCTCCGATGCCGTCGCCCGGGGGCGGTTCCTCCTCCGGCACCTCCTGGCGGAGCCGGCTGTCGAGGGGCTCGCCCTCCCGCTGCTCCCGCGGCGTGGTGCCGTAGCGGGTGACGCCCCGGGGGCGGTCGGGCGGCGAGTAGCCGGGGGCGGCCACGTCGTCGACGGGATCCGTCCCGAGCGCGTTCTCCGGATCGAATTCGTCGCGCTGGTCGGACCCGTCGGGCTGGTCGGGCTCGGGGGGCTGCGCCGCGGAGGTCATCATCGGCTCCCTTCGTCGTGAGGGGTGGGGTGGGATGGGGGGGACGGGCGTGCGGGGAAAAGCGGTCCGCTCAGCCGGTCGCGAGGATGATCGCGTACACGAGGAAGAACAGGGCGAAGGCCACGACCAGAAGGCCCACCACCAGGAGGGGGCCCGCCGCCCAGCCCCGCCGGAGCGGACGGTACGGCCCGGTCGCCGTGCCCGTTCCTGATTCGGCCGGCGGCGTCTCTCCGGGGCGGACTCCACCGGCGGCGCCGCCCGAGGGGGTGCTCCGGGGCGCGGGGTCGGGGTTGCTCGGTGTGGTCATGGCGTCCATCTCCCTACGGGCGGGGCCGCCCGCTCGTCCTTCCGTCGCCTGCGTCACGCGTCATTCGTCGGCGCTGGGGACGTCCAGCGGGCTGGCCGGCGCGTTCTTCCGGGCCTCTTCCATCCGGTCGCCGAGTTCGAGGAGCCGGTTGCGGCCCATGGCCTTGCGCACCTCGGGGAACCAGTCCCGTTCCTCCTCCTCGACGTGGTGGCGCACGTTCTCCATGAGGACGGTCATCTTCGCGTCGAACCGTTCGTCCGAGGGGTCGAGTCCGTCGAGTTCCGAGAGCATCCACACCACGGCGTGGTGTTCCTCGACGCTTTCGAGGATGTGGTCCGTGGTCTCGGGGGCGGCTTCCCGGGCGGCCGGGTAGAAGACCTGTTCCTCGATCCAGGTGTGGGCGGTCAGTTCCCTGATGACCTGGTCGGCGATCTCCCTCTTCCGGGCCCGGTCGTCGTCGCCCGCCCGCTCGAACTCCTTGAACAGCTTCTCCACGGTCTTGTGGTCGTCTCGCAGCAGGACGATCCCGTCCATCACGGCTCCTTCCGTCGTGGCCGGCCACCCGCCCGCGGCCCTTCCGGGGCGGTCGTGCCGCGTCTGCCCCGTGCGCCGCGTCCGAATCGGCCCGGGGCCCGTCCGGGAGCATCCGGGACCGCCCGGCATGAGGGGGCCTGGTCCGGGTATTCGCCGCGCGAGGCGAGGAGCCCCGAGATGAAGATCCTGACGCTGGGTGTCGAGGAAGAGTTCGTCCTGGTGGACCGTCTGACGCGGGCGCCGGTCAACAGGGCGCCGCAGGTGATCCACCGGGCCGCCGAGCGGCTCGGCGGACAGGTGCAGACCGAGTTCTTCAACGCCCAGGTCGAGGTCTGCACCGAGCCCACCGCCTGCCGGGAGGAGCTGCGCGCCGAGCTTTCCCGGCTGCGGTCCGTCGTGGTGGCCGCCGCCCGCGAGGCGGGGTGCATGCCGGTGGCGTGCGGCACCCCCGCGCTCCCCCCGGACGAGCCGCTCACGGTGACGGACAGCCCGCGGTACGGGCTGATGGCCCGCCGCTTCCGCCCCCTGGTCACCCGGGACGACGGGACCGCCCGCGACGACGGGCTCGTCTGCGGCTGCCACGTCCACGTCGGGTCCCTGGACCGCGAGCGGGCCCTCGCCCTCGCCCTGCACATGCGGCCGTGGCTGCCCGTCCTCCAGGCCCTCGCGGGGAACTCCCCGTACGCCCGGCTGCTGGACACCGGCCACGACAGCTGGCGTGCGGTCGAGCACGCGCGGTGGCCGACGGTGGGCCCCACCCCCGTCCTCACCGAGGCCGAGTACCTCGCCCACGTCGCGCGGCTGGTCGGGGACGGGCCGCTGCTCGACAACCGGATGGTGTACTGGCACGCCAGGCCGTCCGAGCACGTGCCGACGCTGGAGATCCGGGTGGCGGACGCCAACGCGCGGCTCGACACGGTGGTGCTGCTCGCGCTCCTGGTGCGGGGGCTCGCCGCCGTACTCCTCGACCGCGTCGACGCCTCGGTCCCGCCGCCGGACGTGCCGGACGCGGGTCTCGCGCGGGCCCACCGGACCGCCGCCGCCCAGGGCCTCGCGGGGGCCGGCCTCGATCCGGCCGACGGCCGGAGGCGGCCGGCCGTGGACCTGCTCGCCGAGCTGATCGACTTCGCCCGCCCGGGACTCGAGCTGTCGGACGACGCCGACTGGGTGGACGACCAGTGGCGGCGGATCCGCGTGGACGGCGGCGGCGCGACCCGGCAGCGGGCCGTCTTCCGCCGCCGCGGACTGCTGACGGACGTGGTCGACGAGCTGGCCGCCGCCACGGCGGGACGCTGACGGGGGACCCGCGTGGGATTCGGCTCGAAGTCCCGGAGATTCGGGCTGGGCAGGCGCCGGGGACTCGCCCGCTGGACGCCCGGGGCCCTTTTCCGCAGGATCTCCGCGCGCCTGGCGAAGGAGTGCCTGCGGCTTCTGTTCTGGGGAATGCGCAGGGGGTTCCGGGCGGCATGCGTCGCCCTGCTGCCGAAGGTGTTCCGGCGCCTGGTCTAGAGCGCTCCCGCCTCTGCGGGAAAGCGCTCCCGTACGGGAATGGGGGACCCCTGCGGGGGTACCCGCCGGGCAGATCACGGCGGGCGCCGGTGCGCCCGGGAGGAACGTCATGAGTGGCAGCGAGAAGGCGAAGGCCCGGCTGGAACAGATCGCCGGGAAGGTCGTGCGGAAGTCCGCTCACGCGCTGGGCAAGGAAGGCCTGGCGGCCAAGGGGGGAGCCCTGGAGAGCCGCGGCAAGGCCCGGGAGGTGAAGGAGAGGGCGAAGGACGGCCTCGGCTGAGGCGAGCCGGAGCGGGGCGGCCCCGTCTCCTTTCGCTCCGCTCGCGTCTCCCGCAACCGGCTCTTCGGGGGGCGGTTACGGGCCGTCCGGCCTCAGCGCTCCGGAGGGAGCAGCGGGCCGAGCGGGCCGAGGTCGAGGTTCAGGTCCTCCAGGGCGTAGCCGTGCTCCGCGCAGAGTTCGGTCATGCGGTCGTGGAGGGCGAGCAGGGTGGCGCCGAGTTCCTCCTCCTGTTCGTCGGTGAGCTCGCCCGAGTCGACGCGGCGGAGCGCCTGCCGCTCGATGAGCTGCCGGAGGAGCTCGACGAGCGTGAGGACGAGTTTGAGGAGGTCCTCGCCCACGGCTTCGGGGTCGGTGCGGAGCCGGTGCGCGGGCCTCGGGGTCTCGCCGGGGTCCGGCGGAGGCGCCTGGAGCAGCCGGAAGGCGCGGGCGAGGGAGGCGCCGGGAGCGTCGGGCGCCGGAGGGGGGCCGGGGTCGCGGCGGTCGCGCTCGGCGGTCACGGCCGGCCCCCTCGGGCCAGGGGGGCTCCGGAGTCGTCCACCGAGGTAACGAGGGCGCGCAGGGAGACGCGTACGAGGTCGATGTCGGCGATCGACAGGACGATGTCACCGGTGATCACGACGCCGCCTGCCAGGAGCCGGTCGAGGAGGTCGACGAGCGCGACCTGCCGGCCGGGCAGGGGCGGTTCTCGTTCGGGGAGGCTCATGGTCGCGGTCCGGGAGAGTCGGCTGGGGCGGCGGGCGGGGCCGTCGGCGTGGCGAAGGAGTAGGGCGCCCAGGGGCCGGTGACCTCGACGCGCACGCCGGGCAGGTCCTCGACGGCCCGCAGGACGGCCGTGCGGAAGGCGTCGGCCAGGTCGTCGGGGACCAGGTAGGCGTCGTTGAGGACGTTCTCTCCCCGTTCCCCCCGCTCGCCCCGGCTGAGGGGGCCGGTCTGGACGGGGTGCCGTACGGCCCGGGTGGCGTACCGGGCGGCTGTGGCGGCGATGCGCTCCGCCGCCCGCCCGGCCTGCCGGTAGCGGTCCTCGCGGGCGTGGTGCTGGGCCCTGCGTGCCTGGAGGTAGGCCTTCCCCGGGCTGCTGGGCGCCGCGCCCGCGGGGGCGGCGGCCTCGCCGGGGGCCGCGCCGGTGCCGGGACCGGGCGTCTCCGGGTCGGGGGCGACGTAGGCCTTCACACCGTACTCCGTGTGACCGGCGAGGAGGGCGAGCCGTTCGGCGAAGGCAGAACGCTGTTCCCGCAGGGCCGCGAGGGCCCGGTCGTCGTCCCGGTAGAGGGTGGCGATCCGCAGGGGCAGCACGGTGGTGTGCGCGGTGAGCGCCTCGACGACGTGGTGGTGCGCCCGGGCTGTCTCCTCCAGCCAGGCGAGGTCCTCGAAGCGCGTCCTCAGCGCCTCCTCGCTCCAGTGCGCCGCGGGGACCCGGCCGGCCACGAACGCGGGAGCGCCGGGAGCGGCCTCGCGGGGGGCCAGGAGGGCGACCGGCGCGTCCTCGACGCCGCGGATGCCGGACAGCAGCGCGGGGAGCGGCGGCGCCACGGCGGCCACGGCGGCCACGGCGTAGACGTAGGTGAGGGCCGGCTCGCCGTTCACGGCGCGGACCTCCGCTTCGGGGCCCGCTCCGCACCTCGGTCACCGTCCTCGCCGTACTCGCCGCGTTCCCCCGCGCCGCCCTCGACGTCCTCGCCGCTCCCGGGCGGGGCGGCGGGGTCCAGCCGTTCGCGGCGCAGGGCGTCCACCTCGGCGCGCAGGCGGCGGTTCTCCTCCCTGAGGGAGTCGCCGCCGGGCCGGGAGGAGAGCGAGGGGTCGTGCTCCCACCAGTCGATGCCCATCTCCTTGGCCTTGTCCACGGAGGCGATCAGGATCCGCAGTTTGATGGTCAGAAGCTCGATGTCGAGAAGGTTGATGCGGATGTCGCCGGCGATCACGATGCCCTTGTCGAGGACGCGTTCGAGGATGTCGGCGAGGCTGGCTGAGGAGGAGGAGGGTGGGTACGCCATGGGCGTCGCCCGTGAGGGCAGGGGGCCCAGCCGTTCGGCAAGCGGGTCGCTCACGGTACTCGTCCTCCTTCGGTCGCGTTCCCCGGCGGATTTTCCGTCGCGCTGCTCGCCGGTTTCCCGTCGTGCTCCCCGTCGTGCTTCAGGCGCTTCGGCCCTGCCGGAACGCGCTGATCTCGTCGAGGCGGTCGAGGAGTTCGTCCTCCTGGCGCTCGAAGGCCGCCTGGTCGATCTCGCCCCGTTCGAGCCGGCGCTCCAGCTCGGCCAGGGCGGCGTAGACGGGGGCGGGGTCGTAGTACTCGGCTTCGGCGCTGTCCACGACGCGCCGTGCCACCCAGGTCACCATCCGCACGGGCGCCAGCGGTGCGGTCAGCAGGCCGGTCAGCAGCCCCATGACTCTCCTTCCTCCTCTTCCGTCCCCCTGGGCTTTCCGCCCTTCCCGGGCGCTACACGAAGCTGTAGGGCGGCAGGGGCCCGTTGAACCGGAACGTGACGGTGGGGGTCTGCTCGGCGAGGCGGGACCCGGCGCGCAGGAAGTCCTCCTTGTCGTCGTCGTGGACCAGGAGGGAGAGGTTGAGGAGGTCCCCGTCGGCCGGCGCCCGGACGCTGTGGTCCCGCGCGAACGGGATCAGCGTCCCGACCAGGCCGGAGGCGAGGGCCTCCTGCCGGGTGCGCACCTCGGTGGCGACGATCTCCCCGAGTTCCAGCGGCAGCCGGGGGTCGGCGTCGCCCGCGCGGATGCGGTCGTTGAGCTCCCGTGCCCGGGGCGACTCCCGGAGGATCTCCCGCAGGAGGGCGTCCTCCTCCTGTGCCGCCCTGACGTGGTACTCGGCGCAGCCGCGCACCCGCTCCAGGGCATCCAGGTAGGCATCGGCCCGTTCTTCGAGGACCGCCGCGACCGCCTGGTCGTCGGGGGCCACGTAGCCGAACTGCAGCGGGAGGACCGTTCCCTGGGCCATGAGCCGCTCCTGGACCTCCTGGTGGGCGGCCAGGTCCCGGCGCCTGGGCCGGATCTCCTCGTCGACGTCCGAGACGACCGCCCGCAGGGGCCCGGCGACCACCTGGCGCAGGGGCGAGGGCTCCGCGCCGACGCCCGTCAGCCCTTCCGTGCGGCACGGGTGGGTGGCGGCGGTGATGGTGTACACGTAGAGAGGCATCGTCTACTCGCTCTCCCGGTGCGCGGTACGGCGCGGGGCGCGGCGGGCCGGCCGCCGTCGGCGCGGCTCCTCCTCCGCCTCGGGCTCTTCCTCGGCCTCGGGCTCCTCGTCCGGTTCCTCGTCGTCGGACCCGCCGGTGAGGGACTGCTTCACCGCGTCCACCACACCGCCGACGGCACCCTTCGACTTGCCCCGGGCCCCGCTCTCGACCGCGTTTCCGACGACGTCGGTGAGCTGGGTGGGGGCCTTGCGGCCGGCTTCCAGGTCGAGGCGGTTGCACGCCTCCGCGAAGCGCAGGTAGGTGTCGACGCTGGCGACGACGATGCGGGCGTCGATCTTCACCAGCTCGATCCCGACCAGCGAGACCCGGACGAACACGTCGATCACGAGCCCGCGGTCGAGGATCAGTTCGAGGACGTCGTACAGACTGCTCGTGCCCCCGCCGGAACTTCTGTTGAGGTCGGCTCCGCCTTGTGGCGCCACAGTCATGGCCGCCTCCCTTCCCGGGGGCCGGCCCTGTCAGGTCGGCCGGTCGATCGCGCCCCGGCTGTAGCGCCGGGTCCGCTCGTAGGAGATGAGGTCGCCCTGCTCGTCCAGCGTGACCTTGTAACTGCCGAGGATGCTCGTGGTGTCGGGGATCCGTTCCAGTTCGAGCACCTCCACCTGGGCCTCCCAGCCGTCCTCGGTCGGCCGGAGGGACGACACCGATTCCGGAACGCGGCCGAGCAGCGACGAGAGCTGCTCGACCGCCGAACGCATCGCCGCGGCCGTACCGCTCCCGTCCCGGCGCGCCGGGGCGCTCCCGTCGGACGGGCGGCGTCGGCGGCGAGCCGGCTCTGCTGGCGCCATGGGCACTCTCCTTGCAGGCTGACCCGTTAGCCTGCCCGCCCGAACCAGCAGAAAACGCCATCAATGTCACGAGAAAGGAATTCATGGCTTTCGAGGCATGTCTGGCGCAGGAGGGAGCAGTGCCGTAGTAACCGTGAACCGTGCGGGTGGGGCGGGCCGCGCAGGCATCTGGCGAAGGGAAAGGCTCATGCAGGACACGACCAAGATCGCCCTGGCGGCCGCGGTCGCCGGGGGCTACGTACTGGGGCGGGTGAAGAAGGGCCGCCTGGCCTTCACCCTGATCACGTACGTCGCCGGCCGCCGCCTCGGTCTCGAACCGAAGGAACTCGCGACCCAGGGCCTGAAGAAACTGAGCGAGATGCCCCAGGTCGCCGAACTCGGCGAGCAGATACGGGGCGAAGCCCTGGACGCCGGCCGCAAGGCGCTCGTCGCCACCGCGAACCGCCGCATGTCCCTCCTGGCCGACTCGCTGCGCGAGCGGACGCTCGCCTTGGGGCAGGGAGACGACAAGGAGACCGACGAGGAGCCCGAGGAACCCGAGGAAGAAGAGGACGAGTACGGCGAGGAGCCCGAGGACGAGGAGGAGGCCTACCCGGACGAGGAGGAAGAGGAGGAAGAGGAGGAGCCCGAGGGGGAGCCCGAGGGGGAGCTCGAGGAGGAGGAACCCGAAGCGGAGGAAGAAGCGGAACCCGAGCCGGAGGAAGAGGAGGAAGAAGAGGAGGAAGAAGAGGAGCCTCCCGCTCCCCGCCGCCCCGCGCGCACGGCCAAGAGGGCCCCCGCCAAGAAGGCGGCTCCGGCGAAGAAGGCGGGCGGGACCTCGGGCACCGACCGGAAGCCGACGGCCCGGAAGACCGCGGCCCGCAAGGCCCCGGCGCGGAAGTCGACGGCGGCCCCGTCCGCCGCGAAGCCGAAGAAGACGGCACCGGCGGCCAAGCCCGCCGCCAAGAAGACCGCGGCGAAGAAGACGGCGGCCAAGAAGGCGGCATCGAAGAAGGCGGCACCGCCGAAGAAGACGGCCGCGAAGAAGAGCGCGAAGCGCGCCCCGGCGTCGAAGTCCACGGCCAAGAAGACCGCGGCCGCACCCACGGCCCGCCGCAAGCCGTCCACCCGGAGGTGAATCATGGCCAGCAAGCACGGCGACGGCGACACCCGGTCGGGGTTCGACCGCCTGATGGAGGAAGTGGGCGGCTATCTCGCCGCACAGGCCGACCAGCTGGCGGACAAGGCCGTGGACAAGGTCGGCGACCTGACCGACGGCCTGTACGACGTGGCGGAGAACGGCGGCGGCCTCGCGGACCTCGGCGGCCGTCTGGTCCAGGGCGACTCCCCGGTGAAGGCGATGGTCGGCCACACGCTCGGCGGACTCAAGGACAAGGTCAAGGACGTGGGCTCCGGCCTCCTCGGCGGCAAGGGCAAGAACCGGAAGGCCGGCGGGAAGGTCGTCAGCATCATCGAGACCATCGACGTCGGGGTGCCGCTGCGCACGGCGTACGACCACTGGACGCGGTACGAGGACTTCAGCAGCTTCGCCAAGGGAGTGCGCAGCGTGTCGCAGAGTGACGACACGAGTTCCGACTGGAAGGTCAAGGTCGGTCCCTCCACGCGGAGCTGGAAGGCGAGCGTCCAGGAGCAGATACCCGACGACAGGATCGTGTGGAGTTCGGAAGGGGCCAAGGGAACCACCCGCGGGTGCGTGAGCTTCCACGAACTCGCGCCGTCCCTGACCCGGATCCTGCTGGTCGTGGAGTACTACCCCTCGGGCCTCTTCGAGAAGACCGGCAACATCTGGCGGGCCCAGGGCCGGCGCATGCGCCTGGACCTGAAGCACTTCGACCGCTTCGTCACCCTCACCGACCAGGAGCCCGACGGCTGGCGCGGCCGGATCGAGGGCGGCGAAGTCGTCGTCACCCACGAGGAGGCCGTCGAGGAGGAGGGCGAAGGGGACGCCGAGGCGGACGAGGAGGAGACGGAGTACCCGGAGGACACCGAGAACGAGGACGAGAACGAGGACGCCTACGAAGAGGAAGAGGAGGGTGAGGAAGAGGAAGACGGAGACGGAGAAGAAGACGGCGAGGAGTACGACGACGAGGAGGAGTACGAGGACGAGCAGGACGAGGACGAGGAGCCTCGGCTCTCCCGCTCCCGCCGCTGACACCCACCGCCGCCCCGCCCGCACCCGCCCCGTGCCCTGTGACCGCGCTCCCCGCGCGGCCACGGGCCACGGGCCACGGGCCACGGGCCACGGGCCACGGGCCACGGGCCACGGGCCACGGCCAGCAGCGCGGTGGAGGCCGGCGGCTGGTGCCGCCGGCCTCCACCCTGTGTGTGTGATCAGTGCCCGAGGGTGTCCTTCGCCTTCCGGGCGGTCTTCTTGGCGTCCCCGGCGGCCTGCTCCGCGCGCCCCTTCATCTCGAGGCTCTCGTTGCCCACGGCCTTGCCGGTGGTCTCCTTCACCTTGCCCTTGACGGTCTTTCCCGTGTCCTTGACCTTTTTCCCAGCAGCCATCCCGGCCACCTCCTCAGGGGTCCTGATCCGCCGCTACCCCCGTACCCCCGGATAACGCCCCCGTCCCCGGTTTCCCTCGGCGGATCACCCGGCGGCGCAGGCGCGGCCTCGGGCGCGGGCACGGGGGCGGGCGCGAGGCACGGGGGCAGGCGCGGGCGCGGGGCACGGTCACTGGTCTACCGTGGGAGCTGACGCCCGTTCAGCAGGGCGTGTCCGACCGGAAGGAGAGCCGCCGTGGGTGCCTTGTCCCGGTCCGGCGAGCCCGGCATTCCCCGTACCGCCAACGCGATCGCGGCCGCGCTCGCCCCGGGGCGCAAGGGGCGGTTCCTGGAGGAGCTGCTCGCCGCGGAGGCGGGGGACGCGCAGCTGGCCGTGATGGACCGGTGGCACCTGCGGGCGGTCGCCGACACCCGGCGCACCGACGCGGACCGCGCGCAGGCGGGGGTGCTGCGGAGCGGTGAGGGAGGCGGTACGGGCGGTGCGGTGCGGCCGCTCGACGACGTCCTCGCCTCGCTGAGCGGGGCCTGGTGAGCCACGGCCTGAGCGAGCAGGCCGCCGCCGTCCTCGCGGCGATGTCCGCCGAGGCGCCCGCGACCTTCGCCGCGACCATCGCGGCCCTGACCGGCATCACGGCCGCGCACGAGCGGGGCGCCGTGCCGGCCGGGGCGAGCCCCATCGACCAGTGGGGCGACGTGTACGACCTCGACGTCCCCGGCCATCCCGTGCTCGTGGAGTGGTTCGCCGGGGACGTCGAGACGGTGACGTTCACGCGCCTCACCTGGCTGGAGGCGGGCCCGTAGGGAGTACCGGCCGGCCGGGGCGGCCGCCCGCGGCATCCCTTCGCCGCGCGGGCTCCGCCCCGGGCCCGCCGCGTGTATCGCGGGCGTATCGAAAAGCACATACGCCCCCGCAACCGGCCGCCCCCTTCCATGGGCGCATGAAGAGTGACACCGCCCTGCCCGCGCCCCCGCCGACGCCTTCGTCCGCGCTCCCGCCGACGCCGCCCCGGGCGACGCGCCGGGGGGCCGTGCTCATCGGGCTCGTGCTCCTCGCGGTCGCGGGCGGGCTGTTCGCCGTGCGGGGGCCGCTGATGATGGCGGCTCCGGCGTGCGCGTCCGGACGGTGGGAGGGCTGCTTCGGGACGTTCAACGGGGTGGTGCTCATGACGCTGGTCACGGTGCCCCTGGCCGTCCTGGTGGCGTGGGCGGCGGCGCGGCGGCGGCGCGCCGCCGGTGTCGCGGGGGCGTGGCGGCTGTCGCTGGCCGAGGTGGGCATGGTGCACGGGACGCTGCCGTTCCTGTGGATGACGATGATGCCGGGCTCGGGGGCCGGCGTCGTGCCGCCCCGGCTGAGCCTGGTGCCGCTGCGGGACCTGGTGGCGATGGGGACGCTCGGCATCGTCGGCAACCTGCTGGTCTTCGCCTCGCTGGGGTTCTTCGCGCCCGTGCGGTTCGCGGCGCTGGCGTCCCCGGCGCGGATCCTGGCGCTCGGCGCGGGGTGCTCGGTCCTGGTGGAGACCGCGCAGTACGTCCTTCCCCTGGACCGGGTGACGTCGGTGGACGACGTGCTGGTCAACGCCACCGGGGCCGTCCTGGCCGGGCTGGCGTCGCGCCGCTGGTGGCGGGCGCGCGGGGACGGGCGGGCGCCCCGGACCTGTGCCGTTGCTTAGGCTTCGGGCATGCGCGTACTGATCGTGGAGGACGAGCCGTATCTGGCGGAGGCCGTCCGGGACGGGCTGCGGCTGGAGGCGATCGCCGCCGACGTCGCCGGCGACGGGGACACCGCCCTGGAACTGCTCCGCCTCCACTCCTACGACCTCGCGGTCCTCGACCGGGACATCCCCGGCCCGTCCGGCGACGAGGTCGCGCGGCGCATCGTGGCCTCCGGCAGCGGCATCCCGATCCTGATGCTGACCGCCGCCGACCGGATCGACGACAAGGCGTCCGGCTTCGCCCTGGGCGCCGACGACTACCTCACCAAGCCGTTCGAGCTGCGGGAGCTGGTGATGCGGCTGCGGGCGCTCGACCGGCGGCGCGCCCACGCCCGGCCCCCGGTCCGGGAGCTGGCGGGCCTGCGCGTCGACCCCTTCCGCCGGGAGGTCTTCCGCGACGGGCGGTACGTGGCGCTCACCCGCAAGCAGTTCGCGGTGCTCGACGTCCTCGTCGCCGCCGAGGGCGGGGTGGTCAGCGCCGAGGAGCTGCTGGCGCGGGCCTGGGACGAGAACGCCGACCCGTTCACCAACGCGGTGCGGATCACGGTCTCCGCCCTGCGCAAACGGCTCGGCGAACCGTGGGTCATCGCGACGGTGCCGGGGGTCGGGTACCGCATCGACGCCGGGCCCGGCGAGGGCCGTGCCGGCCGGCCGCATGCGTAGGCGCCCGGGGTTCAGCGTGCGGCTGAAGCTCACGCTCAGCTACGCGGGCTTCCTCGCGGTCGCCGGGGCGCTGCTGCTGGCGGTGGTGTGGGGGTTCCTGCTGCGCTACGTGCCCGACAATCCCCAGGGCCTGCTCGGGGTCTCGCCCAACCGCTGGCTCCTGGTGCGCACCTTCTTCCCCGCGGCGGCCGTGGCGATGGGCTTCCTGCTGGTGTTCGGGCTGGTCGGGGGGTGGTTCCTGGCCGGGCGGATGCTCGCGCCGCTCAGCCGGATCACCGCCGCGGCGCGGACGGCCGGGAGCGGTTCGCTGTCGCACCGGATCCGCATGGAGGGGCGCCGGGACGAGTTCCGCGAGCTCGCCGACGCCTTCGACTCGATGCTCGGGCGGCTGGAGTCGCACGTCGCCGAACAGCGGCGGTTCGCCGCGAACGCCTCGCACGAGCTGCGCACTCCGCTGGCCATCTCGCAGACGCTGCTCGACGTCGCCCGCAAGGACCCGACGCGGGACCGGGACGAGCTCGTCGCGCGGCTCCAGGTCGTCAACACCCGGGCGATCGACCTCACGGAGGCCCTGCTGCTGCTCAGCCGGAGCGACCGCGGGACGTTCGCGCGCGAGAGCGTCGACCTGTCGCTGGTCGCCGAGGAGGCCGCCGAGACGCTGCTCCCCCTCGCCGAGCAGCGGGGGATCGCGCTCGACGTCACCGGCGGGGCGGCGCGGGCCCTCGGCTCGGCGGAGCTCCTGCTGCGGATGGTGACGAACCTCGTCCAGAACGCCGTCGTCCACAACCTGCCGGCGGGCGGCACGGTGACGGTCCGCACCGAGGCGCGGGACGGCACGAGCGTGGTGCGGGTCGAGAACACGGGTCCCGTGCTGCCGCCGGAGCTGGTGCCGACGCTGACCGAGCCCTTCCAGCGGGGGACGGAACGCGCCCGCACCGACGAGCACGCGGGCGTCGGCCTCGGCCTCGCCCTCGTGCACAGCATCGTCCGCGCCCACGGCGGCGTCCTGGACCTCGCCGCCCGGCCGGCCGGCGGCCTGCTGGTCACGGTCACGCTGCCCGGCGAGCCGCCGCGGGCGGCCGGCCGCTCCTGACCGGGGTGCGCGCGGTGCCGGGCGGACCGCACCGGGTCCGGCGGGGTCAGGGCGGGTCGACGAGGGGGCAGTGGGTGCCGGTGTAGATGGTGGGCATGCAGCGGTTGCAGTGGACGCAGCGCGAGCGGGTCTCCGGGGCGGCGGCCAGGCGGCGGACCAGGTCGGGCTCGCGGAGCAGGGCCCGGGCCATGGCGACGAACGCGAAGCCCTCGGCCATGGCGCGGTCCATCCCCTCCCGGTCGGTGACCCCGCCGAGGAGGATCAGCGGCAGCGCGAGGGCCTCGCGGAACCGCCGGGCGTCCTCCAGCAGGTAGAGCGGCTCGTACGGGTAGGACCGCAGGAACGAGCGGCCGACCGTGCGCAGGCCGAGCCGCTGGGGCAGCGGGAAGCGGGCCGCGAACTCCTTGACCGGGGCCTCGCCGCGGAACAGGTACATGGGGTTGAGCAGCGAGCTGCCGGCGGTCAGGGCGAGGGCGTCGACGGAGCCGTCCTCCTGGAGCCAGTGCGCCACCTGGAGGCTGTCGGCCGGGGAGAGGCCGCCGCGCACCCCGTCGGTCATGTTCAGCTTCGCGGTGATCGCGATCCGGTCGCCGACCTCCGCGCGGACGGCGCGGGCGAGGTCCAGGGCGAGGCGCGCCCGGTTGCGCAGGGAGCCGCCGTAGCGGTCGGTCCTGCGGTTGAGGCGGGGGCTGAGGAAGGCGCTGGCCAGGTAGTTGTGGCCGAGGTGCAGCTCCACGGCGTCCGCCTGGGCCTCCACGGCCAGGCGGGCGGCGGAGGCGTGGGCGCGGACCACCCGGTCGAGGTCCTCGGCGGTGGCGGCCCGGTCGCGGCGCAGACTGACCGGGTTGAAGCCGCCCGTCGGGGACAGCGAGGGCAGCCGGTTCGAGCGGGCGTCGGCCACCGGCCCCGCGTGTCCGAGCTGGAGGGAGACGGCGGCGCCCGTTCCGTGGACGGCTTCGGTCAGCCGGCGCAGTCCGGGAAGGGCCTCGGGCCGCATCCACACCTGGGCGCGCTGGGTGCGGCCTTCGGGCGCGACGGCGCAGTAGGCGACCGTGCTCATCGCCACTCCCCCGGCGGCGGGACGGCGGTGGTACTCGACGAGGGCGTCGGTGACGACGGCGTCGGGGGTGAGCCCCTCGAAGGTCGCCGCCTTGATGACCCTGTTGCGCAGCCGTACGGGTCCCAGCCGGGCGGGGGCGAGCACGTCGGGTGCCGGACCGGAGGGGCGCGGAGGCCGGTGGTCTGCGGTCATGCGCGGAGCATCGCACAGAACTGACGAAGTGTCAGCAAGTGTGGGCGGGGCGGCTCCGCCCGGCCGGCGGAACTATCCTGCGCGGATGACACACGAGCCGGAACTGACCTCCCCCGTGGACCTGTGCCTGCCCGACGGGCGGTTGAACCCGGCGGCCGTCGGGTGGACCCGGCGCCCCCTGCACTCCGCCGCCCTGCGCGGCTGGGGGCGGGCCAAGCGCTGGGAGTACTGGGGTCTCGTCACCCCGGACCACATCGTGGGCCTGGTCGTCTCCTCGCTGGACTACGCGGGCGTGCACGGCCTCTACGTGCTGGAGCGGGCGACCGGCCGCGAGACCACCACCGACGTCGTGGTCCCGCTGGCCCGGGGCGTGCGCTTCCCCGTGCGCAGCGGCGAGGGCGAGGTCTCGGTCCGTGCCTCCGGGCTGGCGGTCCGGATCCGGCAGGGCCCGGACGGCGACACGATCCACGCGGCGGCGGACGGCGTCCGGATGGACGTCGAGGTGCCGCGCCCGCCCGGCCACGAGTCGCTCGGCGTGGTGGTGCCGTGGAGCGCCCGGCGGTTCCAGTACACGGTCAAGGACGTGGGCCGCCCCGTCCGCGGCACGCTGGAGCTGCGCGGCGTGACGCACGCGGTCGGCGGCCCGGAGGCGTTCGCCGTACTGGACCACGGCCGCGGCAAGTGGCCGTACGCGGTCACCTGGAACTGGGCGGCCGGGGCGGCCCCGGGGCGCGCCGTCCAGCTGGGCGGGAAGTGGACCGACGGGACCGGCGTCACGGAGAACGCCCTGGTCCTCGACGGCCGGCTGCACAAGATCGGCGAGGAGCTGCGGTGGACCTACGACCGGTCCGACTGGCTGCGCCCGTGGCACATCGCCGGGGAACGGGTGGACGTGCGGTTCCACCCGTTCCACGAGAAGGTCTCGCGCACCGAACTCGGCCTGGTGGCGAACGAGACGCACCAGTGCTTCGGCCGGTTCACCGGCCGCGCCCTCGCCGACGACGGCGCGGAGGTCGCCCTGGACGGCCTGGTGGGCTGGGCCGAGGAGGCGCGCAACCGCTGGTGACCGCGGCTCAGTCCGTCGCGGCCGGGCGGGTGGGGAAGGAGGCGGGGAAGAGGTCGGCGGTGGTGCGGTGGAGGTAGTCGCGGCCGGCGTAGGCGTGCTTCATCCGGTCGAAGACGTCCTGGGCCCGGGTGCGCCAGGCCGTCTCGTCGAGGCCGGGAATCCTTCCGGCCCGCAGGACGGTGCGGCCGTTGACGACGACGGTGTCGACGTCCGCGCCCGAGGCGTTCATCAGCAGGGTGCGGACCGGGTCGTCCACTGGGCCCGTGCGGGGGCCGTCGAGGCGGACCACGACCAGGTCCGCGAGGGCGCCGGGGGCGAGCCTGCCGAGGTCGGTGCGGCCGAGGGCCCTGGCTCCGCCGAGGGTGGCGGCACGGTAGTAGTCGGCGGCCGCGCCCGCCTCCAGGCGGCCGGTGGTGAGCTTGGACAGGTTGGTGCCGTAGTCCATGGTGCGGATCATGTCCGGCGGGAAGGAGTCCGTGCCCATCGCGATGTTCACCCCCGCCGCGCGGTAGCGGTCGAAGTCCTCCAGGGCCGCGCCGTAACGGACCATGGTGTGCGGGCAGTGCACGATGCCGGCGACCGTGGCCAGGGCGTCGAGTTCGCCGGCGTACGGGGCGTCCACCTCGCTGTGGCCGCCGATGTAGATCGCGTGCGGGATCAGCAGGCGCCGGCCGAGCAGGCCCGTCTCCTCGAGCAGGCCGAGCGGGGTGGTGCCGTGGCGTTCGGCCAGGTGCCTCAGCTCGCCGGTGCCCTGGAGGCAGTGGAGCCGTACCAGGCAGTCCAGTTCCTCCGCCGCGGCCGCCGTGGCCCGCATCAGGTCGGGGGTCAGGGTCTCGATCCGGCAGGGCAGCAGGGCGCCGCGGACGAGGCCGTCGTGGGCGCCGTCGAAGTCGCGGACGAAGCGGATGGCGTCCGCCAGGCCCCGCTCCCCCCGTTCGGGCCGCCAGTGGAAGGTGGTGGTGCCGTCGGCGGTGACGACGGGGACGCCGCTGCGGTAGCTCGGCCCGAGGTACATGCGGAGGCCGAAGCGGGCCGCGCCGGCGGCCACCCGGGCGAGGTCGTCGTAGGTCTCCGCCCAGTCGGAGTGCGTCTCCGCGGCGATGGGCATGGCGGTGGTGATGCCGTTGCGGAGGAGCTGGGTGAGGGCGTAGTCGCGGACGAAGGCCCGGTCCTCGGCGTCGAAGACCGCCGTCGGGCCGCTCAGGGCGTACTCCTCCGACCAGGCGAGTCCCCGGTCGTCCGCGTGCCAGGTGTCGAGGAGGGCGTGGTCGATGTCGGCGAGCGCGTCCAGGTCCACGAAGCCGGGGCCCACGAGCGCCAGTCCCGCGTCCACGACCTCGTCGCAGGCGGCCGGGTCGTAGCCGTGGCCCACGTGGACGATCCGGGTGTCCTCGTAGACGACCTGTCCGTCGCGGATCAGGACGTGGTCGTCGGCCTCGGGGTCGTAGCCGATCACGTGGCTCGCGGTGACGAGGGTCTTCATGCGGTGCTCCGATGGTGCGGTGGTGGTGACGGGCGGGCGCGGGCCCGGCGGGTCTGCCGCGCCCCGGGACCGGGGCGCACCCGGGACCGGGCGGGGCGGCACGGGCGATCCCGGACGTGTGCTCGCGGGGGGGGGCTCAGGGACGGCTCAGGGGCGAGGCGGGGACGGGTCAGGGGCGGTGCGTCCGGCCCGCAGCCACCTGCGCGCGGCGGCGAGGTCCACCTCGACGTCGTCGCTCCACGAGCAGACCTCCAGCCACGAGAGGCAGCCGTCGTCGGTGAAGACCAGCACCTCGCCCGGGCACTCGCCGTCCTCGGTGTACAGGAGCGCCTCCGCCGCCACGCCCCTGCCCGGCCGTGTCGGGGCCGGCTCCACCTCGCCCGCGTCGAGCCCGAAGTAGGCGGTCCCGCATCCGCACCCGCACCGCCCCGTCACCCGGAGGTGCGGCACCTGCGCCCGCAGCGCGACGCGCACCGGGTCGTCCCCGGCCAGGACCAGGGCGAGCACGTCGGACACGTCGGCGGGCAGGCGTTCGATCATGCCGCCACGGTATCCGGCCGCCCGGCCGGCCCGCCCTGCTCCACGGCATCCGCGAGCGACGACTGCGGGGCCGGAGCGTGCCCGCAGATCCCGCCGCGGGGCCGAGGGCGGGGCTTGCGGGGGGCGCCTCGACCGGTCAGCGTTCCGGAGCGGGCTCGGGCAAGGGGGCGCCGGGCGCGGCGGCGTGGTGCGGAGGCGCGGGGGTGATCGAGCGGCGCCTGACGACCAGGAGGACGATCAGGACGACCTGGAGCAGGATCGGTACGGCAATGCCCGGGTACCCCTCGGGGTCGGTGCCGGCCATGGAGGAGAGCAGGCCGAAGTCCCACAGGCCGTGGACGAGCATGGGCAGCAGGATGGTGCCGCCGGCGCGCAGGCAGAGGTAGAGGAAGAAGCCGGAGGTGGAGACGATGACGGCCTGGCCGATGGCCTGGCCTCCGTCGCTGAGGGCGTTGCTCAGGTGGGCGGCGCCGAAGATCAGGGAGGACCACAGGGCGACCTTGCCCTCGCCGAGGCCGGCCTTCTTGAAGACCTGGACGCCGATGCCGCGGAACATCAGCTCCTCGCCGATGCCGACGAGCAGGGTCATGGCGAGCAGGCTCAGCACGAGGGAGAGGGGCTGGGCGGCGAGGTTGCCGTAGTTCACCGCGAGGAGGGCGGCGGCCAGCATCGAGATCGGCACGCACCACACCCAGCGGCGGACCGGCGCGCGGTAGTGGAGGACGTCGCTCCACCAGCCGAGCCGGGTCACCACGGCCGCGCCGAAGAGGACGGAGAGGGCGACGGGGATCAGCCCGTCGCGGAGGACCGCCTCGGTGGTCGGGAAGTCGCCCTTCGCGCCGCTGGTGTCGACGCCGACGAGGATGCCGGCGCCCTGGATGATCGCGAGGTAGGCGACGGTGACGACCAGGAACCACGGCCAGGTCAGCCGCCGCTGGAGGGAGGGGGGGTTCTTCTTCGGGCACGGGGCGGCTCCGTTCGGGCGCAATGAGGTCATCGCCCGTAGGCGGGGGCTACTTCGCCAAGCGGACAACCACATATTCCCATAAGCCTTTAATAGGCATCGAAGCTCGCCAATAGCCTCAATAGGATCAATGTGGCTCACATCATGCCAATCGGACGTTCACCTGCGTTCTTCTGCTCCCGGATGGTTGATCACGGTGCCGTGACACCTCGTCGGGAACGGTCCGACCGGGAACGGGTGGAGGTGACGGGACCGGGTCACCGGCCCGTCGAGCCGTCCAGCATCTCGCGGAGGATGTCCAGGTGGCCGTTGTGGCGGGCCGTCTCCTCGGTGAGGTGCAGGAGGATCCAGCGCAGGTCCACGTGGAGGCCGTCGCGGACGGGGCGCGCGGCCCGGGCGTCCAGGCTGTGCGCGGCGACCAGTTCGCGGTGGGCGGCGGCGTGTCCGGCGTACTCGTCGAGCAGTCGGCGGAGCGGGAGGTCGACCGCGACGCGCATCTCGCGGTCGGGGTCCTCCTCCGTCCAGGGGCCCTGGTCCTCCTCGCCCAGGAACACGACCCGGAACCAGTAGTACTCCACCCAGCGCAGGTGGTTGACCAGTCCGCTCATGGTCATGAGCGGCGAGCCCGGGAGGAGCGCCTTGCGCGCGTTCTCCTCGGAGACGCCGTCGCACTTGGCGCGCGCGGTGTCCCGCGCGTAGTCGAGGAAGGTGGTGAGCTGGGTGCGTTCGTCCCACGCGGGCGGTGTGTCGTCGGTTCTCGTCATCGCCCGCAGCCTCCCCGATCGGTACGGCGTCTGTCGACGCGTTTTCCCGCGGCGCCGGGCCGGGGCCGCGGAGAACCGGGGCGGGGGCCCGCACGGGCGGGTCAGTAGGCGCCGAAGGACCAGAAGACGCCGACCTCGTGGGCGCCGACCGCGATCAGGCCCAGGTCGTCGAAGAGGTCCAGGCCGTTGACGTACGCGCCGGTGGCGAAGGCGTGGGACCGGGTGCCCGCGAGGCCCGCCGCGACGAAGTCCGGGGGCTCGGCCCCGGCGGCGGCGACGGCGTTGGTCCAGTGGCGCGCGCCGGGGCCGTACCGGCCGAGGAGGGTACGGGCGTCCGCCAGGACACGGTCGCGGTCGGGGCGGCTCCGGACGGGGGCGGGCTCCGCCTGCCACTCCTCGGCCATCACGGCGAGCGCCCCGGCCGCCGCGTCCGCCGCCAGGGGGTGGAGGCGGGCGCGGAGTCCGGACGCGGCGGGCGGGTCGAAGGGGTACGCGGGCCACGTGTCGCGGGCGTCGTTCGCGCGGTCGCCGTCCAGCCGGAGCCAGCCCCGGGGGTCGTCCACCGACCGGTGCATCACGGCGAGGACGTCGTGCGCCCAGTCGTCGTGGAGCCGGGGGCCGGTCGCGGCGAAGGTGTACGTGTCGTCCAGCAGCCGCAGCGCCGCCGCGTTCCACCGGCGGCGGTCCTCGTCGCCGTGACCGTCCCCGCGCCCGTCCCCGTGCCCGTCGGTGCTCACGTGCTCTTCCCTCTCTTCCGCCCCTCCCCGAAGGGGGCGTGCCGAAGTCCCGTCACGGCAGGGGGCTCCTGCCGCCCGGTCGGCGTCCGGCACGCCTCAGGAGGGGCGCGACAGCTCCCACGTCTGGAGGCGGAAGGGGCGGCCCTTCTCCTCCCCCTCGATGAGGGGGACGTCGAGCAGGGCGAAGCCCGCCTTGGTGGCCACGGCGACGCTGGCGGCGTTCTCGGCCTCCAGTTCCAGGACCGCCCGCTCCGCTCCGAGCTGTTCGAAGGCGTACGCGGCCATGACCCGCACCGCGCGGGCGGCCAGGCCCTGGCCCCGGTGGGCCGGGCCGACGGCGTAGCCGAGCTCCACGCCGTCGGGGAGGCGCCGCAGCATCACCTCGCCCAGCGGCGCGCCGCCGTCGAGGGTGATGGCGAGCAGGATGGTCGTCCCCTCCGCCCGCAGCTTCCGGTCCCGTACCAGCCGGGTGGCGGCGGCCTCCCGGTCGAAGGGCGAGGCGAGGGGGGTCCAGTACGCGACCTCGGGATCGTCGAACAGATCCGGCATCGCGTCCAGGTCCGTCTCCGTCCAGTCGCGGAGGACGAGGCCTTCGCCCTTCAGCTCGATCCGGGCGGGGAACGGGGAGGTGGCGCTGCTCATGCGAGGTTCCTTCCTGGCCTCTGGGACGAAGCAGCATACCGACATGATCGTCAGACCGTACGGTCATTTCGACCGGGTTCGTTCGGCGGGCGCGGCCGACGGGCACGGTCGGCGGACTCGACCGGCAGGTGCGGCCGTCGCGCGCAGCCGTCGCGCGCGTACGGCCGAAGGCCCCCCGAAGTCGCGCGGCCGCGAACCGTGGACCGGGGAGGCCTCAACCGTCCCGGCCGAACAGGCCGTCGAGTTCCGCGTAGTCGAGGGAGCCGGGGGCGCCGAGGTCCTCCCCGAGGGAGTCGTACGTGCCCGCGCCGTAGAGCTCCCGGGCCGCGCGCCGGGCCGCGGAGAAGGCGGCCTGGGCGATGCCCGAGCCGAGGCTGACGCGGGCGACGCCGAGGGCGCCCAGCTCCTTCACGGACGCGGTGCCGGGCCCCGCCAGGACGTTCAGGGGGACCGTCAGGCCCTCGGCCAGGGACGTGATGAGGCCGGGGTCGGTGACGCCGGGGACGAAGACGCCGTCCGCTCCGGCGTCGACGTAGCGGCGGGCCCGGTCCAGCGTGTCCCGCAGCCGGGTGGCGGGGTCGCCCAGCCCGAGCAGGTACGTGTCGACGCGGGCGTTGACGAAGAGGTCGGAGCCCGCCCGGTCGGCGGCGGCGCGGACCGCCTCCAGGCGGGCGGCGAGGACGCCCGGCGGGCGGGTGCCGTCCTCGATGTTGACGCCCGCCGCGCCGGCCTCCAGGACCCGGACGACGGTCTCCGCCACCTCGGCGGGACTCTCCCCGTGACCCCCCTCGATGTCGGCGCTCACCGGGACGGTGACCGCCCCCGCGATCCGGGCGACGGCCTCCAGCGCCAGGTCCCGGGCGATCCGGTCCCCGTCCGGGACGCCGAGCGACCAGGCGACGCCGGCACTGGTCGTGGCGATCGCGGGGGCGCCCGCGGCCTCCACGACCCGGGCGCTCGCGGCGTCCCAGGCGTTCGCGAGCGCGAGCGGGCGGGCGGGGGTGTGGAGGGAGCGGAAGAGCGAGGCGTGGTGTGTGCGGGTCATGGCGCCCAGACAACCAGCGGGCGGCGGCCCCGTCCGGCAGGAATCCGACATCGACGTGGGCCGGTCGCCCGGACCCCTCCCCCTCCCCCTTTCTCGCGGGGCGAGCGCGGGGCCGGCGGAACACCGTGCCCGCGACGATCTCCACCACCGGCCGTCCGCTCACCGCTCTCGCCCTCCCCGTCCCCCTCCGTCCGGCCCGGGTCCACCGCCGCCACCGCTCACGGACTCGCCGCCCGGGGCGCCCTCCCCGCCCCTGATCGACGACCTGGACGCGCTCGGCCCGTACGAGCGGCGCGATCCGCACGCCGGCCCCGGCCCTGCTCCCCGGCGCCGCAGCCCCCGGAACCCCGGCGCCGCGCCTCGGCGAAGCCGAACCGAAGGCGCCGCCGGGCGAGTTGACGGCCTCGATCGGCGGCGTACGGGACGGACCCGTGCGACCGGCGCCGGCCTGCGGGACGTCGGCGTACGGCGCATCCGGGGCGTCCGCGTACGGCGGATCCGGGGAGGGGCGGCGCACCGCCAGGGGCGCGGTCAGAGGGGCAGTCTCCCCGGGAGCGCCCCGTGGCCGGCGCCGGACGCGGTGAGGGCCGGCCTGCCGTGGCCACGGACCTCGGTGTCCGGGCCGACCCCGTCGGGGTCGACGGACAGGTGGGCGCAGGCGGAGCGGGCGCCGGCCGTGACCGCGCCGGCCGGGGCCTCGTCGTCCTCCGGGTCGAAGTCGGGGTCGTCGACCGCGAGGGTCTCCCAGGGCCGCGGGTCCCCTTCCCGCTCGGGGTCGCTCTCGGCGGCGAACCGGCGGATCACCCGGCCGTTCTCGGCGGCCATCCACACGTCGGAGCCGCCCGCGTCGTCCAGGAAGAAGAACTGGGCCCGGCCGCAGGAGCCCCGTGAACCCGTCGCCCGACGTGCCGTGGCGGGGTCCGGCCGCCAGGGCCGCGTACAGGTCGGCGCACCGCTCGTCGAAGGCCGTGAGCAGCCGTCCCCGCAGCCATCCGGTCACCTCCTCGCGCCGCGCCGCCTCCACAGGCGCGTCGAAGGCGGGCGGGCCGATCAGCCCCAGGGCCCGCAGGTACGGCTTGAGCCCGGCCGTCGTCCGTGCCGAGACGGCCGCCGCCGGCAACTCCGGCACCACGCGCCCGCCGCGGGCCACCGGCCGCCCGGCGGCGGCCCCGGCCCGCGCCGGATCGGCGCCGACCAGATCTTCGAGCAGAGTTTCGATCTTCGTGCGGCAGCCCCCTGGGCCCGGAACCCGTCCGGCCCGGCCGCGCGTCAGCGCGTTAGCGGGGCGTCAGTGAGACGGCAGGGGCGGCGTCGAGAGTGGAGGGGACCACACCAGGAGGCATCATGCGACGACGTACGTTCTTCAAGGGGGCCCTGCTGGGCTCGGCCGCCGCGGCCGTTCCCCTGTCGGGTCTGGCGCAGGGGACGGCCGTGGCGGCCGGGACCGTGAACGTCGGCAGCATCTCGGCGCTGCAGAGCGCGATCGACGCGGCCGTGCCCGGCGACCGGATCGTCCTCGCGGACGGCTCCTACACCGTCCCGTCGGCCGGCATCCGCGTCACGGGCAAGCAGGGGACCACGGCCGCGCCGATCACCATCGTGTCCGCCAGCCGCGGCGGCGCCGTGCTGAACGGAGCGGCCGGTTTCGTCCTCTCGAACTCCGGCAACATCACGATCAGCGGTTTCGCCTTCCGGCAGACGACGACGTTCGTCATCCCGGCGGACTGCTCCCGCATCCGGCTGACCCGCAACGACTTCAAGCTCGCGGACAGCGCCGGGCTGGACTGGGTGACGGTCCGCGGCGACGACGCGAAGATCGACCGCAACTACTTCCACCACCGGACCTCGCAGGGCATCTTCCTCGTCGTCGACGGGCCGGGAACCACCGCCATGGCCCAGCGGACCCACATCTTCCGCAACTACTTCGCCGACCACTCCTACACCGGCGCCAACGGCGGCGAGGCGATCCGGCTGGGGGTCAGCCACCGCGCCCTGTCCGTCGCCGACGCCCTCGTGGAGTACAACCTCTTCGAGCGCTGCGACGGCGACCCCGAGGCGATCTCGGTCAAGTCCTCCGGCAACACCGTCCGCTACAACACGCTCCGCGACAGCAAGGGCGGCATCGTCCTGCGGCACGGCAACGTCACCACCGTGGAGGGCAACCACATCCTCGGCGGCGCGAACGGCGTGCGCCTGTACGGCAACGACCACCTCGTGGTGAACAACCACATCTCCGGCACGACCTCCCGGGGCATCGTCATCGGCAGCGGCACCACCCGCGACCACCACGAGGGCGAGACGACCGAGGAGCGGCGCGGCAACGACGCCTGCGACCGGGCCGTCATCGCGCACAACACGCTCGTCGGCAACTCCGCGACGCTCTCGGGCGAGAGCCGGACCTACGAGCCGCGCGACGTCGTCGTCGCCGACAACATCCTCGTCGCCTCCGGCGGCAGCCTGGTCGACCTCGGCACGACCAGCGGCTTCACCTGGCAGGGCAACATCCTGTGGGGCTCCGCCGCCAACGGCACCATCCCGGCCGGCGGCTTCCGCCGCGTCGACCCCCTGCTCCGCAAGGACGCCGACGGGATCAGCCGGCTCACCGCCGGCAGCCCGGCCGTCGGCGCCGCCACCCTCACCTCGCTGTCCGTCCCCGAGGACGCCGACGGGCACGCGCGCGGCACCGTCCGCGACGTCGGCGCCGACGAGTACTCCACCCTCGCGCCGGTCCGCCGCCCCCTGACGACGGCCGACGTCGGCCCGAACGCGGCCTGAACCCGGTGGCGCGGCGACCCCGCGCCACCGCCCCGCGGGCGCCGTCTACGCTGACCGCATGCGAAGCGGCGACCTCCCTCCGGACGACGGCGCGTGGACGGGCCTGGAGCTGGAGGTGCGGGACCGCCGGCAGCCGGGGCTGTGCGTCTTCGGCGCGGGGCGGCGCCTGCTGCTCTCCCAGCTCTCCCGGCCGGTGCTCTTCGCCGTCGTCGACGCGCACCTGGACGGCGTGGACTTCCGGCGGACCGACGCGTACCGGTCCTTCGTCCCGCCCCTGCGCGCCGACGCCGCCCGCGCCCTGGCCGGCAGCCCGGAGCGGTGGGCGCACCGCTTCGCGCGCCACCTCGCCGACGCTCAGGACGGGCCCCTGCACGACGGCCGGTGGCTGCTGACCCCCGACCGCCGGCTCCTGCGGTGGCGGGACCCGGCCACCCCGCACTCCGCGTACTGGGAGTCGATGCTCGTCGAGGGCCACCCGGACGGTTACCTCGACTGGTTCGACCACGCCGGCTCCTGGGAGGTCCTTCCGCTGCGCCCGATGCCGGATCCCGGGGACGGCCGGGTGAAGGCGTACCGCAAGCAGGCGCGGGAGGGCGTCCTCCCGCCGGTGCTGCTCTGGTGGGTCAGCGGCCTGGACTGCCACCTCGTCCTGGACGGCCACGCACGGCTCGCCGCGGCGATCGCCGAGTCCGTCGAGCCCCCGCTGCTGGAGCTGCACCGCGCCCTGCCGGGCGACGACCTGGCGGCCCTCACGAAGGACGCCGCGGCCTTCTACGAGGACGAGCTGGACCGCTTCGCCCGGCTCCGCGCCCTCCACGGCCCCACCGTCCCCGACGGCACCGCCCTCGCCGGTCCCCGGCTGGCCCGCCGCCTCGAAGAGCTGCGCACCACGGAGCGTCCGACCTGGTCCTGGCCGCTGCCCGGCGGGGAGGCCCGCTGGCACGACCTCGCCCGGGAAGCCGGGTTCCCGCAGGACTGACGCGACCGCCCGGCCCCGTACCCGCTCCCGGTGGCGGGCGGTCAGGAGGAAGGCGTCCGGAGGGGCAGGGCGTCCGGGGGGAGGGCGTCCGGGAGGAAGACGGTCAAGGGGAGGACGGCCAGGGGGAGGACGGCCCGGCGCGGAAGCCCGTGCAGCCGAAGCGCTTCCACCCGGCCCTGTCGTCGTCCTCCGCGTCGTAGACGACCACCGTCCAGTCGCCGGCCTCCGAGGTCACGGGCGGGGCGCCGGGGAAGTCCCGGGGGTACGTGAGGGACTTCCGGGTCGTGCCCGGCCGCACCGGCCGGGAGGTGTGGCCGAAGCCCTTGGTGCCGGGCGGCTTCACGCCGACCACCAGACGGTGGCTCCGGTCCCCCTCGAAGGCGAAGCCGATGTCGGCCGAGGCCGCGCCCGAGGTGTACGTGACCGAGGTCGAGGAGGTGCTGCCGGACGGGCCCGCCTCCGGGGGCCGGTCGCACGCGCCGGCGCCGAGCCGTGCCTGCTCCGGGTCCTTCAAGAGGACCCAGCGGACGTCCGAGGCGGACGCGGCCCCGTCGGGGCGGGGCGACGGGCCCGGTTTCCCGGTTCCCTGCGGGGCGGAGCCCTGCCCGCCCCGCCCGCCCGGCTCTGCTTGTCCGCCCCGCTCTCCTTGTCCGCCCTGACTCCCCCGGCTCTCCTGGCCGTTCGTGGCGGCGCCGGGGTCCCCTCTCCCCCAGCCCTGCTGCCACGCCGCCGTGCCCACGGCGCCGGTCAGCGCCAGGACCAGTGCCACGGTGCCCCAGCCGGTGCGCCGGGCCGGTGCCGGTGCCGGTGCCGGGGAGGCGGGCGCGGCCGAGGGCGGGGCGGGGACGGGGTCGGGGTCGGGGCGGGTCGGCGGCAGGGTCGCGCCGCCCGGCGCGGCGCAGCGTGCGATCACCTCCGCGGTGCCGGGGCGGTCCCGGGGGTCCTTCGCCACGCAGGCGCGGATCAGCGCCCCCAGCGCGTCGTCCCCGTCCACCGTTTCCGGAAGGTCGATCTCCTCGTGCACCGCGCGGTACGAGACGGCTTCGGCGGGGCCGTCGCCGAAGGGGGGCCGGCCCGTCGCCGCGTAGGCCATGGTCGCGCCGAGCGCGAAGACGTCGGCGGCCGGGGACGTCTCGTTGCGCAGCAGCACCTCGGGGGCGGTGAAGCCCGGCGTTCCCGGCGCGGCGCCGGTGCGGGTGAGGGCCGTGTCGTCCGCGCCGCGCGCGATCCCGAAGTCGATGAGGCGGGGCCCTCCGGCGGCCAGGATGACGTTCTGCGGTTTCAGGTCCCGGTGGGTGACCCCGCAGGCGTGCACGCCCGCCAGCGCCAGCGCCAGCTCCGCGAACAGCCTCCGGCACGCGTCGGCGCCCAAAGGCCCCTGGAAGCCGATCGCCTGACGGAGCGTCGGGCCGGGGACGTACTCGGTCGCGAGCCAGTACGGCGCCTCGTCCAGCGACGCGTCGACCAGCCGGGCCGTGTGCGGACTGCGGACGGCGCGCACCGTCGCGACCTCCCGGCGGAAGCGGGCCAGCGCCTCCGGGTGCCCGGTGATCTCCTCCCGGATCACCTTCAGCGCGACCCGTCCGCCGTCCGGTGTGCGCGCCAGGTAGACCTGGCCCATGCCGCCCGCCCCGAGACGGCCGAGCAGGGTGTGGTCGCCTATGCGGGCGGGGTCCTGCCCCGGTCTCAGTGGGTCCACGCCGCCGACTGTAGTGCGGCCGCCGCCGCGGGCGCCCGGCGGGCGCGGACCCGGCCCGTTCCGGCGGACGCCGGGGTAGGTTGCACGTCATGACCGAACTCGGACCTGGCTCCTGGCCGCCCGTACCGATACGCACCGAACGGCTCGTGCTGCGCGAGTCCGCGGCCCCCGACCGGGCGGCGTTCGTCGAGCTGTTCTCCTCGCCGGAGGTGGGGACGTACGTGGGGGGCGCACGGCCGCGCGACGAGCTCGACCGGGCGATGCCCGAGGTGCCCGGGCGGCGCCCCGGCCTCTTCGTGGTCGAACGCGACGGGGCGATGATCGGCATGGTCACGCTCGACCGTCGCGGCGCGGACCGCCGCGGTCACGTCCGCCCGGAGGGCGGGGAGGCCGAGCTCGGCTACCTGTTCCTGCCGGACGCCTGGGGACACGGGTACGCCGCCGAGGCGTGCGCGGCGGTCCTCGGCTGGTTCGCCGCCGCGCTGCCCGGCGAGCCCGTGGTGCTCTCCACGCAGACCGCCAACGACCGCGCCGTGCGCCTCGCGGCGAAGCTGGGCTTCACCGAGGTGGAGCGCTTCGAGGAGTACGGCGCGGAGCAGTGGTTCGGCGTGCGGGAGGCGGTGCCGCCGGCCGGCTGAGCGGCGGCTCCCCGGCCTCGCGGGAGCGAAGCCGGCCCGCGGAGCGGTAAGGGGGAAGGTTGCCGCCGGGCGGCGGGAAGGCGACGGGAACGCGGCCGGAGGGGGAGCGTCCGGGCCCGTTCCCGGACGTGCCGTGAAGATCGCGTCGGCCGTACAACCCTGTGGGAGGGCCGTGAGTCTCCCTTGGTGATCACGTCGTGATCGGACCCTCGAGGAGATCATCATCAGCGCCATACGCAAGACCCTCACCGCCACCGCCGTCGTCGGCGCCGTCCTGGCGGGTTCGGCCGCCTGCGGGACGGTCGAGCAGCTGTCCGCCGGGAAGAAGCTGGACCAGGCCTTCGAGAAGCTCGGGAAGGCGAAGTCCCTCTCCTTCGAGCTGGACCTGGACGTCGACGCCCGGACGCTCAAGGAGCTGGACGCCGGGTCGGACCCGGAGCCCGGCGAGGAGATCCCGGACGAGGCCGCCGAGCTGATCAGCGGCGCGAAGATCACCGTCGCGGTGGAGTCGAAGAAGCCGTTCGACGAGTCCGGCGAGGACGACTTCGTCGGGATGGCGATGAAGTTCAGCACCGCCGACGGCGACCTGCTGGAGTACCGGGTCGTAGGCGACTACGCCTACGTCCGCGCCGACGCCGAGTCGCTCGGCAAGGCGATGGGCAGCCCCCTGCCGCCCGCCGGCGAATTGCCGCCCGAGGCGGGCGCCTTCAAGAAGGTGCTGGAGGGCGAGTGGGTCAAGTTCGACTACAAGGCCCTGGAGAAGGCCGGCGAGGAGCAGCTGGGCGAGAAGTCCGGCGGCGCGCCGTCGCCGGAGCCCTCGCTGGACGCCGGGACCCAGAAGAAGCTGCTGGAGGCCCTGCGCGAAGTCGTCGCCCGTGACGTCGAGTTCACGACCGCCGGTGGCGGGGACGGCACCGAGCGCATCTCGGCGACCGCGCCGTTCCGCACCCTGATCACGGACCTCGTCGGGGAGATCCGTCCGCTCTCCAAGGAGCTGCCGCCGGGCATGGAGCTGCCGACGGCCGCCGACCTGAAGGACGCCCCCGACAGCAAGGTCACGGCCGACTTCACGCTCAAGAACGGCGAGCTGACCGAGGTGTACGTCGACCTCGCCGAGCTCACCGAGAACGCGAAGGTGAAGAAGTTCGGCCTCGGCCTCAAGCTGAGTGCCGGCACCAAGCCGACCGCCCCGGCCTCGGCCACCGAGCTGAAGCCGGAGGACCTCATGGGCGCGTTCTCCGGCGCCATGATGCCGGGCGGCGAGGAGTTCGGCGAGGGCGAGTTCCCGGACGAGGGCGACTTCACCGCCGAGGGCGTCGAGTAGGACGCGCCGGAGGGCACTCGGCACCGGACGGAACCATCGCCGCGACGGTACGGGAAGGGGGCGCGGCCGCGTCCGGGCCGGTCGGCTCGACGACGCGCACGTCTTCTGCACCCTGGAGCAGGTCGCCGGGGAGGTGCGGGCGGCGCTGGGGACGGTTCGGAGGGCGTACGAGGCGCTGGGCATCGTCCCGAGCAGGTACCGGCTCTCGCTGCCCGGCCCCGGGGTCGAGTACGTCGACGCGCCGGAGCTGTGGCGGCGCTCCACCGCCCTGCCGACCGACGTGCTCGACGCCTCCGGCCTTCCGTACGAGGCGGGCGAGGGGGAGGCGGCGTCCTGCATCCGAAGGTCGACGTGCAGGTCGTCGCGCCTCTCGTCGAGCGCCACGGCGGCGCCTTCCCCGCCCGGCCGGCCCCCGTCCAGCCGGCGGTCCTCCCGGTCTCCGACGCCGAACTGCCGCACGCCGCCGACCTCGTCCGGCACTGCACCGCCCCGGGCCTGCGCGCCGAGGTCGCGGGCCCCGCGCACGGCACCCTCGGCGCGCTGGTGGCGGCCCGTGGCACCGGCCTGTGGGCCGTGCCCGACCGGCCCCCCGCGCGTGTAGTGGGGACCGGGGAGGGGAGGCTGGACCCGGGTCTTTCGGGAACGTACGGGTGCGGGAAGGGATCAGGGGTGCGGAAAGTAGCGCTGTTCGGGCCGCCGGCGAGCGGGAAGTCGACGATGGCGCGGAGTCTGTCCGCCTCCCTCGGGCTCCCGCACACCGACCTGGACGAGATCCTGTTCGCCGGCGACGAGCCGCTGCCCCTCGACGCGTTCCGCGCCGCGGCGGAGCGCGTCACGCGGGGGACGCGTGGGTGGTCGAGGGGAACTACTCGAAACTCGCCGACGTGGTCTGGCACCGGGCCGACGTCCTGGTCTGGCTCGACCTCCCGCTCTCCCTGGTCGTGCGCAGGATCGTGTACCGGAGCCTGCGGCAGCTGACGGGCCTGGACAGGAGCCCCCAGGCGCGCCGTCTCACCTGGAACAGGGCCTTCTTCGGACACCGGTCGCTGCTGCGCACCGCGATCCGCAAGTACCGGCGCAACCGCCCCCGTTACGCCCGCCAGGTCGCCGAGACGGCCGCGCTCGGCGTCCACGTCGTACGGCTGCGCAGCGGGCGCGCGTCCCGCGCGTGGCTGGCGCGGCAGCTGGACCACGGCTGATCGGCCGGAGGGCGCCGGCCGACGTGCTCCGGACCCACGTGCTCCGGACCCACGTGCGCCGGTCGGAGCGGCGGCGCCGGCGGCGGGCGGGCCGAAGCGGCGGGGGCGGTTCCGGGGCAGGTCCGATTGTCAGTGGCGGGTGAGACGGTAGGAACATCAAGTCGGCAGAGACGGGGAGTTGGCCGTGTCCGGAAAGCAGAACTACATCAACCACGTCGCGCTCGTGCTGGACGCCAGTTCGTCCATGTCGCACCTGCGGAACAAGGTCATCGAGGTGGCCGACCAGCAGATCGCGTACCTCGCGCGCCGGTCGCGGGAGCTGGACCAGGAGACCCGGGTCACGGTGTACGTGTTCGCGAACGAGGTGGAGTGCGTCATCTACGACAAGGACGTGCTGCGGATGCCGTCCCTGAAGGAGATGTACAAGGTCAGGGGGATGACGGCGCTGCTGGCGGCCGCGCTGAAGTCGCAGCGGGAGCTGGCGCAGACCGCCCAGCTGTACGGCGACCACAGCTTCCTGACGTTCGTGCTGACGGACGGGCAGGAGAACGCCAGCCACCGCTGCTCGGACGCGCCCAGCAAGGACCCCGCCACGCTCGTGGCGGCCGTGTCCACGATGATCGAGCAGCAGGACGACAACTGGACCCTGGCCGTCCTCGTGCCGGACCAGACGGGCAAGCACGAGGCCATGAAGTGCGGTTTCCCGAAGGACAACGTCGCCATCTGGGACGCGACGAGCGCCCAGGGCCTGGAGGAGGCCGGGCAGGTCATCCAGCAGGCCACGGAGAAGTTCATGGTGGGCCGCACCAAGGGCATCCGCGGGTCGCGTGCGGTGTTCTCCGTGGGCGCGGAGGCGGTCAACAAGGAGACCATCGAGGCGGCCGGCCTCACCCCGGTCGACGCGTCGGCGTACCAGCTGATCCCGGTGGCGCGCGACGCGGCGATCCGGGAGTGGGTCACCCAGTCCGGGCACACGTACAAGACGGGCTGCGCCTACTACCAGCTGAGCAAGTCCGAGAAGATCCAGGCCCGGAAGCGGATCGCGGTGCTGGAGAGGAAGACGGACCGGGTGTACACCGGCCCCGAGGCCCGGGCGCTGCTCGGCCTTCCGGACGAGGAGGTGCGCGTCAAGCCCGACCACAATGCCGACTTCACGATCTTCGTGCAGAGCACCAGCGTCAACCGGAAGCTGGTGGCCAGGACCCGTCTGCTGCTGATGCACTGACGCCCTGCCCCCGCGCCGGTCAGCGTTCCGCCCGGGCCGCCGCCGGGCGGGGCGCGCCGAGGAGGTAGTCCGGCAGGGCGATGTCACCCGCCTTGGCGAACTGCGCGGCGAGGACGGCGCGCATCGGCCAGCGCGTCATCGAGCGCATGGAGAGGTCGCGCATCCGGATGCCGAGGCGGCCCGTGGGGGCGAAGCCGGCGGCACCGCCGGGCGGGAGTTCCTGTGCCTGGGTCACGTACGGGCGCATCACCGTGTCGTAGCGGCGGAAGGCGGTCTCGTGGGCGCCTTCCGCCGCGGCCAGTTCACCGGCGAGGACGTACGCGCCGACCAGGGCGAGGCTGGTGCCGAGCCCGGTCAGCGGGGTGGCGCAGTAGCCGGCGTCGCCGAGCAGCGCCACGCGGCCGCGCGACCAGCCGTCGAGGCGGACCTGGGCCATGGTGTCGAAGAAGAAGTCGGGGGCGGTGCGCATCGCCCGCAGCAGGCGGGGGATCTCCCAGCCGACTCCGGCGAAGCGCCGGGCGACGATCTCCTTCTGGGCCTCGGTGTCGCGGCGGTCGTAGGCGAGCGGCGGGGAGCGGAAGCTGAAGCCGGCCTTGATCTCGCCGGGCAGGCGGCCGGGGCGCGCGGAGGCGACCAGGCCGCCCGGCGCGTTGTGCATCAGGTACCAGCCGTCGAGGTCCAGGTCGTCGTGGGCGGTGAACCAGGCCGTGTAGAGGCCGAGGGGGTGGGTGAAGTCCCGTTCCGGTCCGAAGGCGAGCGAGCGGACGACGGAGTGCGGCCCGTCGGCCCCGACGACGAGGGCGAAGCGGCGCGGCGCCGCCTTCTCGAAGGTGACGGTGACGGCGTCCGGGTCCGTGTCCTGGTCGATGCCGGTGACGGTGTCGTCGAAGAGGTACTCGGTGTCCGGCAGGGTCGCCTCGTGGAGCAGGTGCGCGAGGTCGCCGCGGAGGATCTCGATCTCGGAGACGATCCCCTCGCCGCCGAAGCTGTCGGCGGGCACCCGGGCGGTGATCCTGCCCTTCCCGTCGACGAGGGCCAGGCCCCGCTGGTCGACGGTGACCGCCTTGGCCCGGTCCATCAGGCCCATGCGCTCGACGACCGTACGGCCGGCGCCCCTCAGGTCCACCGTCTGCCCGCCGGGGCGGGGGGCCGGCGCCCGCTCCACGACCGTGACCGCGAAGCCCGCCTTGCGTAGCCAGTACGCCAGCGCCGTTCCCGCGATGCCGGCGCCGCTGATGAGGATCTCGTTCTTCGTCATGACAGCGAATGTACGCCGTACGCAACATAGTGCGCAAGATGGAACTCCCCTTTCCGTCAGCACTTTTGAGGTGCACTGCACTAGTGCATGCGGGGGGGGGTGGCGAGGGAATGACGGGCCGACGGACGGGATCCTCCACAGCCGGCCGCTAGGATGGACCGCATCCAGGTGCACTAGTGCGGAGGAGTGTCGGTGGGCGGCGGACAAGCGGTACCGCGCTACAGCCGGATCGTCGGCGAGCTGCGGCGGCGGATCGAGACCGGGGAACTGGCACCGGGCGATCGCGTGCCCTCGACGCGGGAGATCACCCGGCAGTGGGGCGTCGCCATGGCGACCGCCACCAAGGTGCTGACCGAGCTGCGCCGCGAGGGCCTGGTCCACGCCGTCCCGGGCGTCGGGACGGTCGTGACGGCGACGACGGCCGCCCCCTCCACCCCTGACGCCGCCCCCTCCCCCGCTCCTTCCGCCCGCGCGGCGCGGCCGGGCCGGTCCGGCGCCCCCGCCCGGCCGGGCCCTCCGTCCGGGGCGCCGGCCGGCGGCCCGACGGGGCTCACGCTCGCGCGGATCGTGGACGCCGCCGTCGTCGTCGCCGACGCGGAGGGCCTGACGGCGGTCTCCATGCGCCGGGTGGCGGCCGAACTCGGCGTGGCGACCATGTCGCTCTACCGGCACGTGACCGACAAGGACGACCTGCTGGTCCGGATGATGGACTCGGCCATCGCCGAGCGCCCCCTGCCCGCCGAACCTCCGCCGGGCTGGCGGGAGTCGATGGAACTGGCGGCCCGGCAGCTGTGGGGCCTGTTCCGGAGCCACCCCTGGCTGGCGCCCGCCCTGTCGCTGACCCGGCCGCAGCTGATCACCTCGGCGCTGGCGTACAGCGAGTGGGTCCTGGAGGCCCTGCACTCCCGCGGGCTCGACGACCAGTCGGCCTTCACCGCGCACCTCACGCTGCTCAACTACATCCGCGGCCTCGCCCAGAACCTGGAGACGGAGCGGGAGGCGGAGGCGCAGAGCGGTCTCGACAGCGAGGAATGGATGGACACGCAGGAGTCCGCGTTCCGCGCGACCCTGGAAACCGGCCGGTACCCCGGGCTCGCGCGGCTCACCGGGACCGGGTACGACCTGGACCTCGACGGCCTCTTCGAGTTCGGGCTCCAGCGCCTGCTCGACGGCCTCGCGGTGCTCCTCGACGGGAACTCCCCGTCCGGCGGCCGAACCGGCGGAACCGCCGGATCCGTCGGCTGAACCCCCGGATCCGCCGGCTGAACTCCCGGGTCCGGTCCGGAGACCGGGCCCTGTGGGTCCGCGTGGGTCCGCCGCTGCGGCGCGTCAGTCGGGGGCGACCTGGAGGGCCACGACGTAGTGCTCGCCGTCGGTCCCCGCGACGACGCTGTCGACGAACGGGGAGACGCCGTTCACGGCGCCGCACGAGGCGTCGTGGTTGGTCCACCAACTGCCGTCCGGGCCGAGGAGCGAGACCGCCCGGCCCGCCGCGCGGTCCGCGACCTCGGCGGGGAGGTGCCGGTGCGTCGGCCAGTACAGATCGACGGCCGCGAGCCGGGCCAGGAACGGGGCGGCCTCGTGCGGCTCCAGCGGTTCCAGCGCGGCGCAGAGTTCCGGGACGGGCGGCGGTACGTACCCGGGGGCGAAGCGCCGCCACGCCTCGTCCGCCGCCATCTCGGCCAGCAGGAGGCCGATCCGGGCGGCCAGCTCCGGCAGATCGGGGTCCGGCTCGGTGAACCGCCCGGCCGCCACGTACACGCGCACCGGCGTGGCCAGTTCGGCCGCGCACGCGCGCAGGCCCGCCAGGACCGCCCCGTCGGACGTCACTCCGCGCCGCCGCAGGACGGCCGGGTGCCGAGGGGCTCGCCGGCCCCCGGGGAGACCGGGGACACGCCGAGCCGCCGCAGGACGCGCTCGCGCAGGAGTACGTACTCCTCGTGGAGCCTGCGCCACTCGGCGAACGGCGGGCGGGGGATCACTGTGCCGGCGGTGACGGTCTCCTCGGGGCCGAACTGCTCGCGGGTGAGGTCGATCTCGACGCCCTCCCCCAGCCGGTTCCACCAGTGGTAGTCCACCCGCACGCCGTCGACGTGCACCTCGCCGCGGAGCAGTTCGCCGCCCAGCAGGTCGTTGACCACCATGGCGGTCACCCCGCACTGGTCACGGGCCGGGTTGTCCCGGGTCCAGCGGGACCGGAACTCGGGCGTGCACGTCTCGGCGCTCCAGCTGTCGCGGACGGCCCGTTCGATGTCGGAGAGAAGCAGCGGCGTCATGCCGGTGATCCTGCCAGCCACCACCGACGGCCGGGGCCGCCCCGCACCGGGGACCGGTGCCCGCAGGGCCCGGTCGGAACCCGGCGACCCGTGGACGGACCCGCAGGCCCCGGGCAGAACCCGGCCGTCCGCACACGGGCCGGCGGCCCGGAGGACGGACGCACGTGCGAGGATCTCCGGGAGGCGGGGCACGGGGGCGGGTCCGGCCGACTCTTGCGGAGAGGGGCACGGGCGGAGTGGACGACGACGAGATGCGCCGCCGGTTCGACGGCGGCAGCCGCGTCGCCCTGACGTTCACCCGCCGCTACACGGCGGCCACGGGGCAGCGGGCCGAAGCGATCGGGCACGCGCTCGGCTACCGCCTGCTCGCCGTGGAGAACGGCGGCTGGTACAGCGTCCGGCTCGTCTTCGCCCGCGACGAGGCTCCGGACGCGCGCCGCCGCCGCGAACTGACCGTCGCCCGCCTCCGCGCCGACGGCCCGCTCCTCCCGCCCCTGGAGACCCCACCGCCGCCGCCCCCGCTCCCCCCGCCGCCGGCCGCCCCGCCGGCACGCGCCACCCGCCCGCGCACCGGCGGCCTGCCCCCGTCCCCTCCCCCGCCACCACCGGCGCGGCCGCCCCGCCCCCGGATCCCGCCGAGGCCGGCCGTGCCACCGCCGCCTCCGCCCGCGCCGCCCGCGCCGCCCGCGCCGCCGGGGCCGGGCTCCTGAGAGACGGCGGCGCTTCGACCGTGTTCCGGCGGGGCCACCGATCCCGCCGCTCCGCCCGCCGCCAGCGGGGCAGGAACTCCTGTCGCGGGGTGCCGAGGACGCGGGCCGCCTCCGGCCGACCCGGCTCGCGGCAGCGGGCCGCCGGCGGGATCCGGGAGAGGGTCCTCGCTCCCCGCTCGGCCGGGCGGACGGCACTCACCCCCGCGGTCCGTCGACGGTCCTCCGCTTCGGCCCCGGCGTGCCGGGAGGCCGGAGGGCAGCAGGAGGCCCGGCCGTGGTCTCACGGGGGCTCCGGTTGAGGAGGAGGAGTCCGGCGACGATGGCGAGTCCTCCCGCGACCGCCGTCGTCCGGGGGTGCTCACCGAGCCAGACGTAGGAGATGACCAGCGTGGCGACGGGAACGAGGTAGAGGGCCGCGGTGGCGGTGGTGACGCTGAGCCGGGCCATGGCGTACCCCCACGCGACGAAGCCCGCGGCCGAGGGCAGGAGGCCCAGGTAGACGGCGGCGGCGGTCGGCCCGGCCGGGGCGTCGAGAAGGGCCCGGACCGTACTGGGGGCGAGCGGGACGAGCAGGGCCGTTCCGGCCCAGGTGGCGTAGGCGGCGACCTCCAGACCCGTGTGGCGCAGGAGCAGGGGCTTGATCGTGAGGTGGTAGAGGGCCTGGCTGAGGGCCGCGCCGAGGACGGCCCAGGCCGCCCCGGTGTACCCGCTCTCCTTGCCGGACAGCGCGATGAGCGCCGCGCCGCCGAGCGCGATCAGCGACCCTCCGGCCTTGGCCCGGGTGAGCCGCTCCCCGGCGAAGCGCACGGCCAGCAGGGCGCTCATCGCGGGGACGGCGGCCACGATCAGGCCGGCGGTGCCGGCGGGCACACGGACCTCGCCCCAGTTCAGGAGGAGCTGGTAGGCGCTCATCCCGGCCGCGCCGGTCACGGCGATGCGCCAGAGGTCCGCACGGGCGGGGCGTCTCACTCCCAGCACCGGGGCGACGGCCGCCAGAGCGGCGGAAGCCACGGCGAGACGCAGGAGGGACAACTGCGCCGGGCCGAAACCCTCCAGGGACACACGGATCGCGGGGAATGCGGAGGCCCACAGCAGCACGGTGGCGGCCAGGGCGAGCAGGGTCTTGTCGAACTTCACCCGATCGACCCTGCCCGTTAGGATCGGTTAGGTCCATTTGCCTTTTCTTCCGTAAACATAAAGAGGATCTTCCTTGTTGGATGTTCGCCGTCTCCGTGTCCTGGCCGAGTTCGCCGCCCGGGGAACCGTCGCGGCGACCTCCCGGGCCCTCCACCTCACCGGCCCGGCCGTCTCCCAGCAGCTAGCCGCGCTGGAGCGGGAGGCGGGCCTGCAGCTCCTGGAGAAGCGAGGACGGACCCTCCACCTCACCGCCGCCGGACAGCGCCTCGTCGACCACGCCCACGTCGTCCTCGGTGACCTCGCCGCGGCGGAGTCGGACCTGGCGGTCCTCCGCGGAGGCGGTCACGGCACCGTCCGCATCGCGGCGTTCCCCTCCGCCGCCCGCATCCTCGTCCCCCGCCTGTGGCCGGAGCCCGGCACCGCACCGGACCCCCGGGACCCCGTCCTGCACCTCACCGAACACGAACCCCCCGCGGCCGAAGCCGCACTCCTGCAGCGCCAGGCCGACATCGCCCTCACCCACTCCTACAGCCTGCTCCCCCGCCCCCTGCCCCCCGGCTGCGAACAACGCACCCTCTTCGAGGAACCCGTCCACCTCGTCATGCACCCGGCCGTCGCCGCCGCCCACCACCTCGCCCCGGACGACCCGGCGGACCTCCGCGACTTCGCCCACGACCCGTGGCTGCTCCCCGACACCCGTACGGCCTGCCACGAGATGGCCCAGCGCGCGTGCGGCGCCGCCGGCTTCGCCCCCACGGCCACGGCCGTGGCCGGCGACTTCGCCGTGCTGTCCGCCCTGGCCGCCCGCGGCGCGGGCGTCGCCCTCATCCCGCGCATGGCCCTGCCGCCCCACGGCCCGGACCTCAGCGTCCACCCCCTGCGCGCCCCCGTGCACCGCGGCGTCCACGCCCTGTACCGCTCGGGAACCGCACGGCACCCCGCGATCCGGAACGTCCTCGACCGTCTCCCCACGACGAGCGGCTGAAACGACGCCCCGGGTCGCCGGCGGCGGAGCCGCGTCTCGCGGACGACGACCGTCAGGGGCGCAGGACGGGGAAGCCGGTGCGCGCCCAGAGGGCGCGGTCGGGGGCGGGGCGGTCCGTGGCCTGCTGGTCGCCGGGGGTCCAGACGTGGGCGGTCCGCTCGGTGGTGTCGGTGACCGGGGGCCAGCCGGGGTCGCCGGTCGCGGCGAAGTCGGACCAGGCGCGGACCATGCGGCGGGACAGTTCGCGGTCCTCGGCGCCGGGCGCGCCTCCGATGAGGAAGGAGAGGCGGGGGTCGTCGAGGGTGCCGAAGACGAAGGGGACGTCCGCGCAGTGCCAGGCCCGGACGGGCGCGCCGTCCGGGCCTCCGCGGCGGCGGTCGAACACGGAGCGGTGGGCCCGGCCGCCGCCGGCGGCGTGGGCCTCGGCGAGCCGGTGGGTGAACTCGCCGAAGAGCAGGTCGCCGAAGAGGGCGAGGTGGACCTCGGGGACGGAGGCGCCGGGCAGCGCGGAGCGGTAGCCCTCGACCAGGTCTCCGGAGAGCCCGAAGTCCGCGGCGAAGCGGTCGAGTTGCGCGTCGGTGGTGAGCTTCGCGCAGCTGCCGACGGCGTCGAGGAGCCAGTACTCCTCCGTGGTGTGGCAGACCAGCAGGTCGACGTCGCGGGCGGCTCCCGCGGCGAGGGCCGCGAGGGGGTCGGCGGGCAGGGTGGCGCCGCCGAGGACGGGGGCGAAGAGGGAGGGGTCGTAGTGGCGGGAGCCGGAGGAGGGATCGTTCCGGTACGCGTCGACCACCTGGTCCGAGGCCGCGACCAGGGCCTGCGGCGTCGCCGCGGCGAGGCCGGCGGGGGTGGCGTCGCAGCCGGCCGCGGCGGCGATCTCGCGGGTGGTCGCGGCGGCGATCTCCCGGGTGTGGAAGGGGCCGGCGGGGCTGTGGGCGATGGCGCGGCGGAACAGGCCGCGAGCCGCGTCCATCACCATCAGGCAGGCCACGGCGGTGGCGCCGGAGGAGTGGCCGGCGACGGTGACGGCCTCCGGGTCGCCGCCGAACGCCGCGGCGTTGTCGCGGATCCAGCGCAGGGCGGCGATCTGGTCGAGCAGTCCCCGGTTGTCGGGCGGGGCGGTGCCGTCGGCGCCCGGGGGCACGTGTCCGAAGCCCTCGAAGCCGAGCCGGTGGTTCAGCGTGACCACGACCAGCCCGGCCCGGGCCGGCACGGTGCCGTCGAAGTCGGGCTGGGCGGAGGAGCCGAAGGTGTAGGCGCCCCCGTGGATCCAGACCAGGACGGGCAGGCGGCCGGCGGCGGACACCGGGGTCCAGACGTTGAGGGTGAGGACGTCCTCGTCGCCGGGCGACCAGGAGGGGGCGCCGGGGAGTTGGGCCGACTGCGGGGCGACCGGCCCGAAGGCCGTACCGTCCCTGACCCCGCTCCACGGTGGGGCCGGGCGCGGCTCCCGGAACCGGTCGGCGCCGAACGGGGGCGCGGCGTACGGGATGCCGAGCACGGCGACGACGTCGTCCGCGGCGCGGAATCCGCGGACCGCGCCGCTCTTCGTCTCGAACACGTCGTCCATGGGACGGCCTCGTTTCAGGGGGGGGCGGGCGGGTTGCCGAAGATCAGCTTCGCGTTCCGGCGGCCGCCCGGTCCAACACCGGGGCGCCCTCGATCCACGCGCGCGCGTTGTCAATGGGGCCGTCCCGGCAAAGGCGCGCCCCGGCCCCGGGGGGAGGCGCCCGCGGGCCCGTGCGGGGCCGCTGCTAGGTTCGACGCCCATGCGATCACGTGACTTCGACCTCGACTTCCGCGACCGTGCCCTGCGGACGAGCCGCTGGGGCATGGGGCTGCTGGGTGTGGCCGCGCTCCTGTGGGCCTGGTGCGCCGTGCTGCTGCTCACGCCGTACGAGGTCGACCGGAAGCCCGACGACAAGTACCCCGCCCAGTGCGAGTCGCGCCTGTTCACCGAGCGCTCCACCGCCAACCAGGGCAGCGCCCGCGGCAGTTGGTGCCAGGGCGAGCGCGACTGGCCGGAGGCCCTGGCCGTGCTCGGGCTGTCCCTCCCCGTCTCGATCGCCGGCGTGGCCCTCTTCACGACCGGCCTGGTGAGCCGGCGGATGAGCGCGCACTCCCAGGCGATGCGCGAGCTGGAACGGCTCGCGGAGTCCGCCGACGCGTGACCTCCACGGGCCCCGAAGACGGGTGTGCGTAGTCGGGGTACAGGAAATCCCGGCGAGAACGAGCACGGTCCGGTCGGCGAGAGTGCGCTGCCCCCGTCCTCGTACGCGCGGCGACCCTTGCGCCGGGCCGGGCCGGGACCGCGGCGAGGCCCTGGGCGCCGCCGCGAACCCCTCGATCGCACGGGTTCACGGGACGCGCCGCCCACCTGTCGCCAAACGATCCTTCACCGACAGCCAGGCGCTCCGGCCGCCCCGCCCCCTCGAGGTCTACGCGGGGCCCGGGGGCAGGTGGACGGTCATGATCAGGTGGCAGGTCCCGGTGCCCGTGCCGCGGTAGGTGTGGGTGGTGTGGGCGTCGAAAGTGGCGGTCTGTCCGGCGGCGACGGGGTAGTCGACGCCGTCGACGACGAGGACCATCTCGCCGGCGGTGACGCTGACGGTCTCGGTCACGCCCGCCTGGTGGGGGTGGCTGGGGTACTCCTCGCCGGGCTCCAGGGTCCAGCGCCAGACCTCGGTGGCCGCCGGGCCGCCGGTGGTCAGCATCAGCCGGGCCTCGCTGCCGCGCTCGCCCTTCCACAGGGGCATGACGGCGTCGGCACTGACGACCCGCACGCGCTGGTCGGGGCTGCCCTCCAGGAGCGCGGAGACGGAGACGCCGAGGGTGTCGGCGAGGCGGACCAGGGTGGCGAAGTTGGGGTTGCCCTGGGCTTTCTCCAGTCCGACGAGGGCGCCCTTGCTGACCTTGGCGCGGCGGCCGAGCTCGTCCAGGGAGAGTCCCGCGCGGGTGCGGGCCGTGCGGACGTTGTGCGCGAGCGTCCGCAGTGCCGCCTCGGTCTCGGCCATCGGTTCGTCCCTCCAGCAGCAGGTCGGTTCGCTGCACCACGCGGTCGTTCGGTTGACGACCGGCGGTCGGTGCGTTGTACGGTGTGGTCGTTCTGTTGATAGTAAGGGATGTACGTACCGTGATCGCTCTCCTGCTGGCCCTGGGCAGCTCCCTAGCCTACGGGTGCGCCGACTTCCTCGGCGGCCTGGGCGCCCGCAAGGCCCACGTCCTGCGGACCGTGATGATCGCCGCACCGGCCTCGCTCACCGTCGAGCTGCTGCTGTGGCCCTTCCTCGGCGCCTCCTTCGCCCCGGCCACCCTCGCCTGGGGCGCGGCCTCCGGCGTGGCGTCGGCCGCCGCCTTCGCCCTGCTCTACAAGACCCTGGCGATCGGCCCGATGAACGTGCTGTCGCCGATCACCGCGCTGGTCTCGGCGATGCTGCCGGTCGGCGTCGGCCTGCTGCAGGGCGAGCACCTGGGCCCGGCCGGGCTGATCGGCCTGCCGCTGGCGCTGGCGGCGGTGGTGCTGGTCAGCGCCGGGCACGGCGCGAAGTCGGCGCGGCCGTCGCGCACCGCGCTGCTGCTGGCCTTCGGCGCCGGCGCCGCGATCGCCCTGCAGCTGGTCTTCCTGCACCAGGCGCCCTCCGACAGCGGCGTCGGTCCGCTGATCGTCGGCCGCGCCGTGTCCTCCGCCGTCATCCTGGCCGCGGCCGGCGTGATGTTCCGGCGCCTGGGCCCGGAGAAGCCCGCGTACGCGATCTCGGCGACGGCCGGCGTGCTGGACTCGGTGGCCAACCTGCTGTTCCTGCTCGCCGCCCGCAGCGGCGACCTCGCCGTCGTCGCCGTGATCACCGCCCTGTACCCGGCCGGCACCGTCCTGCTCGCCCGCAGCGTCCTGGCCGAGCGCATCCACCGGGGCCAGCTGATCGGCCTGGGCACCGCCGCCGTCGCCGTCAGTCTCCTCGCCCTCACCTGACCGCACACCACCCCCGGAACGGACCCTCCGATGACCACTGTCTTCCGCCTCGCCCCCGGCGTCGCCGGTGCCTTCCCCGACACCCTCGTCGCCGTCGTCACCGCCACCGGCCTGCGCGGCCGCGAGCCGTGGCCTGCCACGACCGCCGCGCTGGAGGAACTGGAGGCCCGGCTCGCCGACGGCTCCTGGTCCCCGGCCGACGAGAACGACCCGCGCATCGAGGCGTGGCATGCCGTCTACCGCGCCTTCGGCACCAACCCCCGCCGCATCCGGCCCAGCGTCGACGCCCTGGGCCGCCGCCTGGCGAAGAAGGGCTCCCTGCCCCGGATCAATCCGGCCGTCGACTCCTACAACGCCGTCTCCGTCCGCCACGGTCTGCCCGCCGGCGCCTTCGACCTCGACCGGGTCACCGGCGACGTCGAGATCCGCCACGCCGACGGCAGCGAGAGCTTCACCCCACTCGGCGAGCCCGGCACCACCGAGACGCCCAAGCCCGGCGAGGTCATCTACACCGACACCACCGACGTGCTCACCCGGCACTGGAACCACCGCGACGCCCACCGCACCCGCGTCACCGAGGACTCCACCCGCGTCGCCTTCGTCCTGGAGACCGTCGCCGCCACCCGCGACGGGCAGCTGCTCAAGACCGCGGCCGGCGACCTGCGGGCCCTCCTGCAGCCGCACTGCGAGAGCAGCACCGTGCACCACCTCAGCCCGGCCCACCCCGACGCCACCGCCTGACCGCCCCGGCCCGTCCGCTCAGCACGGCGGCGGGGCCACAGCCCGCCGCCGAAGGTCCGCCCCCCCGCTCCCTCTTGGAGGCCCGTCCTGTTCACCGGCCTGAGCGCCTTCCCGCTCACTCCCGTCCCCGGCAACGGCAACGTCGACGAGAAGGCGTACGCCGCGCTGGTCCAGCGGCTCGCCGCCGCCGGCGTCGACTCCATCGGCGCGCTGGGCTCCACCGGCTCCTACGCCTACCTGTCCCTCGAGGAACGCGCCCGCGTCGCCCGCCTCGCGGTCGAGCACGCCGACGGCGTGCCGGTCATCGTCGGCATCGGGGCCCTGCGCACCCGCCAGGTCCTCCGGGCCGCCGAGGACGCGCAGAACGCCGGGGCCTCCGCCGTCCTGCTGGCGCCGGTGTCCTACCAGCCGCTGACCGAGGAGGATGTCTTCGGACTGTTCGAGGAGGTCACCGCGAACCTGTCGGTCCCGCTGGTGATCTACGACAACCCCGGCACCACGCACTTCACCTTCACCGACGAGCTCTACACCCGCCTGGCCCGGCTGCCGCAGGTCGCCTCCGTCAAGATCCCCGCCCTTCCCGCCGATCCCGAACAGGCCCGGGCTCGCGTCGAGCACCTGCGCCGGCTCCTGCCCGAGACGGTGACCATCGGTATCAGCGGAGACGCCGCCGCGGCCCGGGGGCTGAACGCGGGATGCGACGCGTGGTACTCGGTGATCGGCGGCACCTTCCCCCGGCCGGCTCTCGCCCTCACCCGCGCGGCCCAGGCCGGCCGGCACGAGCAGGCCGAGCAGGAGTCGCAGCGGCTCCAGCCCCTGTGGGACCTGTTCGTCCAGCACGGAGGCTCCCTGCGCGTCGTCGCCGCGGCCGCGGCCCACCTGGGCCTGACCGCCCACCGCAACCTCCCGCTGCCGCTGCGCGGCCTGGACGCCAAGGAACGCGCCCACCTCGCCACGGTGATCGAGCAGCTCCGGCTCCACACCTGACACCCCGCCGCCGCCCTCCGCGCCCCGGGAGGGCGACGGCGCTCCGGACTTCCTTCCGCCCCACTCCCCCGCTGGAGAACGCGCGGCCATGCGCCCCCGCACCGACCAGCACGGGGCGGGCCGTAGCCGGCGCCGGCACCCTCTCGACGGTCTTTCCTCGAACCCCAGCGAGGCCGCAGAACGGTCTGCCGGCCGGCCGAGATCGATCTCACGGGATCCCCTGTGCCCCGACTGCTCACACCCGGAGGAGACGGACGTCACCGTGCGCGCTTCCGGCCGACCAGCTGGAGGAGACGGGCGGTGTGCATGTACGGGTGGCGCGCGGTGAGGGCGAGTTCGAGGCGTTCGAGGTCGGCGTAGAACGCGGGCTCGTGCTTGCGGGCGTCGTCGGTGATGTGGTCGCAGACGTTGCGGATGCCGTAGTGGCGCACGTCCTCGCAGCCCAGGTCGGTCAGGTGACGGGTGAGTTCCTCGGCCGTGTGCAGGGCGAGCGACGAGCCGAACATCCGCGTTCCCGCCCGGTCGGAGTCGAGCGCGGCCGTCGCCGCGGGCAGGTCGAGCTCGCGCACGGCGAGGGTCAGCGGCTGGGAGTGGCGGTTGATCGCCATCAGCGAGTAGAGGCCGCCGGGCCGGAGCGGGGCGAGGGAGGCGGCGAGGGTGCGCCGGGCGTCGTCCGTGTACGCGAGGAGGTTGTGGCACAGCACGACGTCGAAGGCGCCGTCGGCGAGGTCGTCGGGGAGCCGGTGCACATCGCCCTCGACGCAGGCGACGCGGTCCGCCAGTCCGCACGCTGCGGCCCGTTCGGCCGCCGCGGCGAGCATCGCGGGGGCGTGGTCGACGATCGTCACGTGGTGCCCGCGCGCCGCGAGGCGTACGGCGTCCCCGCCGTCGCCGCCCGCCAGGTCGAGGACGCTCAGCGGGCCGTCGCCGAGCGCCTCGGCGTGCCGGACGAGGTTCGCCTCGGCCGTCGCGTAGCGCAGGCGCCCCCAGGGGGCCTCCTGCCACTCCCGCCACACGGCCAGGGCGCTGTCGAACGTCCCGGGAGCCGGGGAGACTTCATGGTCTTCGGACATCCGCCGACCCTAGCGCCCGCCGCCGCGAGACCACCGGGGGCGGCGGGGAGCGGGCCTGGGCGGCCGAAAGTGGGCGGGTCGGCCCGGGGGCGGTCAGGGGGGCGGTCAGGGGGCCCGGGAGGCGGCCCCGGGGGGCGGTCCGGGGGGTGGGGCAGCCGAGGGCGGGTCGGGGCGGCCGCCGGATCGAGGCGGCCGCAGTGCCCGGGAGGAGACGGCACCCAGGGGGACAGCGTCCCGGCAGGCCCCGGATCTGGCTGGGCGCGGGATCTGGCCCGGCGCCGGATCTGGCCGAGGCCCGGGTCGGATAGGGCAGAGAATCGGGTCGGACAGGGCAGAGAATCGGGCCGGAGCCCCGGGGCGGATCGGGCCGGGGGCTGGGGCCGGGCCCTCCGGCGGGTGTAGGACCAGCGTCCGATGGGCGGGCGGGCGCCCGCTCCCTACGCTCGGTGACGCCCGCCGGTTCGCCCAGGACCGCGCCCGACGAGGAGGTCCTCCCGTGCCCGCCGACGCCACGGCCCACATCCGCATCGCCCGCCCCTCGCGTGACCTCGGAGCGGCGGAACGCTTCTGGGTGTCGGGGCTCGGCCTCGACGTCCAGTACCGGCACGGGGCCGACGGCACGCGGGGCCTGCACTCCCTGCTCATGGTCGGGTGGCGCGGGGCCTCCTGGCACCTCGAACTCGTCCACGACCCGGCCGCCCCGACGGAGCCCAGGCCGACCGCCGAGGACCTGCTCGTGGTCTACCTCGGCGAGGAGGTCCCGGACGCGCTCGTCCGCCGGCTCGAAGAGCACGGCGGCAAGCGCGTGCCCGCGCACAACCCGTACTGGGACACGTGGGGCGTGACGCTCCGGGACCCGGACGGCTACCTGCTCGTACTCTCGACCCGGGACTGGTCCATCGCCTGAGCCCGCGACGGCCCCGCCGCCCGGTCCGCCCCGGCCGACGCCGGGCGTCCCGCGCGGGCCCTCGCTCCTCCGCCCCCTCCCGGCGAGGGGAAAGCGGGCGGCCGGTTCCGTACGCTGGCGGCATGCGCATGCGGCCGACTTTGAGCTGGACACCGACCGGGGACCTCCCGCCGGCGACGACGGACCTGGAGCCGGTGGCCGACGTGGTACGGGCCGGCGGCGTGCTGGTGCTCAGCGGGGCCGGGATCTCCACGGAGTCGGGGATCCCGGACTACCGGGGCGAGGGCGGCAGCCTGACCCGGCACACGCCGATGACCTACCAGGACTTCACCGGCGGCGAGCGCGCGCGGCGGCGGTACTGGGCGCGCAGCCACCTCGGGTGGCGGACCTTCGGGCGGGCGCGGCCCAACGACGGGCACCGGGCCGTGGCCGCCTTCGGGCGGGCCGGGCTGCTGACCGGGGTCGTCACGCAGAACGTCGACGGACTGCACCAGGCCGCCGGGAGCGAGGGGGTCGTGGAGCTGCACGGCGGCCTCGACCGGGTCGTGTGCCTGGGGTGCGGGGACGTGAGCGCGCGGCGGGAGCTCGCGCGGCGCCTGGAGGAGGCCAATCCCGGGTTCGACCCGGTGCCCGCCGCGGTCAATCCCGACGGGGACGCCGACCTCACGGACGAGCAGGTGGCCGGTTTCCACGTGGTGCCGTGCGTGGTGTGCGGCGGGGTGCTCAAGCCCGACGTGGTGTTCTTCGGCGAGACCGTGCCCGCCGAGCGGGTGGAGCGCTGCCGGGAGCTGGTGCGGGGCGCCGCGTCGGTGCTGGTCCTGGGCTCGTCGCTGACGGTGATGTCGGGGTTGCGGTTCGTCCGGCAGGCGGCGCAAGCCGGCACGCCCGTGGTGATCGTCAACCGGGACCCGACGCGGGGCGACACGCTCGCCGCCGCCCGGGTGGCCCTGCCCCTCGGAAAGGCGCTGACCACGGTCGCCGAACGGCTGGGCCTCTCCGTGGAGTGAGCACCGGGCCCCGGGGACGTCCGGCCGGTCATGCGACCGCTCCGGGACCGGGCCGTCGTCGTGGGCACGGGGCGGGGCGGTCCGAGCGACGCCGAGGGGGAACGGCCTCGGCCGCTCCCGCCGGCGAGAGTCCGTGGCCTCACGGACGGCGATCGTCCCGGCTAGGCGGGCGGAGGACGGGATCGATTCCCGCCAGGCTCGCACGCAGGCGGCGGGCGCCCCGGGCGACACGGTCGTCGGCGTCGTCCGACATCTCCTCGCAGAGCCGGAGCGCCTCGTCCAGGTCCTCCGCGAAGATGCCGAAGGCATTGACGACCGCGGTGTGGATCCAATCGGCGTGGTTGTCGTCGGCGACCGCCAGGGCGGACGCGACGATCGCCAGGCCGGCCCTGTCCTTCCGTCGCAGCAGACCCTCCGCGGTCCGCAGGGTGACGTAGGTGTCGCCCGGATCGAGCACGAGCTCCAGGAGGGGCCCCACCGCCTCCTGCGTCTCGGCGAACCCCGCCAGGCTGTGGCCGGCGTCCGCCCGGTCGTGCCAGTCGTCGCTCCGCCCGAGTGCGGCGAGCGACACGACGGCCGCACGCCGCAGGTCACCGTCCACGGATCCGCCCGCCCCCTCCCACGATCCCGGTCGAAGGACCACCGTGCCGCTCTCCCCGTGACGGTGTCGGGTCCGCGAACGAGGCCGGCCACGCGACGTCGTCGATGGCGAGCCACGGCGCGGCGGCCACGGCGGTGGAGGTCGCCCCGGTGAAGGCTTTGACCTCGCGGTGGAGGTGGGCCTGGTCGGCGTAGCCGCCGGCGGCCGCCACCCGGGCGGCGGCCTCACCCGCCGCGAGGAGGTGGGCGGCGTGGTCGAAGCGCACCAGCCGGGCGGCCTGCTTGGGGGTGAGGCCGATCTGGGACCGGAAGCGGGACCACAGGCGCTTACGGCTCCATCCCAGCTCGTTCGCCAGCTCGTCGACCCGCACCCGTCCCCGGCCGGTGCGCATCAGCCGCCAGGCGGCGGCAACCTCCGGATCGAGCGGCGGGCGGGCGCTCATCCGCCGGCCGAGGGCGTCCGCCGCGATCGTGAACCTCTCGTCCCACGACGCGGCGGCGCGCAGCCTCTCCTCGGTTCTCCCGGCGTCGCGGCCCCAGACGTCCTCCCAGGAGACCACCGTCCCGCTGAGGTCGGCCGACGCTCCGAACACCGCGGCCGCCCAGACGGGCGACAGGCGGATCTGGAGGCACGCGATCCTTCCTGCCGCCCGGCCCCCGAGCCGAAGGGCGCCCGGCACCAGCCCGGCGACCGTGCTGCCGCACGCGCGCCGGCCGTGGGCGTCGCGGACGAGACCGTCTCCGTCGCTCAGGTCCACGAACAGCGTCACCGAGGGGTGCGGGACCATGGCGATGTCCACGTCCACCGCGGCGCACTGGCGGAACCCGGCCATGCTGACGCCGGGCAGCAGACCCGGCCTGCGGGGCACGGCGACCTCCACCGACGCCCAGTCGGGTGGTGATCCGGTGGGCTTCACGGCACCAGACTAGGCGATGGGCGTCAGCGGCCCGTCTCCGCGAAGCGCAGCAGCAACTCGCCGGTCGCCTCCGGCGCTTCGAGCATGGGGAAGTGCCCGACGCCGGACAGCTGCTCGACCCGCGCGTTCGGCACCGTGTCGTAGTGGTGCGCCGAGGCCGGATCCCAGCGGGGGTCGGCGGCGCCGAAGACCACCAGGACCGGGACGTCGAGCGCGGCCAGGCGCGCGGGCACGCTCCGCTCGGCGATGTACGCGCCGTTCCGGCGCAGCACCGTCCTGAACGTGCGGTACCCGATGTCCCGTACGTCGGCGACCAGGTCGTCCGGGACGTCCACCGGAAGGTTGCACACCGCGGTCACCCCCCGGCGGAGCATCGCGTCGGAACGGACCCTCCAGAGGAGCGGGCCGAGCGGCGGGGCGATCAGGGCCCGGAGGAGGGCGGGCTGCGGAAGGAGCGCGTCGGGGCTCGGACCGCTGCTGATCAGGGCGAGCGAACCCACCAGGTCCGGGCGCTGTTCGGCGAGGGCGGTGGCGATGTACCCGCCGCTGGAGTGCCCGGCCACGGTGACCGGGCGAAGGCCGAGCTCGTCGAGCGCCGCGGCCAGCCTGGCCGCCTGCCCGGGCACGTCGTACGACGTCGCGGGCGGGGACTGGCCGTGGCCCGGGAGGTCGATCCGGATGACGTGGTGCCGGCCGGCCAGTGCGGGGACCACCGGGCTCCAGGAGCTGCCCGCGGCCCCCGATCCGTGGATGAGGACGAGCGGCGGCGCGTCCCGCGGGCCGTCGTGGACCACGCGCATCCCGTGCGTCTCGTGTACCCCGTGTACGTGCTTGCCGTCGTGGAGAGCCATACCCGGGAGGATGCCGGGGCGGGCGGCCTCCGGTCTTGTACGAATGTCGTCGCGGGGCCGGACATCGCCGGAACCGCCGTCTCCACGGCGGGCGGTCGCGGAAGGGGGAGCCGTCAGGTGAGGGCCTGGAAGGCGTAGAGGGCGCCGACGGCGGTGGCGAGCGTGGCCAGGAGGAGCCGGAGGGCGCGTTCGGGCAGGCGGGGCTGGAGGCGGGCGCCGAGGTAGCCGCCGACGAGGCCGCCCAGCCCGCAGGCCAGGCCGAGCCACCAGTCGGGGGCGATGTCACCCGAGCCGGCCAGGGAGAGGACGGCGTACGCGGCGGCGCCGACGACCGAGGTCACGAAGGTCGTCGCGAGCGCCGCCGGGGCCACGCGGGACACGGGCAGCCCCCGGGCGACGAGGGCCGGGCCGATGAGCGAGCCGCCGCCGATGCCGTAGATCCCGCCCACCACGCCGACGGCCAGGGCGAGGGCGGTCAGTGCGCCGGGGGACGGTTCCCGGGGCGCGCCGGTCCGGTGGCGGGCCGGGCGGAGGGTGCGGACGAAGAGCCACGCGCCCAGCGGCAGGAGGAGCGCGGCGATGAGGAGCCGGAAGACGGCCGGGCCCGGGAGGACGTACACGCGGACCACCGCGCCGGCGACGACCCCCGGCAGGGTGCCGGCGACGAGGCGCCGGGCCAGCGGGCCGCGCAGGGCGCCGTCCCGGCGGTAGCGCCAGAGGGCGCCGGGGCCGGCCACCACGTTGAAGAGCAGGTTCGTCGGGGTGACCGCCGGGTTCGGCACGCCGAAGACGCTGAGGTGGACCGGCAGCAGGAAGACGGCGCCGGAGACCCCCACGGGGGCGGTCACCACCGAGATCAGGAGGCCGGCCGCGAGGCCCGCCCACACCGTCCACTCCACGTTCCCCGTCCCCTCCTCGTCCCTGCTGGTGGCTCGCCCTCCCGGCTACTCGCCGCTCCCCACTGCTCGCTGCTCGCTGCTCGCTGCTCGCTACCCGTCGTTCCCCGCTGCTCGTCACTGCAGGCGGCCCATCCTTCCCGACGGCCCGCCTTCCCGGTGGCTCGCCGCCTCCGGTGGCTCGCCGCCGCCGGTGGCCCGTCCCTCTCAGCGGGGTGCCCGGATACCCCAGGCCGCCGCGCGTGCGGCGGCCGCGGCGCGGTTGGGGAGGTCGAGCTTGGCGAGGATGTGCTCGATGTGGGTGCCGACGGTCCGCGGGGTGATGTACAGCCGTTCCGCGATCTGCCGGTTGGTGCGCCCGGCGGTCAGTTCGGCCAGCACCTCCAGCTCCCGGGGCGAGAGCCCGCCGGGCCGGCCCGGGGCGGGCTCCGGGGGCGCCCCGCCGGGCGCCGGGTCCTCGCAGGAGGCCACGGCGGCGGCGAGGGCCTCGGTGAGCAGGGTGACCACGGCGCGGGCCGGGTCGGGGGTGCGGCGCGGCCGGCGGATGCTGACGTTCAGCATGCCGACGTACCGCCCGTCGGCGGCGAACAGGCACTGGGCCACGCCGTCCTCGATGCCGAGCGGGGCGAGCACGTCCCGGAAGCCCGGGGAGGCGGCCAGGAGCGGCGGGGGGACGTCCCCGAGCCACAGGCCGCCCCGGTCCGGGCTGCGCAGCACGGGGAAGACCGGGTCGTGGTGGAGGCGGCCCTCGATGTACGCCGTGGCCTCCTGCGGGTAGCTCCCGGCCAGGGTGGTGTGGCGGCGGCGCTCGGGGTCCCAGCGGGCCAGGGAGGCGTGGTCGTGCTCGACCACCTCCGCCAGCGCCGTCAGGACCGTGCCGACACCGGTCGCGCCCGCGGTGGCGCTCCTGGCGGCTTCGCGGACGTGGACGGCGGCGTCCAGGAGGTCCGCTGTGCTGTGCCGTGCTGCCATCCCCCCAGGATGATCATCTGTCCGGGATACGTCAATCGCGCGGTTCGCCGGGCAGGGCGTCGTACACGACCCGTCCGTCCAGGACGGTGAGGACGACGGGCATGCCGGGGATGGCGCGGGGGTCGGCGCCGAGCAGGTCGCCGTCGACCACGCAGAGGTCGGCGGCCTTGCCGGTCTCCAGGGAGCCCTTCCAGTCGTCGGCGAAGTCCTGCCAGGCCGCGTCGATCGTGTACGTGCGGATCGCCTCGGCCAGCGCGATGCGCTGCTCCGGCCCGCTGACCCGGCCGGCGGCCTTGGACTCGCGCAGCACCATGGTGGCGACGCCCTGCCGCCAGTCGGGGTGGGTGACGGGGGCGTCGGAACCGCTGGCGACCCGCACCCCGGCGTCGAGGGCGTCGCGGTACGGCCAGGCGTAGGCGGCCCGGCCGGCGCCGACGAACTCCTCCTCCATGTCGGCGACGGTCCACTTGATGGTGGGGTTCATGTTGACGCCGTAGTCGTGCGCGGCGAGGACCTTCATGGCGTGCGGGGTGAGGAAGTCGCCGTGGATGACGTAGTGGCGGGCGTCGTCGCGCGGGTGCGCGGCGGCGGCCTCGGCGAAGGCGTCCGCGACGGTGTCGATGGCCCGGTCGCCGGTGGCGTGGACGCCGAGCTGGTGCCCGGCGGCGTGGGCGTGGCGGACCATGGCCCGGATCTCGTCGACCCGCTCGTCGTCGAGGTCGCCGCCGACGCAGAGGGAGCCGCAGCCGCCGCCGACGTACGGCTCGTGCATCCAGGCCGTCTTGTTGGGGACGATGCCGTCGGCGAAGACCTTCACGCCGTGGATCGTCAGGCGGCGCGGGTCCCGCTCCTCGGGGAGGTCGAGGGCGTCGAGGTTGCGGGCGAACTCCTCGGCGGTGCTCGTCATGCCGGTGGGGAGGACCAGGACGCCGACGCGGGCGGTCAGCTCGCCGTCCGCGAGCAGCTCGCGGTAGACCTCCAGGGTCTCGGTGCCGAGCGCGCCGCGCATGATGCCGTCGCCGCCGGGGCCGAGCCCGGGCTCGGTGTAGCTGGTCACGCCGAGGGCGGCGAGCGTGGCGAGGGTAGAACGGATCGCGTCGGTCCGCTCCTGCCTGCTGAGCGGGGGCAGCGCGTTCTGCACGAGGGCCTGCGCCCCCTCGTGGAGCAGCCCGGTCGGCTCCCCCGCCCCGTCGGTGACGATCGCGCCACCGGGCGGGGCGACGGTGTCCCGGTCGACGCCGATCAGCTCCAGGGCCTTGGAGTTGACCCAGGTGGCGTGCCCGGAGAAGGAGTACAGGACGACGGGGTGGTCAGGGCTCACCGCGTCCAGATCGGCCCGGGAGGGCTGCCGCGACGGATCGGCCGCGCACTCCGCGAGGAAGCCGGTGTCCCACCCGTGCCCCGTGACCCACTGCCCCGCGGGGGTCCGCCCGACCGCCTCCCGCACCGCCTCCGCCACGTCCGCGAGGGACGAGACGGCCGGATGCCCGACCTCCACCGACAAGGGCGGGGACGCCATCCCGAAAGCACAACCGTGCAGATGGGAGTCGTTGATGCCGGGAAGCAGCGTCGCCCCCTCCAGGTCCACGACACGGGTGGAGGGTCCGACGAGCGGCGCCACGTCCTCCCGCGTGCCCACGGCGCTGATGACCGACCCGGTCACCGCCAGCGCCTCCGCCACGGAGAACTCCGCGTCGACCGTGACCACCCGGCCGCCGACGAACACCAGATCCGCATACGTATCCACACAGGGTCCTTTCGAAGAACGGGCGCGCCACAACCGCCCGCGAACGATCTCCGAGAACTGTCGCCGAACCCGCCCCCGCCCCACATCGGTCATCCCACCGATACGAGCCGCGCGGATCGGACCGCCCCCTGGCGCCCGTCCGGACGGGAAGGGGGCGGGAGGGCGCGAGGGTCTGGCGGTGAGCGTCGCCGAGGGCCGCGGTGCCGGGCGCGGACCGGCACCGGCGAGATCGGCGAGGCGGATGCGGCGTGCGGGCTGTCGTGACGCGTACGCCGGGGCGGGGCGGGTAGCAGCCGGGGGCGGCGCACGACGGGTGCGCGGTGCCCGCAGGGAAGGACGGACCATGGCCGCCGGAGGCGCGTTCGAGCGCGATCGGAGCTATCTGACCACCCGCATCACGGCCGACGGGCGCGACGGGCGCCCGGTGGAGGCCGGCCGCTACCGGCTGGTCATCGCCAGGGCCTGCCCGTGGGCGAACCGGGCCGCGATCGTGCGGCGGCTGATGGGCCTGGAGGGCGTGTTGTCGCTGGGGGTGGCCGGGCCGCTGCACGACGAGCGCAGCTGGGCGTTCCACCGGGATCCGGGCGGGCGGGACCCGGTCCTCGGCATCGAACTGCTGCGGGAGGCCTACGAGCGGCGGCAACCCGGTTACCCGCACGGCATCACCGTGCCGGCGATCGTCGACGTGCCGAGCGGCGAGGTGGTGACCAACGACTTCGAGCGGATCACGCTCGATCTGGGCAGCCAGTGGCGGGCCCACCAGCGGGACGGCGCGCCGGAGCTGTATCCGGAGCGGTGGCGCGACGAGATCGACGAGGTCGCCGACGCCGTGTACCGGGACGTCAACGACGGGGTGTACCAGTGCGGGTTCGCCCGGGAGCAGGGGGCGTACGACGAGGCGTACGCGCGGCTGTGGGGGCGGCTGGACGCCCTGGAGGAGCGGCTCGCGCGCCGGCGCTATCTGGTCGGCGACACCCTCACCGAGGCGGACGTCCGGCTCTTCCCCACGCTCGTGCGCTTCGACGCCGTCTACCACGGCCACTTCAAGTGCAACCGCCAGAAGCTGACCGAAATGCCCGCGCTGTGGGGCTACGCGCGGGACCTGTTCCAGACCCCCGGCTTCGGCGACACCATCGACTTCGATCAGATCAAGGCCCACTACTACGTCGTCCACCACGCCATCAACCCGACCGGGATCGTGCCGCGCGGTCCGGACGTCCGCGCCTGGCTCTCGCCCCACGGGCGGGAGGCCCTCGGGGGCCGTCCCTTCGGTGACGGGACGCCGCCGGGGCCGCCGCCCGCGTCCGAGGCGGTGCCGCCGCTCACCTGATCCGGCGGGCCGGCGGTTCCGGGGGCGTACGTCTCAGAGCAGGTCGCGGCGCTCGTCCTCGGTGACCGTGGGGGCGACGGGCGGCACGACCATGCGGCGGCGGCGCAGGATGCTGGAGTAGACGGCGGTCCCGACGATGCCGACGGCCATGAGGATCAGCCCGACGAGATCGAGGTTGACCGATTCCGCCTGCCAGTCGGTCGCGAAGGTGAGGATGGCTCCGACCGCGATCAGGATGATGCACAGTCCCAGGCCCATGTTGGTTCTCCTCGCTGATGGGTTGGATGGGCTGCGCGTACCCCCGGGTCCTCCGTTCATTCCGGCCGTCCGGCTGCCCGGTCGTCGGCTGTCGGCCGGCGGCTTTCGGGACGCCTGTCGTCATCGGGCCTCGTGGTCGGGCGAGTTGGCCCCGCACGGGAACGGGACGCGCCCACGCCGGGGGTGCCGGCGTGGGCGCGGGAGTGCCGGGGGCGGGTGGCGCCGGGTCAGAAGACGCTGACGCCGTAGGCGCTGAGGGCCTCCGTCACCGGCTGGAAGAACGTCGTGCCGCCGGAGGAGCAGTTGCCGCTGCCGCCGGAGGTGAGGCCGAGGGCGGTGGTCCCGGAGAACATCGCGCCGCCGCTGTCGCCGGGTTCGGCGCAGACGTTGGTCTGGATCAGGCCGTAGACGATGTCGCCGTTGCCGTAGTTGACGGTGGCGTTGAGGCCGGTGACCGTGCCGCCGCGCAGACCCGTGGTGCTGCCGCTGCGCTGGACGGACTGGCCGACGTAGGCGTTGCCGGCGGCCGTGATGTCGCGGTAGCTGCCGTTGTAGAGGTAGACGCGCCCGTCGGCGGCGGAGGCGTTGGAGTGGCGGATGATGCCGTAGTCGTTGGTGGGGAAGCTGGAGCCGGCCCGGCTGCCGAGCAGCGTGGTGTTGGCGGAGTTGGTGTACCAGGTGCTCGCGGAGTCGGTGCAGTGACCGGCCGTCAGGGCGTAGTAGGTGCTGCCGCTGCGGACGTTGAAGCCGAGGGAGCAGCGGCCGCCGCCGGAGTAGATGGCCTGGCCGCCCGCGATCAGCTTGTTGAGCTTGCCCGTCGTGCGCTCGATCCTCAGGTGCGCGGCGTTGTCGCCCGCGGCCTTGCGGAGGGTGGCGATCTCCGCCTGCGAGACGGTCGAGTCGACGGTGACGACCACCTTGCCGGTGGCCTGGTCGGTGTACCAGGCGGTGCCGGGGACGTCCGCCCGGAGGACGGCGTCGCTGGTGACGGTGAGCGCGGCGGCGTCGGCGCGCGCGGCGTCGGCCTGCTGCGCCGAGGAGGTCGGGACGGCCAGGGCGGTCGCGGCGACGAACGCGCCGAGGACGGCGAGCAGGCGGGTGCCCTTGGCGCGGCGGTCGCCGCGGGTGCCGGTGCTCGTGCGGGTGGTGCGGGACGGACGGTTCACTGAATCCTCCATGGGGGGCGAGCCGCTGGGTGGGCGGCTCACGGCGGAGTGCGATCGGGGACGGCGCGACGAGGATGACGCGCGCCGCCATGAACCTGACAACTTCGACTACGGGAGGAATCCTCGGCTCCGCCGACGGTCGCGGCAAGGCGCACTTTCGGCCGCTCTACGCGCGTCCACCCCTCAGGGGGGAGGAGTGGATGCGCGAAAGGACCCCGTGGGGCGCGGCATTGAAGTTCCGTCAGAAAATTTCCGAGAGACGTTGCAGTTCACCGGCGGGGCGACCCGCCCCCGGGCCGCGCTCGCCCGGCGCCTTCCGGCACCGGGCGAGCGGGTGGGGCCGACCGCCCCGGCCGGAGCCGTACGGGGCGCTCGTCCGCCTTCGCGGCGATCCGCCCGCTGGCCGGATCGCGACCCTCCGGCCCGAAGCCCTCCGAGGCCGGGAACCCCCAGAGGCCGGAAACCTCCTCGGACCCGGGGCTCCCCCGGGCCCAGGACTTCCTCAGGCCCGGGACTCTCCCAGGCCCGGGACTTTTTCAGGCTCGGGACTCCCTCAGGCCCAGGACTTCCTCAGGCCCGGCACTCCCTCAGGACAGGAGCTCCCCGTCCCGTGCCACGACCACGCCGCCGTGGACGACGACGTCCCGCTGCGGCATGTCGACCACGACCTGCGGCAGGCCCTGCCCCTTGACGAGGACGAAGTCGGCGGGGGCGCCGGGCTTCAGGTCGGCGTGCGGCAGGCCCATGACGTCGGCGCCTCCGTGGGCGGCGGCGCGGTAGCAGTCGGCCAGCTCCTCGTCGAGGCGGACGTCGGTGACCCAGCCGAGGATGTGCGCGCGGTGGAGCATGTCGGCGTTGCCGAAGGGGCTCCAGGAGTCGCGGACGCCGTCGGAGCCGAGGCCGACGCGGACGCCGTGCTCGCGCAGCCGCGCGACCGGGAGGACGAGGTCGCGGGAGGGGGCGACCGTCGTGAGGGCGATGTCCTGGTCCGCGAGGTCGGCCGCGAGGGCGTCGAGGTCGCGGTCGGACAGGCCCGGCAGGCAGAAGACGTGGCTGATCGTCACCTTGCCGACGAGGGACAGGGCCCTGGTGCGGTCGATGATGCCGCGGATGGCCCGGACGCCTTCGTCGCCCCCGTCGTGCAGGTGGATGTCGACGCCGACGCCGTGCCGGTCCGCGATGCCGAAGACGGTGTCCAGGTGCTCGTCGAGGGCGTGGTCGAAACCGATGGGGTCGATGCCGCCGATCATGTCGACGACGCCCCTGCGGGCGCCCTCCTCCAGGAGGCGGGCCGTGCCGGGGGTCCTGATGACGCCGTGCTGCGGGAAGGCGACGATCTGCACGTCCAGCGCGTGGGCGAGGCGGCGGCGGGCCTCGGCCAGCCCCTCGACACCCGCCAGGCCGTACGCCGGGGCCACGTCGGCATGGGCGCGCATCCCGCGCGTACCGCGGCTGACGGCGTGGCTCATGAGGCCGTACGCGCGCTCCGCCACCGAGCGGGTCTGGGCCCGGAAGAGCTCCACGTCCTGCTCGACGAAGTCGGCGATCGTCTCGGCGGGCCGCCGCGAGACCCACGCGCCGCCCCACGTCGTCTTGTCGGGGTGGATGTGGGCGTCGACCAGCGACGGAAGCGCGATCCGTCCGCCGCCGTCGACGCTCTTCGCCCCACGGGGCGCCGGGCCGTCCGTGATCCGGCCGTCGACGACCACCAGGTCCGTGGCCGCCGCGCCGAAGGGGCGGACGTTGCGGAAGACGACGGTCCGCGCCCTGCGGTCCGCCCTGCCGGGCGCCGCGGGAGAGGCCGCCGGGGCCGTGGCGGAGGGCGCGGCGGAGGCGGAGGGCGCGGTCACGGCCGCCGCGGCCGTCGTGCCGGCGACGGCCGCGGCGCCGGCCAGCATCGAACGGCGTGACAGCGCACCGGTGGGCGCCGGGGACTTCTGCATCGACAACTCCATGGGTGAGGGAGAGAAAAGAGGAGGGGGAAGGAAGTCGGAAGGGCGGGAGGGATCACACGGGGACGCCCGCGCGGACCACGCGGACCGGGCTCCTGAGGAGCGAGAGGTCCGCGAGCGGGTCGCCGGCCAGGAGGATCGCGTCGCCGGCGTAACCGCGGGCGAGGCGGCCGGCCGTGCGGTCGAGGCCGAGGAGGCGGGCGGCGCCGGTGGTGGCGGTGCGCAGGGCGTCGAGGGCGGGGAGCCCGGCGGCGTGCATGAGTTCCACCTCGCCGCCGACCGGGTCGACCGTGCCCCCGGAGGAGTCGGTGCCCGCGGCGAGCGGGACGCCGAGTTCGTGCGCGGCCAGCACGGCCCGCTCGAGCACGGGCAGGAAGGTGCGGCCGCGCTCGGCGAGGACCGGGTCCGGGCTCTCGGCGAGACCGGCGATGGCCGTGAGCGTGGGGGTGAAGTACGTGTCGCGGCGGCGCATCTCGCGCAGGGTGCGCTCGCCGACGAACACCCCGTGCTCCAGGGAGCGGACGCCGGCCGTGACGGCGTCGTGGCAGCCCTTCTCGCTGTAGCTGTGGCAGAGCACGTCCTTGCCGTGGCGGCGGGCCGCCGCGACGATCCAGGACAGCTGCTCGTGCGAGTAGACCTGGGTGAGCGGGTCCTGGTCCGGCAGGCCGGCGCGTTCGTTGACCCTGGTCTTGACGACGTCCGCGCCGCGGGCGGCGTTGACGTCGACCACCCGGCGCAGCGCCTCGGCGGACCGGACGCCGTCCTTCGACCGCGCGAGCGGGGTCAGGTCGGGGTCGGCCAGGACCGTGTCGCCGAGGACGGGCGTGACGAAGACGCCGGCGGCCCTCAGCCGGGGCGCGCGTTCCGGGCTGTGCCGGGCCAGTTCGCGCAGGGCGATGTCCTGATAGAAGGAGGTCGAGCCGCTGCGCGCGCTCGTCACGCCGTGGCGGAGCGCGGCGCGGGCCTCGGCGGTGCCGCTGAGGTGGATGTGCGCGTCCGTGAGGCCCGGCAGCACCCAGTGCCCGTGCGCCTCCAGGACGGGCGGGCCGTCCGGGACCCGTACGGAGCCGGCGCGGCCGACGGCGGTGACGGTGCCGCCCCGGATGACGACCACCGCGTCCTCGGTGACGTCCCCGGTCGCGGGGTCGAGCAGCGTGCCGCCCCGGATGACCAGGTCCCCGGTCCGCGCACGCGCGGGGGACGTCGGCGCGGCGGCCCGGGCGGTGCCGGTCGCGACCGCGGTGCCGGCGAGCACGGCGGCACCGGCGAGGACGCCGCGACGGGTCAGGGCGGCGGGAACCGGCTGGGTGGCGTCGACGCACATGGGGACTCCTCGGGGGCAGGACGACCACGGGTCCCCGTTTTGTATACCAAGTTCAGGATGCGGAACAAGGGGTACCGGACGAGAGGAGCCTTGGATACAGGGATTTTCCCCTTCCGCCGAGGGTGCGAGGTTTAAAGACCTCGCCCTGGGGGATTTTTGGTATACGCAAACGTCGGCGGGTCCCCCTCACTAGCCCGTGGACCACGGGCGGCCCGGAGCCCCCGGGGGCCAGGGCGGGCGGGGGGAAGGCTTCGGCTGCTGTTCACGGGGGAAGTCCGGGCCGGAGGGGCGGCGTTCGGATGGGACCGCGAACGTCGTGGCGCTCTGCCCCTCGAACTCCAGGACGGACTTCCGTGACCGTTTCGCGTGCACGCCGCCGGCGCCGTGATCTGACCCTCGTCTTCGCCGCCGTACCGGCGCTCCTCCTCGGGGCGCTGACCGCCGCGCCGGCGCACGCCGCGCCCGCCGACGACATCCGCGTCAACGAGGTCGTCACCACGGGGTCCGTCGAGGACTCGATCGAGCTCTACAACAAGGGCACCGCGACGGTCGACGTCTCCGGCTGGATCCTCAAGGACGACAACAACGGCTCGAAGTACACGATCGCCGCCGGCACCACGCTCGCCCCGGGCGGCTTCCGCGCCTTCGACGTGCACGCCAGGTTCGGGCTCGGCTCCAGCGACAAGGCGCGCCTCTACCTGCCCGACGGCAGCACGCTCGTGGACAGCCACAGCTGGAGCAGCCACTCCTCGCCGTCCTGGTCCCGCTGCCCCGACGGCACCGGCGCGTTCAAGGCGGCCGCCGTCACGCTCGGCGCGGCCAACGCCTGCGGCGGAACCGGCGGTACGGGCCCGGCGGCCTGGCCCGGCGCCGGCGCGGTGGCCACGGCGGACGCGGCGGACGTCTTCGGCGGCGACCTGAGCGGGCTGCACCAGGAGGGCGACGTGCTCTGGGCCGCGCAGAACAGCGGCAGGCTGTGGCGGCTGGTCCGGGACGGCTCCGGCGGCTGGACCCCCGACACGGCGAACGGCTGGGCCTCCGGCAAGACCCTGCGCTTTCCCGGCGGTTCCGGCACGCCCGACGGCGAGGGCGTGACGGTCACCGGCGCGGGCGCGGCGGGCGGCGTCTTCGTGGCGAGCGAGCGGAACGGCGACGCGTCCGGCACCAGCCGGCTGTCCGTGCTCCGGTACGACGTCACGGGCACGGGCGCCACCCTGACCGCCACCCGCGAGTGGAACCTCACCGCGGACCTGCCGGCGACGGGCTCCAACGCCGGGTTCGAGGCGGTCACCTGGGTCCCCGACGCCGCCCTCACCGCCGCCGGCCTCGAGGACTCCTCCACCGGCGCCCCGTACGCCCCCGCCGGATATGGTGCCCACGGCGGCGGCGTGTTCTTCGTCGGCGTCGAGGGGACCGGGGCGGTCCACGGCTACGTCCTCCAGGACTCCGGGGCCTTCACCCGCGTCACCTCGGTGGCCACCGGCATGGCGGGCGTCATGGAGGTGCAGTGGGAGCCGCAGGCGTCCCGGCTGTGGGCCGTGTGCGACGACACCTGCGGCGGGCAGCACCGGACGCTGAAGGTCGACGCCTCCGGAGCCTTCGCCGTCACCGCCGCGTACGCCCGGCCCACCGGCATGCCCGACGTCAACAACGAGGGCTTCGCCCTCGCGGGCGCGGACGAGTGCGTGGCCGGCGGCAAGCCCGTCTACTGGTCGGACGACTCCAACACCGGCGGCCACGCCCTGCGCAGGGGCACCGTCACCTGCTGACCCGCGGCCGCCCGGCCGCCGCCCGGCGGGCCGACCGTCCGGCCGGCCGACCGTTCCGGCGCCCGGCCCCGGCGTCCACCGCCCCGCCCCCGCCCTGCGGTCACGACCGCTTGGCGGGGGCCTTCTTGGCGGGGGCCTTCTTCGCCGGCGCCTTTTTGGCGGGGGCCTTCCTGGCGGGGGCCTTCTTGGCGGGGGCGTTGTTCGCGGGCGCCTTCTTCTCGGGCGCCTTCTCGGCAGGGGCCTTCTTCGCGGGGGCCTTCTTCGCCTGCGCCTTCTTCGCCGGCGCCTTCTTCGCGGCGGCCTTGTCGGCGGACGCCTTCTTGGCGAGGGCCTTCTTGGCGAGCGCCTTGTCGGCCGGCTTGTGCTTCGCGGAAGCCTTCTTCGCCACCGCCTTCTTCGCCGGCTCCTTCTTGGCGGACTCCTCCTTCGCCGGCTCCTTCTTCGCGGAGGCCTTGGTCGGCTCCTTCTTGCCCGCGGGCTTCTCCGGGGCCTTCCGGTCGGCGACGACCTTCGCCGTCACCGGCTTCTTCGACGCGGGCTTCCCGGTGCCCCGGATGGGCCACTTGAGCTCCACCTCGATCTCGATCTCGCCGTCCTCGACGGACAGCTCGATCTCGCCGCGGAGGTCGTCGGGGATCCGGAGGTTCAGAACGCCCCCGCCCAGTCCGAGTTCCGCCTCCCCGCCCTTCCGGAGGGCGTCGGCCAGGGCGGACAGCTGGTCGGCGGCGTCCGCCCGGGAGAGCGAGCGCTTCCGCTCGTACTTGAAGTCCTTCATGACGGCCTCCGGTCGTCGTACGGGGTGTCGCGTGGCGTTACGGGGTCGTACGGGGTCATACATTCCGGACAATACTATTGATCTTGGTTGGCCGCTGGGCGGGTGAAGGCCGAACGGATTCGGTGCGGCGGGCGGGGACCTCGTACGCGGCGGTGGTAGCCGTCGGCCATGCAGCCGCAGTCAGCGGGGCCGCCCCAGGTGGCGCCCTTCCTCCGCACGGCCGCCGCGTACGCGTGGCGGCTGCTCGTCGTCGGTCTTCTCGTCTACGCCCTGTTCGCCCTGCTCGGGCGGTTCCACGAGATCGGGGTGGCCCTCTTCCTCGGGCTCGTGGTCACCGCGCTCCTGCGGCCGGTCGCGGACGTCGTCGCGCGCGGCCTGCCCCGTCCGCTCGCGGTCGCCCTCACGCTGCTCGGCGGGCTCGCGCTCGTCCTGGGCGTGCTCGCGCTGGTGGGCGAGGCGGTGGCGGACGAGCGGACGACGCTGGTGCGGGAGTTCCGGGACGGCGTCGACCGCATCCAGCGGTGGCTGGAGGCACCGCCGTTCCGCGTCCGTCCTGAGGCGCTGACGGATCTGGAGGCGAGGGCCGGGCAGTTCCTGTCCAGCCATCGGTCGGCGCTGGTCGGCGAGGCGGTGAGCGGCGCGCACCACGTGGTGGCGGTGCTGACGACGCTCGCCCTTGCGGTGTTCTCCTCGGTGTTCTTCCTCCACTCCGGGGACCGCCAGTGGACGTGGTTCCAGGAGCAGCTGCCGGAGCCGGTGCGGGAGCGGGTGGCGGTCGGCGGCCGGGCGGCGTGGCGGACGTTCACCGGGTACACCCACGGGATCGTGCTGGTCGCGGCCGTGAACGCGGTCCTCGTCGGGGTGGCGCTGTGGCTGCTGGGCGTGCCGCTCGCGGTGCCGCTGGCGCTGCTGGAGTTCGCGGCGGCGTTCGTGCCGCTGATCGGTTCGCCGATCGCCCTGGCGGTGGCCGCCGTGGTGGCGCTGGCGGCGAAGGGCCCGCTGGTGGCGGGGCTGGTGGTGGCCCTGATCGTGGTCATCGGCCAGATCGAGGGCCACGTCCTGCATCCGCTGGTGATGAGCTGGGCGGTACGGCTCCACCCGCTGGTGGTGGCCATCTCGGTGGTGGCGGGGTCGATCGCGGCCGGCATCGTCGGGGCGGTGGTGGCGGTCCCGCTGGTGTCGGTGGTGTGGTCGGTGCACTCGGCGCTGCGCGAGGCCCGGAGGCGTACGGACGCGGCCCCGGGGCGGGCGGAGGGAGTCGGGACGGCGGACTGACGCCCCCGGGGAGGGAACCCGGGCGGCGCCCTCCCCCGGCCCGGCCCGGCTCGACGGTCCGGTCCCACCGGCCCCGTCCGCGGTCCGGTCCACCGGCCCCGTCCGCGGTCCGGTCCACCGGTCCCGTCCGGCGGGCCGGTCCGCCATAGGTCAGGGCGCCGGGATCGCCGCCTCGGCCGCCGCCTTGATGCGCCGTCCGAAGTCGGGGGCGTCCTTGCGGGCCGCGGCGAGGGCGAGGCCGACGAGGAGCCTGCCGATGCCGTGGCCCTCCAGGACGTTGTGGATCCGGACCCGGGTGCCGCCGCTCGGCAGCGGCTCCAGGTCGTAGCCGCCGCGGGCCGCGGTGACGAGGTTCTTGGACTCCTCGGCCCAGCGGAGGGTCCGGGGCGGTTCGACGGCGGTGACGCGGAAGACGCGCGCGGTCTTCATCCCGGCGTCCTTGACGGTGCTGCGGAAGACGGTGCCGACGGCGGTGGGGCCCTCCGGGATCCGGTCGATCCGGAGCACCCGGGGGCTGAACTGGGGGTCGTTGCGCCCGTCGGCGAGGTAGGCGAACACCTCGTCGACGGGCCGGTCGACGTCGACCGTGGCCTCGAACTGGCCGGACATGGCAGCGCCTCCTGACGCGCGGGGAACCGGACGGACGGGCTCATCGTCACAGGCCGGCGCGGTTCGGGGCGTTCGACGCTCCGGACGGCTCAGTCCGCGGCGCCCGGTCGGAGCGGCGGGAGGGGCTCGCGGGCGGCGTGCCAGGCGGCCGGGAGGGCGGTGACGCCCGTGCGGCGGCGATCACGCCGCCGGCGACGGCGCAGGTGGTGTCGATGTCGCCGCGCCCGGCGACGGTGGTCCAGAGGCCCTCGTGCAGGTCGTCGAGGTGCCCGGCCGCGCACCACAGGGCGTAGGGGACGGTGTCGGGGCCGGACATGCGGTAGCCGGAGCCGAGGACCTCGGCGGCGTGCCGGACCGAGGTGCGCGCGGGCATGCGGGCGGCGATGCGCAGTCCGGACCGGACGTCGCCGTCGGGGAGGCGGTCGGCGACGGCCCGGAGGAAGTCGGGGCGGTCGGGGGCGGGGGCGCCCCGGCCGCGGACCGCCGGCGCGGCGGCGAGGGCGACGGCGACCGCTCCGGCGACCGCCTCGGGGTGGTGGTGGGAGACGACGGCCTGCCGGGCGGCCTGCTCGGCGGCGGTGTCGAGGTCGTGGGCGTGCCAGGCGCCGAGCGGGGCGACGCGCATGGCCGCGCCGTTGCCCCAGGAGCCCTGGCCGCCGAACTGGCCGGGAACGACCTCCCGCCAGGGCTCGCCGGCGCCGATCCGGCGCAGGACGTCGTGCATGGAGGCGCCGTAGCCGCGGTGGGTGTCGGCGGCGTAGGCGGCGGCGAGGGCGCGGGCGAGGCGGTCCTGGTCGACGGCGCCGGAGTTCCGGGCGAGTTCGCGGACGAGGACGAGGGCCTGGGCGGTGTCGTCCGTCCACCGCCAGGTCTCCTCGGCCGGCGGCGTCCGGGCCGCCAGGGACGCCTCGCCGTCGCGGCGGAGGATGCCGAACCAGCGGTCGCCGAAGGCGTCACCGAAGGCGAGCCCGCGCAAGGAGTCCCGTACGGCGGTCGGTATCGCGGTCATCGCGGGAGTATCGCAGCGTGCCGGAGGCTCAGGCACCCGGTTTCGGCGCGAGCGCGCCGCCGAGCACGAGGTCGACCAGCCGGGTGGCGAGGTCCTCGTCGAGGGGGGCGCCGCTGATGAGGGCGCGGGTGAAGAGGGGCCCCGCGAGGGCCTCGATGACGAGGGCGGGGTCGGTGCCGGCAGGGAGTTCGCCGCGGTCGACGGCGCGGCGGACCATGACGGCGCCGCGGTCGAGGCGGTCGGTCCAGTAGGCCAGGCGGTGGTCCGGCAGGCCGGAGTCGCGTTCGGCGCTGAGGCGGAGCAGGGCCTCTCCCTGGGGGGTCGCGAGGAGGCGGGCCAGGGCTCCGAAGTAGCCGACGAGGTCGGACCGGAGGTCGCCGGTGTCCGGGAGGGGCACGGCCGCGTCGAGCTGTTCGGCGAGGGCCTCCAGGATCAGCTTCTCGCGGGTGCCCCAGCGCCGGTAGACGGAGGTCTCGTGGACGCCTGCGGCGCGGGCGACGGCGCCGACGGTGGTGCCGGCGAGGCCGTGCTCCGTGAGGACGTCGACGGTGGCGGCGAGGACGGCGGTGCGCATCCGCGCGCCGCGGCGGCGCAGCGGCGGGACGGACGGGTCGGTGGGGGCCATGTGCCGAGCCTAACGCAAGTCGACTTGCTTTACAGGAGGCACGGGCGTACGTTTCATCGCAAGGCGACTTGCGTTAAGGGGGTCCCGAACCCCGGGTCGCCGTCGTGTCGAGGAGGTCACGTGATGGAGCAGATGCTCGCCGCCCGGCTGCACGTCCCCAGCCGCACCCTGCGGATCGAGGAGGTGGCGAAGCCCGCGCCGGGACCCGGCCAGGTGCTCGTGAAGGTGGAGGCCGCCGGCGTCTGCCTGTCGGACGTCCACCTGATCGACGGCACCCTCACCCCGCTGCTACTGCCCGGCGACACGGTCACCCTCGGCCACGAGGTGTCCGGCACCATCGCGGAGACCGGGCCCGGCGTCACCCGCTGGACCCCGGGGCAGCGGGTCGTGCTGTACGCGGGCGAGGTCCGCGACGGCGTCACCCACACCCGCGGGGTGGACTACGACGGCGGCTGGGCCGAGTACGCGCTCTCCGCCGAGGACGCCCTCACCGAACTGCCCGACGCCATCCCCTTCGACCAGGGCGCGATCATCCCGGACGCGGTCTCCACCCCCTGGGGCGCGATCACGGTCACGGGCGCCGTCCGGCCGGCCGAGGCGGTCGGCGTCTGGGGCGCAGGCGGACTCGGCGTGCACGCCGTCCAGCTGCTGCGGGCCGTCGGGGCGTACCCGATCGTCGCGGTCGACCCGAACCCGACGGCCCGCGAGCGCGCCCTCGCCCGGGGCGCGGACCTCGCGCTCGACCCGGCCGACCCGGCGCTGCGCGAGCGGATCGGCGCGGCGACCGGCGGGGCCGGTCTCGCGGCGGCCTTCGACTTCGCCGGTGTCCCGGCCGTCCGGGCGCAGGCGCTGTCGGTCCTCGCCCCCAAGGGCCGGCTGGTCCTGGTGGGCCTGACCGACCAGCCGCTCACCGTCGCCGACGGCACCCGCTTCAGCTACCTCCAGCAGCAGGTCCTGGGCCACTACGGCTCCGACATGCCGGTGGCGCTGCCGCAGCTGCTCGCGCTGGTCCGGGGCGGCCGGCTCGACTTCTCCGGGTCGATCAGCGGCGAACTCCCGCTCGCCCGGGCCGCCGAGGCGGTGGAGCGGCTGGAGAGCAAGGCCGGCGACCCGATCCGGCTGATCCTGCGCCCCTGACCCGCGGCCCCGGACCGACCGGCCGCGCCCGGCCCCCTGATCCGGCCCCCTGACCGGGCGCCCTCGAACCGGCCGGCCGAACCCGCGCCCTCGTGACCGGGCCCCCCGAACCGGGCCCGTGCCGTCCCCACCCCTGGCGGCGCGGGCCCGTCCGCGTGCGCGGCGGCGCCCGGTGGGCTAGAACGTCTCCCCGGCCGAGTCCGCGAGACGGCGGCGGGCCGTGCGGACGGCGGGGGGCAGGGCGGCGAGGGCGCCGGTCGCGGTGACGGCCAGGACGAGGGCGCCGAGGAGCGCGGGGCCGGGGAGGCGGGCGACGCCCGCGCCGAGGCCGGTCGCGGCGGCCTCCGCGTCGACGAGGCGGTGGCCGAGGGCCGCTCCGAGGGCCGTGCCCAGCAGGGCGGCGGCCAGGGCGGTGAGGGCGGCGGCGGTGACGACGACGGCGCCGATCTGGCGGGGCGTCAGGCCGACGGCCCGCAGGGCGAGCAGGTCACGCGCCCGGTCGCGGACCCCGGTGCCGATCAGGGTGAGCAGTTCGACGAGGGCGATGAGGGCGAGGACCGCGGCGAGGGCGGCGAGGACCCCGCGCGGGGCATCCTCGCCGCCCGCCGGGTCGGCCGTGGAGCGGATCTCGGCGTCGCCGCCGGTCGCGGCGGCGACGGCGGCGGCGGTCCGCCGGGGGTCGGCGCCGGGGCGCAGGACGAGGGCGTGGAAGGCGGGGCGGAGGTCGGGGACGGCGTCGCGGAGGGTGTCGAGGGTGGTGGAGACGACCCGGCCGCCGTGGTCGGGTTCGATGCTGCGGCCGACGAGGTGGAGGATCTGCGGGCGGCCGCCGACGGTCATCCGCACCCACTCCCCCACCCGGACGCCGAGCAGGTCCAGGAGGCCCTGCCCCGCGACGGCCTCGTCGGGTCCCGCGGGGGCGCGTCCCTCGGCGATCGTGTGCGGGTAGGGGGCGTCGGCCGTGCCGAGGCCGCGCAGGGTGATGGTGGCGGTCTGGCCGGGCACGAGGGCGAGGAACTCGGCGCCGGGGACGGCGTCGGCGACGCCGGGGACGGCTTCGAGCGCGGCGGCCCGGTCGGCCGCGGAGTCCGGCTGCTCGGTGCGTACGGTCAGGGCGGCGGCGCGGCCCACGCGGGCCGGGTCGGTACGGAACTGGCCCAGGGTCGACCAGGCGACGAGGGCCACGGTCATCAGGGCGATCGGGAGGGCGAGCCGGGCGGTGGCGCCGAGGGCCCGGGCGCGGCCGGGCGCGGTGAAGGCGGAGCGCCAGCCGAGGACGAGGACCGGGGAGAGGCGCAGTCCGAGGGCGCGGCGGCCGAGGGCGGAGAGCGGGCGGGCGGCGGGGTGGGCCCGGCGGGCGGCGGGGACCGGGGGGACGCGGCCGGCCCGCCAGGCGGCGAGCGCGGTGGCGGCGGCGATGAGGAGGACGGCGGCGACGGGGACGCCGGTCACGGCCGCGCGGTGACCGGGCATGCGGGGCCAGAGGGCGACGGCGTCGCCGACGCGGCCGGGGATCCACCGGCCGCAGGCGAGGGTGGCCGCCGTGCCGAGCGCCGCGCCGGCGACGGCGAAGCCGAGGTGCTGGAGGAGGAAGCCGCGGATCACCTGACCGGGGGTGAAGCCGACGGCCTTGAGGACGGCGATGTCGCCCGCCTGTCCCCTGACGCGGGCGCGGACCGCGCCGGCGACGGCGACGGCCGCGGCGAGGAGGGCGGCGAGGCCGAAGGCGGCGAAGATCTGGCCGAGGAGCCGGTCGTCGCCGCCGAGGTCGGCCCTGGCCTGCTGCCAGGTGGTGACCTGGTCGATCCGCTCGGCGCCGAGGAGGGTGACGGCGCGCTGGACGGCGTAGTCGGTGTCGTCGGGGTCCTTCAGGCGCAGCCCGACGGTCTGTCCGGTGGCGGCGGGGTCGAGGCGGTCCAGGGTGTCGGGGAGGAGCCAGCCGACGCCGTTGCCCTGGCCGGCGCGGTAGCGGGGCTCGGCGGTCTCGGCGACGCCGGCGACGTACAGGGTGCGGGTGGTGGGGCCGTGGCGGCCGGAGAGGGTCACGGTGACGGTCTCGCCGGGTTCGGCCCACAGGGTGCGGGCGAGGGTGCGTTCCAGCACGATCTGGTCGCGCGGGGGACCGGCGGTGAGCCAGCGGCCGTCGGTGAGGAGGGGGCGGGCGGTGTCGGGCGGCCGGGTGCCGGTGGCGCGCAGGGCGACGCCGGCGCGGGTCCCGCCGGCCTCCAGGGTGGCGGCGGCGGTCCGGAAGGGGCCGGAGACGGCGGCGACCTCGTCGAGGGAGGCGAGCGGGGCGAGGGCGGCCGGGTCGAAGCCGTCGCGTCCGTCACGTCCGTGGAGCCAGACGTGGCTTCCCTGGGACTGGTGGAAGACGCGCTGCCAGGGGCTGACCGCGTAGCCGAGGAGGGCGGCGGCGAGGAGGAGGGAGGCGATGACGCCGGCGCTGGCGAGCACGGCGAAGAGAGCTTCGCCCCGGTGGGTGCGGAGGTCGGAGTGGACCCACCGCCAGGTCGCCCGCATGCGCTCCGCCCTCCCTCTTCTCCTCGGCCGCTCCGGCGCGGCCCGTACCGTGCGGTCCGGGTCGCTTCGGGTGGGTCCCGTCGGTCCCGGTCAGTCCGCCAGGTCGAGCACGCCGGTCACCCCCAGGCGTGCGGGGGCGGGGCCGCCGAGGGCGGCGTCGTCGGCGATCCGGCCGTCGAAGAAGCTGATGACGCGGTCGGCGGCGCTCGCCATCCGGGCGTCGTGGGTGACCATGAGGATGGTCTGGCCCCGGGCGTGGAAGCGGGCGAGGAGGCGCAGGACGTCGCGGGTGCCCTTGCTGTCGAGGCTGCCGGCGGGCTCGTCGGCGAGGAGGAGCGCGGGCCGGTTGACGAGGGCGCGGGCGAGGGCGACGCGCTGCTGCTCGCCGCCCGAGAGGGCGCCCGGGAGGGCGTTCTCCCTTCCCTGGAGGCCGAGTTCGGCCAGGAGGCCAGCGCGGCTCGCGCGGGCGGCGCGGGGGGAGGCGCCGGCGAGGAGGGCGGGGAGTTCGACGTTGTCGGCGACGGTGAGGTGGGAGACGAGGTTGAAGAACTGGAAGACGATGCCGACGCCGCGGCGGCGCAGGACCGCCCAGCGGGCCTCGCCGTGGCCGTCGACGCGTTCGCCGCCGATCCAGAGGCGGCCGGCGTCGGGGCGCTCCAGCCCGCCGACGAGGTGGAGGAGGGTGGACTTGCCCGCTCCGGAGGGACCGGTGATCGCGACGAACTCGCCCTCGCGGACGGTGAGGTCGACGCCGCGCACCGCGTGGACGGGGGCGCGGTCGCCGCGGTGGGTCTTGGACAGGCCCTCGGCGCGCACGATGACGCCCGGCGGGGGCGGCTTCCCCGCGGTGTCCGGCTCGGTCATTCGAGCTCCTCCTGACAGCGCTCCAGCCAGTCGAGGTCCGCCTGGAGGTGCAGCATGGCGCCCTCGATGAGGAGTTGGGCGATCTTGTTGTCGCGGTCCTCGCCGGCGGCGAGCCGGGAGAGGCTGCGCATGGTGTTGAGGTGCTGCCGCCGCTGCCGGTTGATCAGGGCGATCGGGTCGGCGAGCCCGGAGAGGGGGGCGAGGGCGAGTTTCATGAAGAACCCGTCGCGCACCCTGGGCTCGTCGGTGGTGTCCTCGAACCACGCGGCGACGGCCTCCCGTCCTGCGTCCGTCAGGCGGTAGATCCGCTTGTTGGGGCGGCCCGTCTGTTCGACGTCCTCGCCCTCGATGAGTCCGCTCTTCTCCAGCCGGCCGAGGGTCACGTAGACCTGGCCGACGTTGGGCTGAGGGTAGGCGGAGCCGAGGAGTTGTTCAAGGCCCTGCTTGAGCTCGTAGCCGTGGGCGGGGCCCCGGGTGAGGAGTGCCAGCAGCTGCTGCCGCACGCGCTCCCCCTTCCGTGTCGTGCGCCGTTCCCGGCCGGTGGCGGCGGCCCGGGGGCCGCTGGACCGGCGGTCGCCGGGTCCGCCGGACCAGTATCACCGATGCGGCCCGCGCCGGGTCCTGCCACGATGGACCGTCGCGCGGGGCACCGCGTCCGGGAGGTGCGCATGGGGTGGGTACGGTCCGTGGCGAGGGGCGCGCTGGTCGTGGCGGTCCTGCTGGCGGGGTGCGCCGGGGGCGCGCCGCCGGGCGGGGCGGGGGCGGCCGGGGGGCGGGGCGCGCTGACGTTCGTGACGGCGGGGGACCTCACGGACTACCTGGCGCCGCTGGTGGAGGAGTGGAACGCGGGGCGGCCCGCGGAGCGGGTGTCGCTGGTCGAGCTGCCGGACGCGGCGGACGAGACGCGGGCGCAGATGCTGAGCGAACTGCGGTCCGGGAGCCGCCGGTTCGACGTGCTGAACATCGACGTGGCGTGGACGTCGGAGTTCGCGGCGGCGGGGCTGATCGCGCCGCTGGAGCGGGCGCGGTTCGACCTGGGCGCGTTCCTGCCGCCGGTGGTGGACACGGCGACGTTCCGGGGGCGGTTGTACGCGGTGCCGTACGTGACCAACGCGGGGTTGCTGTACTACCGGAAGGACGTGCTGGACGCGGCGGGCGAGCGGCCGCCCCGGACCTGGGCGGAGCTGGCGCGGCTGGCCCGGACGCTGGCGCCGCGGCACGGACTCGGCGGCTACGCGGGGCAGTTCCTGCCGTACGAGGGGCTGGCGGTGAACGTCACGGAGGCGATCCGGTCGGCGGGCGGTACGGTGCCGGGCGAGGAGGGCGCGCGGGCGGAGGCGGACGCGGAGGCGGTGCGGGCGGCGCTGTCGTTCCTGGCGGGCGGGGTGCGGGAGGGCTGGATCCCGGCGGAGGCGCTGCGGTTCAAGGAGGAGGAGTCGAAGCGGGCCTTCGAGGAGGGCCGGCTGCTCTTCCTGCGGAACTGGCCGTACGTGTACGCGGACGCGGCGCGCCCCGGGTCGGGGGTGGCGGGGCGGTTCGGGGCGGTTCCGCTGCCGGGTCCGCACGGGCCGGGCCGGAGCGTGCTGGGCGGTTCCAACCTGGCGGTGTCGGCCCGGTCGCGGCATCCGGCGACGGCCGCCGACTTCCTCGCGTACCTGACGAGCGAGCGGGTGCAGCGGCAGGTGTTGACGCGGGGTTCGCTGCCGCCGGTGCGGGCCTCGCTGTACGCGGATCCGGAGCTGGTGAGGGCCCATCCGTACCTGCCGATCCTGCGGGAGAGCGTGCTGGCGGCGGTGCCGCGGCCGAAGAGCGCGCGGTACGACCAGGTGAGCCTGGCGGTGCAGGTGGTGGCACAGGACGTGCTGGCGCTGCGGGCCTCGCCGGAGGAGGGGGCCCGGCGGCTGACCCGTGAACTGGCGGCGATCCCGTCCCTCCCTTCCTGGAACCCTCTGCCTGCGCGTTAGGTAGCCGATCGTCCGGACCTTCCTCAGTGCTGCCCAAATCAGCTCCATACCAAGCCTGTTGGGTCGCCACCGTTGACACGGATTCGTCTTCGCTACTTAACATGAATGCATCGAAGCGAAGGAAGGACGACCATGCGACGACCCTCCCTCACGACCCTCCGCGCCGGCGGCGCGCTCACCGCGGCGCTGGCCCTCGCGCTCACCGCCTGCGGCTCCGAGGACCCGAAGGCCGCCGGCGGCGAACTCGCCGGCACGACCGTCACCGTCGCCGGCGTGTGGACCGGCGGCGAGCAGAAGAACTTCAAGAAGGTCCTCGACGCGTTCAGCGCGAAGACCGGCGCCAAGACCGTGTTCGTGCCCTCCGGCGACAACGTCTCCACCTTCGTCGGCAGCAAGATCGAGGGCGGCAACGCCCCCGACGTGGTGCTCGTCCCCCAGGTCGGCGTCCTCCGGCAGTTCGCGAAGGCCGGATGGCTGAAGCCGCTCTCCGAGAAGACCGCCACGACCGCCACCGGGAACCTGGCACCGGTGTGGAAGGAGTACGGCACGGTCGACGGCGCCTACTACGGCCTGTACTTCAAGGCCGCGCACAAGTCGACGGTCTGGTACGCCCCCGACGCGCTGGAACAGGCCGGGGTCGCCGAGCCGAAGAGCTGGGACGCGCTCCTCGCGGCGGGGCGGACCCTCGCCGACTCCGGCAGGCCCGCGTTCGCCGTCGCCGGCGAGGACGGCTGGACGCTCACCGACTGGTTCGAGAACGTCTACCTGTCGCAGGCGGGGCCGGAGAAGTACGACCTGCTCGCCCGCCACGAGCTGAAGTGGACCGATCCCAGCGTCGTCACCGCCCTCACCACCCTGGCCGAGGTGTTCGAGGACGAGCGGCTGGTCGCGGGCGGCGCCACCGAGGCGCTGCGGACCGACTTCCCCGGCTCCGTGGAGAAGGTCTTCGGGCCCGAGCCGAAGGCCGCCCTGGTCTACGAGGGCGACTTCGTCGGCGGCGTCGCCAGGGACGAGTTCGGCAGGAAGCCGGGCGAGGACGCGAAGTTCTTCCCGTTCCCGCCGGTCGGCTCCGGGAAGCCGCCCGTGGTCAGCGGCGGCGACGCCGCCGTCGTCCTCAAGGACGCGAAGAACGCGGACGCCGGGATGCGGCTCCTGGAGTTCCTGGCCACCCCCGAGGCCGCCGAGGTGTGGGCCGGGGCCGGCGGCTTCCTCTCCCCCAACAAGGACGTGAAGCCGGAGGCGTACGCGGACGACACCGCCCGCGCCACGGCCGCCTCGCTGGTCGCGGCGGGCGACACCGTCCGCTTCGACATGTCCGACCAGGCACCCGCCGCGTTCGGCGGCACCAAGGGCGCCGGCGAGTGGAAGCTGCTCCAGGACTTCCTCCGCGACCCCTCGGACCCGAAGCGGACCGCGGCCGCCCTGGAGGCCGCGGCGGCCAAGGCGTACGGGAACTGAGGCCGGCCCGTCATGGACCGGCAGCCGACAGCGCGCGCCGCGGCGGATCCGCGGCGCCGCGCCCTGCGCAGGAGGCGGCTCCTCGGCGCCGCCTTCGCCCTGCCCGCCCTGCTGCTCCTCGGGGCGCTCGTCGCCTACCCGGTGGTCTTCTCCGTCGGCCGCAGCCTGTTCGACGCGAGCGGCGACCGGTTCGTCGGCGCGGACAACTACGTGGAGATGGTGCGGGACCCGGCCACACTGAAGGCGCTCCGCAACAGCGCCGTCTGGGTGGTGGTCGCCCCCGTCCTGCTCACCGGGCTCGGCCTGCTGCTGGCCGTGCTCACGGAGCGGGTCCGCTGGGCGACGGCGTTCAAGCTCGTGCTCTTCCTGCCGATGGCCGTGTCGTTCCTCGCGGCGGGCATCGTCTTCCGGCTGGCGTACGAGCAGGATCCCGACCGGGGCGTCCTCAACGCGGTGGTGGTGGGCGTCCACGACGCCTTCGCCGAACCCTCGCCCTATCCGACCGCCCGCGCCCGGGACGGCCGGGGCCTCACCGGCGGCCCGGCCGGCGGGTACACCACCGGCGAGCTGCGGGCGGGCTCCGTGGCGGTGCTGCCCTTCGTGGGCGTCGCCCCCGGGGCCGTACCGGGCGGTGCGGAACCGGCGCGGGCCCCCGCGCCCGCGCCGGACGGCCTGTCGGGGACCGTCTACCTGGACTTCACGCCCGGGACCGGCGGCCGGCCGGGGGTCGTCGACGACCGGGAGAAGGGGCTGCCCGGGATGACGGTCGAGGCGGTCCGGGACGGGAGGGCGGTGGCGTCGGCGCGGACGGCCGCCGACGGAACCTTCCGCCTGGACGGGCTCGGCGAGGGGACGTACCGGCTGCGGGTGCCGGCCGCCAACTTCGCCGCCGGGTACGAGGGGGTCGACTGGCTCGGCCCCGCCCTGGTCACCCCGGCGATCATCGGCGCCTACCTCTGGGTGTGGACCGGCTTCTCCATGGTGCTGATCGGGGCGGGGCTCGCCGCCCTCCCCCGGGACGTCCTGGAGGCGGCCCGGGTGGACGGCGCGAACGAGCGGCAGATCTTCCGCCGGATCACCGTGCCGCTGCTCGCCCCCGTCCTCACGGTCGTCTTCGTGACGCTGGTCATCAACGTGATGAAGGTCTTCGACCTCGTCTACGTCATCGCCCCCGGCCCGGTGCAGGAGGAGGCGAACGTGCTGGCCACCCGCATGTGGCTGGTCTCCTTCGGCGGCGGCAACGACCAGGGCCTCGGCAGCGCGCTGAGCGTGCTGCTGCTCCTGCTCGTCGTCCCGGCGATGGTCTTCAACATCAGGCGCTTCCGGAAGGGCGGCTCATGAGGAGGCCCACGCGCGTCACGCGGTGGCTGGGGAGCACGGCCGTGCAGTGCCTGCTCGTCCTGGTCGCCCTCGTCTGGATCACCCCGCTGGCCGGGCTCCTGCTCTCCTCGCTGCGCTCGGAGCGGGACAACGCCTCGGAGGGCTGGTGGACGGCGTTCACCGACCCGGCGCAGCTGTCCTTCGACAACTACCGCGCCCTGCTCGACGACGCGGGGCTGGTCCGGGCGTTCTGGAACACCGTGCTGATCTCGGTGCCCACCACGCTCCTCGTGGTCGGCGTGGCGGCGCTCGCCGGATACGCCTTCGCCTGGCTGGAGTTCCCCGGCCGGGACGCGCTCTTCCTCGTGGTGGTCGGCCTGTTGGTGGTGCCGGTCCAGATCGGCCTGCTGCCGGTGGCCAAACTCTTCGGCGCGGTGGGGCTGTTCGGGACGGTGGCCGGGGTGGTCCTCTTCCACGTCGCGTACGGCCTGCCGTTCGGCGTGTTCCTGCTGCGGAACTTCTTCGCGGAGATCCCGCGGGAGATGCTGGAGGCGGCCCGGCTCGACGGCGGCGGGGAGTGGCGGATCTTCCGGCGGCTCGTCCTGCCGCTGGGGCGGCCGGCCCTCGCGAGTCTGGCGATCTTCCAGTTCCTGTGGGTGTGGAACGACATGCTGGTGGCCCTGCTCTTCGCGGACGGCGAGTCCCAGCCGCTGACGGTCGCCCTCCAGTCGCAGATGCGCCAGTTCGGCAGCAACATCGGGGTCCTGGCGCCGGGCGCCTTCCTCTCCCTGGCCGTGCCGCTGGTGGTGTTCCTCGCCTTCCAGAAGCACTTCGTGCGGGGGGTGATGGCCGGTTCGGTGAAGTAGGAAGCGGGTCGCCCCCCCCCCGGGGGGGGGGGGGGGGCGACCGGGGGGGCGGGGCGGCCGTCAGCAGGCGCCGAGGTCCTGCCAGACGCCCCACTCGCCGGTGGTGCCGGGCTCCTCGCCCAGCGTCCACCACTTGGCCTTCCAGGTGTGGCCCTGGTGGGAGACCTGCTGGCCGCCGGTGTAGGTGGTGGCCTTCGCCCACGGGGCGGCGGTGCACCGGGGGGTGCCGCCGGTGACCGTCAGGTCGTAGGTGGCGGTGTGCGCGGCGGAGGGTCCGGCCGCGGTGACGGTGATCCGGTACGTCCCCGAGACCGCCGTCGCGCCGGTGGAGAGCGTCAGGGTGGACGAGCCTCCGGCGGTGACGGAGGCGGGGCTGAAGCTCGCGGTGACGCCGGCCGGGAGACCGGAGGCGGTGAGGTTCAGGGGCTGGGCGGAGCCGGCGGTGACCGCGGTGGCGACGGTGGTCGTGGCGGAGGCGCCGGCCGTCACGGTGCCGCTCGCGGGGCCGGTGGTGACGGAGAAGTCGTCGGCGGGGGTGGTGGTGCCGCCGGTGAACGGGGCGAAGACGTGACTGAAGTCCCAGGTGTTCTGGGCGATGCCGGAGCAGTGGTCGGCGGCGGCGCCGCCGGGGCAGGCGCCGTTGTCGCGCTGGAGCGCCCAGAAGGAGAGGGTGTTGATGCCCTTGCCGACGGCCCAGTCGTACACGGTGCGGGCGTTGGCGAGGGTGAAGGTCTCGGCGGGGCCGAAGTCGTCGACGCCGATCATCTCGGTGACGCCGATCATGCCCCAGAGCTGGGCGGCGCTCTTCGTGGGGTAGAGCTTGGCGAGCTGGTTGTAGAGGCCCTGGGCCGCGGTCTGGGTGTCCTTGGCCATGTCGTGGACGGCGTTGTCGTAGTAGTCGAAGGTCATCAGGTTGACGACGTCGACGCGGGCGCCGTTGGCGACGGCGTTCTTGAGGACGGCGAGGCCGCTCGACGCGAGGCCGCCGGTGGTGGTCGGCAGGGTGTAGGAGATCTCCAGCGTGCGGCCGGAGGCGGCGGCCCGGTCCTGGAGGACCTTGATGGCCTTGTTGCGGCGGTCGATGCCGGCGGTGTTGTCGAGGGAGTCGACCTCGATGTCCATGTCGAGGCGGGTGACGTCGTAGGTCGTGAGGACCTTCTCGTACGCGTCGGCGATCCGGTTGACGTCGGTGCAGCTGTCGGCGATCTCGGTGCCGGTGGTGTCGGCGGTGTAGCCGCCGAAGGACGGGATCACGTCGCCGCCGCGGGCCTGCATGGTCTTGATGTCGGCGCCGAAGGTGGCGGCGGCGACCGGCATGCTCGTGTCGCCGTTCCAGTACGGCGTGCAGGAGCCCTTGGCGGCGGTCTGGAGGAACGCCATCGTGAGGTGCTTGGCGCCGGACTGGGCGGAGAGCGCGGCGGGGCTCTCGCCGGTCCACGCCTCGAAGTACGGGGCGAACACGCGGTTCGGCAGGGGTGTCGCGGCCTGGGCGGAGCCGCCGCCGAGCGCGGTCAGGCCGGCGGCGGCCACGACCGTGGTGACGGTGGCCAGAAGGGCCCGGAGGGGGCGCGTGCTTCTCATGTCGGTCATTCCCCGGAGGTGTGAGGGGTGGTCGGGACGTGGTCGGGAGGCCCCTGCCGGGTGGAAGCCGGGCGAGGTGCCGGGTACTGGGATAGGGGGCGGCGCGGAAGCGGGTCAACAGCCCGGACCGAGACTGGACTAGACCTGTCGGGCGCGTGGTCGCGCGTTTCCCCTGCCCACCCGGAACAGGCTTGGACTAGACCAATTCCCGTGATTTTCCCTCCCCTTGACCAAGCGTCGGGACCGGTCCCGCGGCCCGCACGCCCCGGCCACCCGGACGGCGGATGCCGGAATCGTGGCCGCGCGGCCGTGGCGGAAAGTATGATCAGGCGATGTCTGACATGACTGAGACCACGCCCGGCTGGATGAGTTCGGACGAGCTGGAGACGGCCCGCGGCCGGATGCCGATCCTGTACGTCGACGCGGTTCCCGTACGGGTGGACGACAGCGGTGAGGTCACGAGCATCGGACTGCTGCTCCGCATCGGCGCCGACGGAACGATCAACCGCACGCTCGTGTCCGGCCGCGTGATGCACCACGAGCGCGTCCGGGACGCCCTGCTGCGACACCTGGAGAAGGACCTCGGCCCGGTCGCCCTCCCGCGCGTGCCCGCCTCCCTCCAGCCCTTCACGGTCGCCGAGTACTTCCCCACCGCCGGCATCACGCCGTTCCACGACCCCCGCCAGCATGCCGTCTCGCTCGCCTACATCGTCCCGGTCAGCGGCGACTGCCGCCCCCGTCAGGACGCGCTCGACCTGGTCTGGTTCACCCCCCACGAGGCGGCCTCCCCCGCGGTCCAGAGCGAGATGCCCGGCGGCCACGGCGTCCTCCTCAAGCAGGCGCTGGCGCACGTGGGCGTCACCTGCTGAACCGCCCCCCGCCCCGACGGCACCGGCCCGGTCGCGCGCGTGCGCGACCGGGCCGGTGCGTGTCTCGCCGCCCCGGGGTCAGATCCCGCAGGACGAGGCCGACCAGTAGCGGCTCGGCCGGTGGTCGACGTGGGCGTGGTCGGAGTGACCGGGGTAGCCCGGGCCGAGGATGCCGTTGAAGCCGTGGTACCGGGCCTGCTGGGCCAGACGGCACAGCGAGTGCGGGCCCGAGCCGAGGTCGGCGGCGTCGCCGTAGAGATGACGGCTGTCGGAGGCGCCGCCGACCGCCGCGTTGCAGGCGCTGCTGCGGAAGCCGCTGGTCACCCGGATGGACTGGTCGCCCAGGGCGTGCCGGAGCGCCTCCAGCTTCCACATGGTCCGCAGGGCGTTGGACTTGGCGGTGGCGGCGCTGACGGCCCCGCCGGCCCAGGTGGTGTTGCAGGTGTTCAGCTCGGCGTAGCTGAAGTGGATCGGGGTGCAGTCGTCGTCCTGGAGGGCGTACAGCTTGCTGAAGGTCGCGGGCCCGGCGACGCCGTCGGCGGCGAGGCCGTAGGCGGACTGGAAGCGGGTCACCGCGGCGGCGGTGGCCGGGCCGTAGGAGCCGTCGACGGCCAGGACCCCGCCGTAGCCGGGGTAGCCGGCGACCCGGATCTGGAGCTGGGTGACGTCGGCTCCGGTCGCCCCCTGGGAGAGGGTGCGCGACCAGGTGTAACAGCCGTCGGCGCGGGCGGGGCCGGCGCCGGCGACGACGCCGGTGAGGCCGGCGACCAGCAGGACGAGGGCGAGCAGGAGCCGTGCCACGGGGGACACGGCGGGAGCGGGAGCGCGGGTGTGCAGGAGCATCGGGGGACCTCCACCTCGGCGGGCGCGCGAACCGGGCGCGACGGGGCACGGCACGGCGGCTCGCCGTGTCATGCATCTGTCAGGGAGCCTGTCGGGAGGAAGCCTGGCCCTTCGGGTCGACGCGCGTCAACCACGCGGGACGCCCCCGGACGGCCGAGGGGCGACGGGCCGGGAGCCGCCCGCGCCGCGATGATGAAGGGGTGAAGGGCGACGGGAGCGCGGAAGGGCCGGCCGGCCCCGGCCCGGCCGTGCCCGGCCCGAACCCGACCGCCACCGCACCCCACGGCGCCCCGGAGGCCGGACCCGCCGCGCACACCCCCGGAAACGACCACGGCACCGGTACGGCACCCGGCGCCCCCGGAAACGGGCCGGAGACCGGCGCGACGGCGAACGGCGCCGGGACCGGCACCGGCGCGCGTACGCCGGCGGGCGGGGACGGGGTGAGCGGGGCGCCGGAGGACGGGGCGGGCGACGCTCCGGGGGACGGGCTGAGCGGGACGCCGGAGGACGGGGCGCGTGGGGCGCCGGTCGATCCGCGGATGTTCGACGGGGCCGTCGCCGCCGTCGCCGTGCTGGCCGGGCCCGAGGACCGGCTGCTCTACACCAACTCCGCGTTCACCCGGATGTTCGGCCACCGCGGGATCGGGCTGCCGGCCCGTGCCGCGTTCCCGGACCCGGACGGGCACCGCTTCCTCGCGGTGATCGACTCCGTACGGGTCACGGGCCGGGCCCGGCAGGTCGTCGGCGAGCGGCGGACCGACCCCGGGGCACCCGGGCAGGCCCGGCACTTCGTCTACTCGTGCAGCCCGGTCACCACCGACCGGGGCCCCGGGATCCTCGTCCTGGCCATGGACACCACGGCCGAGACCCTCGCGCTCCAGCGCTACGAGGCGCTGGTCTCGGCCATCTCGCAGATGGTGTGGGTGATGGGGGCCGACGGCTCCATGGAGGAGATCGTCCCCGGCTGGGAGCAGCTGACCGGGGCCCCCTGGCACCCGCGGGCCGACGCCGGCTGGTACGCGCACATCCACCCGCGCGACCGGGAGAAGCTGAGCGAGGCCTGGCGGCGGGCGGCGGCGGGCGGCGGGCGGCCCCGGGTCTTCGAGGCGACGTTCCGGGTGCGGGCGGCGGACGGTTCGTACCGACACCTGACCACCCGCTCCGTACCGGTCCTGCGGGACGGCGGCCTCACCGAGTGGGTGTCGGCCACCGCCGACGTCGAGGGCGCCTGGGGCACCCGGTTGCGCGAGCGGCTCCTCGGGAAGGTCGCGGCGGTGTCGGGGGCGAGCCTGCACGAGGCGTTCGCCGAGGTGGTGAAGGTGGTGGTGCCGGAGCTGACCGACGCGTGCCTGATCCTGCTGCTCTCGCACGAGGGCTGGCCGCTGCCGGAGCACGCCGAGGTGACGGCGCGCCGGATCGCGTCGGCCACCCGGCCCGGACTGCCGGCCCCGCCCGCGCTGCGCGGCCAGCGGGTGGCGGTGACCCCGGCGGTGCGGGCGGTCCTGGACCGCCGGGAGCCCGTCACCTTCCTCCTGGAGCCCGGCACGCCGTTGCCGCCGGGGCTGATCCCGACGGTCAGCGAGCGCTGGCTGCACGCCTCGGGGGCCACCAGCCTCACCCTGATCCCGCTGATCGTCGACGACCTGGTGCTCGGCTACGCCGCCACCAGCAGCAACGGCGACACGCCCGTCCCCGGTCCGGCCGAGACCGAGCTGCTGCGGGAGGTGCTCCACCACGCCCAGCGCCCGATCCGGAAGGTCGTGGACCTCCAGCGGGCGCGGCGCACCGCCCTCGGCCTCCAGCGGGCGCACCTGACCGAGCCGCCGTCGGTGCGGGGCGGGACGCTGGCCGCGCGGTACCAGCCGGCCGTCGCCGGCGGGGAGATCGGCGGGGACTGGTACGACGCCTTCACGCTTCCGGACGGCACGCTCGTCCTCGGCATCGGGGACGTGGCGGGCCACGACCTGACGGCGGCGACGGCCATGGGCCAGATGCGGAGCATGCTGCGGGCCCTGGCGTACGCGGGCGGCCCCGGGGCCAGGCCGGACGCGGTCCTGGCCCGGCTCGACCACGTCTCCGCGGGCCTGGGCACGGCCTCGCTGGCCACCGCCCTGCACGTGGTCCTGCACCACCGGCCGGACGGCACGTGGCTGATGACCTGGTCCAGCGCGGGCCATCCGCCGCCCCTGGTCGTCTCGGCCTCCGGCGACGCCGGCTACCTCCCCGGCGCCGCGGACCCGCCGCTCTGCGTGGCCTCCGACCTCCTCCGGACGACCCACACCCACGTGCTGGGCCCCGGCGACACCCTGCTCCTGTACACGGACGGCCTCATCGAGACCCCGTCCGCCCCCATCGACGAGGGCCAGCGCCGGCTGGCCGCCGAGGCCGCCCTCTGCCGCCGCCGTTCCCTCCCCGACCTCCTCCGCGTCCTCCAGGGCCTCTCCGACCACCGCGACGACACGGCGATGCTGGCGTTCCGGGTGGACGAGGAGGAGGACCCGGCGGACGAGGAGGACTGACCGTCCCGGCCCCGTGCTCCGCCGGCCGCGGCGGTCGGCGGAGCACGGGGCCGGGACGGTCAGCGGGGTGCGGCGCCGGCGGGGTCGGCGGCACGTCCGGCGCGTTCGGCGGCGCGGGCGATGTTGTCCGCCATGGTGCCGAAGACCGCCGTGTGGAAGGGGGCGATGGCGCGCCAGTAGAGGTGCCCGGCCAGGCCCCGGGGGTGGAAGAGGGCGCGCTGGTGGTAGTGGGCGCGGCCACCGGGTGCCGGGGTGACGCGGAGTTCGAGCCAGGCGAGGCCCGGGAGGCGCATCTCGGCGCGCAGCCGGAGCAGGCGGCCCGGTTCGACCTCCTCGACCCGCCAGAAGTCGAGGGCGTCGCCGACGCGGAGGCGGTGGGCGTCGCGGCGCCCCCGGCGCAGGCCGACGCCGCCGGAGAGCCGGTCGAGGCGGCCCCGGACGGCCCAGGCGAGGGGGAAGGAGTACCAGCCGTGTTCGCCGCCGATGCCCTCGACGACGCGCCACAGGTCGGCGGGGTCCGCGCGGACGGCGCGGTCGCGCTCGTCGGTGTAGAGGCTGCCGCCGGCCCAGTCGGGGTCGGTGGGCAGCGGATCGCTGGGCGCGCCGGGGTACGCGGCGGAGGACCAGCGGGTCGTCACGTCGGCCTCCTGGATCCGTTTCAGGGCGAGGGCGAGCGCCTCGTCGAAGGGGACGGGCCCGCCGGGCGGATCGGGGACGTACCGCTCGATGTCGTGCTCGGCGCGGACCACCTCGTGGCGGAGCGATTCGGCGAGCGGGCGGGCGAGGGCGGCCGGCACGGGGGTGACCAGGCCGATCCAGAGGCTGGAGAGGCGCGGGGTGAGCACGGGGACGGGGAGGATCAGGCGGCGCGGGAGGCCGGCGACGGCCGCGTACCGCTGCATCATCTCGCGGTACGTGAGGATGTCGGGGCCGCCGATGTCGAAGGCGCGGCTGACGTCGGCGGGCATGCGGGCACTGCCGACGAGGAGGCGCAGGACGTCCCGGACGGCGATGGGCTGGACGCGGGTGCGGACCCAGCTGGGGGTCACCATCACGGGCAGGCGCTCGGTGAGGTGGCGGAGCATCTCGAAGGACGCGGAGCCGGAGCCGATGACGACGGCGGCCCGCAGGACGGTGGTGGGGACGCCGGACGCGAGGAGGATGTCGCCGACCTCGGTGCGGGAGCGCAGGTGCGGGGAGAGCCGGTCCGGGGGCACGCCCTGGGGGGTGAGGCCGCCGAGGTACACGATCCGGCGCACCCCGGCGGCCCGGGCCTCCGCGGCGAAGGTGCGGGCGGCCCGCCGGTCCGTGTCCTCGAAGTCGGCCGTCGAGCTCATGGAGTGGACGAGGTAGTAGGCGACGTCGACGTCCCGCAGGGCCTCCCGCAGGCTCTCCGCGTCGGTGACGTCGCCGCGGAGGATCTCCGTCCGCCCCGCCCAGGGGAAGTCCCGCAGGTGGGAGGGGGTACGGGCGAGGCAGCGGACGCGGAAGCCGTGGTCGAGCAGCTCCGGGACGAGCCGCCCGCCGATGTAGCCGCCGGGCCCGGTGACCAGACAGCGGGCCCCGGGCGGCGGCACGTCGCCGGACGGGGGCGGGGACTCGGGCTCGGGCCGGAGCTCGGGCTCGGAAGGTGTGGTCATGGCCGTTCCGTTCCGTTCTTTTCCGTTCCGTTCCGTTCCATGGGACCGGAGCGAGCGGGGGCTCGCCCCCTCGTCTCGTCCCTTCCCTCTCGGCGGCCTCCGCGGATGCGCCACGGACGGTGCCGGGCCCGGGGCCGGGTGCCGGGGAGGCGGGTTCAGGTACGGGGGGCGCGCTGTTCCGACAGTTCGGCGTTGAGGGCGTCCAGGAAGCGCAGCACCGTGGCGAGTTCGGTCTCGTCGAACCGCTCGCGGGCCCTCTCGGTCGCCTCCGCCAGCGGCCGGAAGTGGTCGCGGGCGACGGCCATGGCGCCGTCCGCGTACTCGACGTGCACGACGCGCCGGTCGGCGCTCTCACGGGTCCGGCGGATGTGCCCGGCCTTCTCCAGCCGGTCCAGGCAGGCGGTGACCGCGCCCGAGGTCAGCCCCAGATGGGTCCGGAGCAGGCCGGGGGTGACGGGGCCCTCGTGGTCGAGGACGAACGAGAGGGCCTGGACGTCGGTGGGGTGCAGGCGCTGGCCGGCGGCGAAGTCGTGGGCCACCCGGTTGAGCTCGCCGAGGGTGCGGCGCAGCGCGACGGCGAACCGGTGCAGTCCGACGTCCCCGACGGCCCCCGCCGCCGGGAGCCCACCGTCCCGACCGCCCTGATCGCCCTGATCGCTCTGCCTGCTCCGCACGTCCCGCACTTCGCGCTTCCCCTGTCCGCCGGCCACGTGACCAGCGTATACAGCGCGGACGGCGGGCCGTGCCAGGCACGGGGCCGGGTACCCGCTGCCGCGCGTCCCGCCTCCTGCCGCGAGCGGGGCCCGTCAGTAGCGCAGTACGGCGGCGATGCGCCCCTGGCCGTCGAGCGTGCCGCCGGGGACGAAGCGCACCTCGGCGCCGGTGTCCAGGGCCCGCTCGACGATCTCGTCGACCATGTCGTCCCGGGCACCCGCGTCGCCGGCCTCGGCCGGTTCCAGGTGGTCGCCCTCCTCGCGCACGACCGTCCGGTAGTCGTCCTCGACGGCGACGAGCCGGGCGCGGCCCTCCTTGGCGGCCCGCCACACCTCGTCGATGCCGCCGGCGAACTCGCGCCGGCCGCGGGCCGCGTCGAGGTCGGCGGTGAGCACCGTGACGGCGGCGGCCTCGCGGGCGGCGCGGGAGGGCTCGACGGCGGCGTGGACGGCGGCGGCCGGCCCGTCGGCGAGACCGCCGTGCCGCACGGTGACGGTGCCGGGGCCGAGCGAACCCAGCTCCTCCACCAGGCCGAGCGCCTCGGGCGAGCCGAGGACGTACAGCGGACGGGGCTCGGAGGCGAGGACGCCCCGCAGCTTCTCGTGCGCCTCGCGCAGGAACTGCCGGGTGGCCTCGTCCCGGAAGGCGCCGGGGACGTCGCCGACTCGTTCCTTCCGTTCGGCGTCCGGGTCCTCCAGGCTGCGGGTCAGCGGGAAGCCGTCCCGGACGGCCTCGACGGTCCGCTCGGGGTTGCCGCTCCACAGGGAGACCCGGTCGGCGGCGACGGCGAGCGCCCAGTAGGGCTGTTCGGCGGCGCGGGCGGCGACGAGGTTCCGGGTGAGGAAGGTGTCCGCGAGGACCACCCGCTCGGGCACGGCCCGGGGCAGCGACCACACCTGGTGCTCGCCCTGCGCGGCGTAGATGACGAGGCCGTCCTCCGCGTGCGCGAGGTCGACCTCGGCGGCGGCGCGGCTCAGCTGGTCGAGGACGTCGAGCCGCCGCTCGCGCGGCACGTCCGGGTCGCCGGTGAGCGCCTTCTCCGCCTCCGCGAGCAGATTGCGCAGGCGCACCGGGTCCTGGGCGTTGTCCGGTTCGCGGCGGTGCGTGGGCATCACCAGCGAGACGGCCGGGTAGGGCCGGGGCCGGCGCAGTTTCGCGAGCACCTCACTGCTGAGCACGGGTTCCATGGACGGGGCCTTCCTGTGGGGACGGGCGGGCTGATGCCCGAACGGGGAATCGGACGGTCGTCCGAAGCAGGGGTCGTACCGGGCCGGTACGGGTCGCCCGGGGCCGGGGGCATCCGGGACCGGGGGCCGGGGCATCCGGGTCAGGGGGCGTCCGGGTCAGGCGGGGCCGGCGAGCTGTTCCGCGAGTTCCCTCTCGTCCGCGTCGCTGAGGGAGGTCTTCAGGACGGTGCCGCCGTGCCGCCGCATCGCCGCCGTGAACTTGTCCTCGGTGAGCTTCGCGGCCATGACCACGAGCGCCGCGGAGCCGGGCCGCAGCAGGTCGCCGACCTGCTGCCGGAAGCGCTCGTCGACGCCGGACCGGCTGAGCCGGCCGACGAGTCCGCCGAGCGCGGCGCCGGTGAGCGCGCCGACCGCCGGGACGAGGAAGAGGATGCCGAAGATGGTGCCCCACAGGGCTCCCGTCGCGGCGGTGACCCCGACGACCCGGTTCGAGGTGTCGACGTGGGTGCGCCCCTCCGCGTCGACGGAGACGACGGCGAGCCCGTTGAGGACGACTACCTGGTCGCGCTGGAGTTCCTGCACCGTGCCGAGGGCCTCCTCGGCGACGGCGGGGTCGTCGTACCCGATCACGATCAGCTCGGCCACTGCCGCCTCCTCGGACGCGCGGGGCGGAGGGTCCGGGACCGTACGACCGTGCGGGGGCGTCGTCGCGCGCCCCGCTCTCCACCCGATCTCTCCGCCCGATCCTGTCCCGATATGTCCGTTCCCGCGAATCGGGGCCTCCCGTCCTTCTCGGGGCCGGGCCGCACCGTCGGCGGTGCGGCACCGGACCGGCCGCACGGCAGGGCGGCACGCACCGCCGCCGGGGCCCGGGACCCCGCCCCGGGAGCGATGCGGCCGGCGGGCCCGCGCGAAGCCCTGGGCCCCCCTGTCCGCCGGGGCGTCCGGGGGGGGGGCGGTCAGGCGGGCGTGGGGGCCAGGGTCTCCAGGGCCAGCTCGGCGGCGCGCCGGTGCCAGAGGCGGGCGCCGCGCAGCATGGCGTGGCCGCCGGTCGGCATCGGGATGCCGGTCGCGTCCGCGCCGGCCTCCCGGGCCCGGGCCACGAAGGCCCAGGAGTCCCGGGCCCCGGTGACCCGGTCGGCCTCGTCGTGGAGGAGGTGGAGGCGGCGGCCCGCGAGGTGGGCGACCGGCTCGTCCGGCGGGCACCAGGGCGCGAGGGCCACCACGCCCCGCACGGCCGGGTCACCGGCGACGGCGAGCGCAGCCCGCCCGCCCATCGAGTGGCCGACGAGGACGACCGGGAGCGGCCCGAAGCGTGCCCGCAGTCCGGCGAGCGCGGCCTCGGCGTCCCGCGCGGCGTCGGCGCGCTCGCCGTTCCAGCCCCGGTGCCGGTAGCGGCCCTCGGCGACCAGGACCGGCCGCCCGCGCGCGGCCCGCCGCACGGCCTCGGCGAAGGGCCGCATGCGCAGGGCCGGCAGGTTGAGCAGCGGCGGGGCCTCCAGCCCGTCGGCCCGTCCGCCGTGCAGCAGCAGCACCGCGCCGGCCGGGGCCTCGGCTCCGTACCGCACGAGCGGTTCCCGGAACGGGGCGGGCCGGGGACGTACGGACATCGGACCTCCCGTGGGCCGTCCGGGTGACGGCCGAGGACCGCAGTCTGTCACGGGCCGGCCGCCGGGCCCCGGGGAGTGGAGGGCTAGGGACCTCACCGGGCGGCGCCGGCGCTCGGGCGCCGGGCCCGCCGGGTCGCCGCGCGCGTTCCTTCACCGGACGGCCGCTCCGGGTGGCCGCTCGCGGTCACGGCGCCGCTCCTCCCGTCCGGGGACCTCCAGGGTCCCGCGGCGGGAGGCCGGCGTCCACGGCGCGTCGACCGTGCGTCGAAGCGGCGTCGGGCCCTCAGTCCGAGGCGCGGCCCGTCCGGAAGCGCTCGAGGCCGTCGGCGAGCCCGACGACCGGGTCCGGGTAGGCGTACGCGGCCCGGTCCGGGCCCTTCAGCCGCCACGGTTCGTGCACGGCGGCCCCTTCGAGGCCCGCCAGCTCCGGGACCCAGTGGCGCACGTACGCCCCTTCGGGGTCGTAGCGCTGGGCCTGGCGCACCGGGTTGAGGACGCGGTTGGGGCGGCTGTCCGTGCCGGTGCCGGCCACCCACTGCCAGTTCAGCTGGTTGTTGGCGACGTCGCCGTCGACCAGCAGGTCCAGGAAGTGCCGGGCTCCGTCGCGCCAGTCCAGGTAGAGGGTCTTGGTGAGGAAGGAGGCGGTGACGAGCCGGGCCCGGTTGTGCATCCAGCCCTCGTGGGCCAGCTGTCGCATCCCCGCGTCGACCAGCGGGTAGCCGGTCCTGCCCTCCCGCCAGGCCGCCAGGTCCCGCTCCGCCTCCTTCCCGCGCCGCCAGCGGTCGTGGCGGGGCCGGTAGTCGGCGTGGGCGGCGGCGGGCCGGGCGGCGAGGACCTGCCGGTGGAAGTCGCGCCAGCACAGCTGGCGCACGAAGGCGTCGGCGCCCGCGCCGGGGCCGTGGGCGCGGGCCCGGTGGACCGCCTCCGCCGGGGAGAGCGCGCCGAAGTGGAGGAAGGGCGAGAGCCGGGAGGTGCCGTCGCCCGCCCGGTCGTCCAGGACGTCGTGGCGGTCCTCGTACGCGTCGAGGTGCCGGGACAGCCAGGCCCGCAGCCGGCGCCTCGCCTCGCCCTCTCCCCCGGCGGCCAGCCCCGCGGACGTACCGGGCACGTCGGCGCGCGACGGCAGCGGCTCGGAGCCCACGTGGCGGGGGACGCGGACGGCGCGCGGGGCGGGCAGCGGGGCCCGTACCGGCTGGTCCGCCCAGCGGCGGAAGTACGGGGTGAAGACGGCGAAGTGGTCCGATCCCTGCGGGACGACGTCACCGGGCGGCACGACGGAGTCGACGCCGTCGTGCACGGACAGGCGGCAGCCGTACGCCTCCAGGGCGCGCCGCAGCCGGGCCTCGCGGGCGCGGGCGAAGGCGGTGCTGCCCGCCGCCGTGTGCACCTCCTCCGCGCCCGTCTCCCGCACCACCCGGCACACCTCGTCCACCGGGTCGCCTGTGCGCAGGACCAGCCGCCCGCCCCGGTCCCGCAGCGCGCCGTCCAGGTCGGCGAGGCAGTCGGCGAGGAAGGCGAGCCGGTTGGGCGCGGCGAAGCCGGCCCGGTCGACGGCCGGGTCGCGGACGAAGAGCGGCACGAGCGCGTCGGCTGACCGGTGGGCGGCGTGCAGCGGCGGGTGGTCGTGGACGCGGAGGTCGGCGGTGAACAGGACGACGGCGGTGCGCGGAGCCGGGACACCGCCGGAGGCGGCGGCGGTACGGGGGGCCGCGGCGTCACCGGAGGCGGCGGGGGTGCGCGGGGTGTCGTTCACGGGGGCGTTTCGCTTCCGGACGGGCCCGGGTGGGGCGGTGGTTCGCGGGAGGTGCGGGGAGGGCGGCGGGCGTTCGGGCCCGCGGCGGTCCCGTGCCCCCTTCGGCGGCGGGGCCGCTTCCGGATGCGCGCGGGACCGGTGATTGTGCCGATGACGGCGTTCCGCGGCGCCCTCACAGTGGCGGGGCCGCCCCACGGCACCGGCCGCCCCTCCCCCCGGGACGGCCGTACCACGACACGAGAGGACGACTTCGTCGTGAAGCGATACCTTGCCGCGGCCACCGCCTCGGCCGCCGGCCTCGCGCTGCTCCTCGCCCCGGGCGCGGGAGCCGCGACCGGCAACCCGTACGAGCGCGGCCCCGCCCCCACCCAGTCGAGCATCGAGGCGCTGCGCGGCCCGTACGCGGTCGCGGAGACCTCGGTCTCCTCGCTCGCCGCCACCGGGTTCGGCGGCGGCACCATCTACTACCCGACGAGCACCGCCGACGGCACCTTCGGCGCGGTGGCGATCTCGCCGGGGTTCACCGCCACGCAGTCCTCGGTCGCCTGGCTGGGGCCGCGGCTGGCCTCGCAGGGCTTCGTCGTCTTCGTCATCGACACGATCACCACGGTCGACCAGCCCGACAGCCGGGGCCGCCAGCTCCTCGCCGCGCTCGACCACCTCACCCAGAAGAGCACGGTCCGCGGCCGCGTCGACGCCTCCCGGCTCGGCGTGATGGGCCACTCGATGGGCGGCGGCGGCACCCTCGAAGCGGCGAAGAGCCGCCCGAGCCTGAAGGCGGCCGTGCCGCTCACCGGCTGGAACACGGACAAGACCTGGCCAGAGATCAGCACGCCGACGCTGGTCATCGGCGCGGACGGCGACACGATCGCGCCCGTCGCCACCCACTCCGAGCCGTTCTACGAGAGCCTCCCGGACAGTCTGGACAAGGCGTACCTGGAGCTGAACGGCGCCACGCACTTCACGCCCAACACGTCGAACACGACGATCGCCAAGTACAGCCTGGCGTGGCTGAAGCGCTTCATCGACGACGACACCCGCTACGAGCAGTTCCTCTGCCCGCTGCCGCGGCCGAGTCTGACGATCGACGAGTACCGGGGCACCTGCCCGCTGGGTTCCTGACGGGCTGTGCCCGGGCACAGCCCGGCGGACGGGGGTCTGGGCCCGGGCCCAGACCCCCGTGCCGCTCCGTTGCCGGTCCCCGCCGGGCCCGGTTGCGTGGCGGGCGTGTCCGTGTCGGGCGGCCACGGGGAGGGCGGGGGCG